>CAZZLT010000021.1:0-82589 GCA_964655125.1 uncultured Desulfurococcaceae archaeon | reverse complement strand
TAGATGAAGCTAATATTAGACCTGGAGATGTTGTAGTAGTATTAGGTTGTGGTCCTATAGGCCTATATATACAGCAATTGGCTAAGTTATCCGGAGCTTCTAAAGTCATAGGAGTTGAAGTAAGTAAGTATAGGTTAGAGTTAGCTATGAAGATAGGTGTAGCTGATGAATTAATAGATGCTTCATCCACAGACCCTGTAAAACAAATATTAAAAATAACTAATGGTAGAGGTGCTAATGTAGTTATTGAGGCGTCAGGCTCTGTTATAGCGATAAAGATCCTGCTGTAAGTATGTTTACAAAACTTTAGAGTGGATAATGTATGCATGTTTCATAGTTGCTAATGCCGGGTTAACAATCATCACGATCTTGATGACAACTCCTGAGTGTGTCATGGACACAGTAAGAGGGTGGCTTGCTGTAGGGACTATCCCTGCAGGAATAAGTATTGCTGCTATAGGTCCATTCTTATTACAGCCCGCAGGAGGATTCTGGAATTTCTGGCATACTTATTGGGTTAGAGAGAAAGGTATGGGTATGGGGGCTTATTTTGGGAGAGTAACAGGTCTTGCGTTTAGACCTGAAGATATTAGGAGGAGTGGTTATATGGTTGATTATCAGGATCCTAATGAGATTAGAAAATTCAATCAGTGGATGAAGTTGAATTGGATAACACTGATAGTATTCTTCGTAATATTAGGTGGGATTTGGTTCACATTTATCGCTAGCTTAGCTGGATATACTGCAGCTAAAGTCTACGGTTTAGAAGTTCCATCAGGATGGAGGATTGCAGTAATTATAGCTGAGATATTTGGTAAGGTATGGGGTCCGCTTGCTTTCTCTCTCTTCGGGATAGTAATTGCTGCATCACTATTCGACTCTCAATTCTCTATATATGATGGTATAGCGAGGATGTGGACTGATACTATATACACAGAACATCCTAAAGTAGCTGGTAGAAGACCGTATCGTTTCTGGTACTTTGTTATGTTAGGAGCTCTCGTAACATACGGTATTTGCTGTATACCTTTAGGAACTCCTTACTTCATATGGTTAATAGCGAACCGGCTTGGAACTCTTACACAACCATTCATTACATTATTATTAATCTACATGAATCGTAAATACCTTCCAAAACCTCTTAGACCTAAGTGGTATCATGTCACAGCTAATGTTGCATGGTCTATAGTCCTAATCTCGTACTTCATAATTTGGACTATATTTGAACCTCCACGTCTAGGTATCTAATAAAATCAAACTTCTTTTTAATTATATACATAATTTGTGAAAACTAGTTATACAGGAGTTTATTAATGTATAGAAATATTAAACTGAAACTACTTGTGAGGACTTACTGAAGGGGGTGAGGTAGTTTAAATATTATTTATTTAAATTATGCTTGTTTAGGTTCTAAGGGTGAGAGATCTATTTCAGCTCATACTTCCTAACTATCTTAACCTTTTTAACTTTATCTAACTACTTAATTTATAGGTGGTTACGTTAGTAGGTATAAGGAAGAGACTTCAGTCATTATTTATAAGGTCATATGTAGAGTGTTCAGCATCTACTATTTCTAAGGTTATCTCAAGACTTCAAACATCCGTTACTGCGATGGGTATTAACTCAGTATTCTGTATGTTTAAGATTTTAAGAGGTTTTAGAAGGGGTAGTAAGGATGAGGTCTTAAGTGAAGATAAGGGGGCGGGATGAGGTTTAGGTGGTTAGGTAGGTGTTAATTAAAAAGTTATGTTTTAGAATGTTAGTACTGCCCTCCCTCTAACCTCTCCTCTCTTAAGTTTCTCAATAGCTTCATTAACTTCCTCAAACTTGTATAACTCTACTCGTGGTCTTACCTTACCCTCAGATACTAGTTTTAAGCTTTGGAGTATGTCATGTCTTGTGAAGCCTATATTACCTACTACTTTAATATCCTTTAGAATCCAGTCTATTACTGGTAGTGATAACTCACCTACTGGTAAGCCTATAAGTACTAAAGTCCCTCCAGGTCTTAAGGATTCGTAAGCTTGCCTCATAGCTTTAAGAGACTCTACTGTAGGTAGTGCTACGTCAGCACCTCCTAAGTCCTTAATGTACTTGACTGGGTCTTCCTTAGAAGCATTTACTAGGTAGTCAGCACCTAACTCCTTAGCAAATTCTAACTTACTCTCAAGTACATCTACAGCAACTACCTTAGCACCTAATACCTTAGCTATCTGAACAGCATTATGTCCTAAACCACCTATACCGAATATGGCGACTAGGTCTCCAGGATATACTCTAGAAGCAAAGGTAAGTGCTCTGTAGGGTGTTGCTACAGCATCTGTAGCTGAAGTAGCTTCTGGGAACGGTACGTTATCAGGGATTTTAAGTACGTGGGAAGCTGGAGCTCTAACAAACTCAGCATAACCGCCATCAACACTATAACCGGTATTCACTTGATTCTCACATATGTTCTCACGACCTACTAAGCAGTACCTACACCTACCGCAAGTCCACCAAAGCCATGAGAGAGCAACTCTATCACCAGGTTTTAAATGAGTAACACCTTCACCAACAACTTCAACAACACCTGCAACTTCATGACCGAGTATATGAGGTAATGGTTTAGGTAAGGGGATCTTACCTTCAATAATCTCAAGATCTGAATGACATATACCTACAGCCTTAACCCTAATAACAACCTCACCAACCCCAGGTTTAGGATCAGGGACTTCCTCAATAACTAAGGGCTTACCGATCTCACGAAGTAATGCAGCTTTCATACAATCACAAGTAATTCTACACTAGAAAAATTATAAGTTTTATAAATTTAAACTCACTTAATGATGACTAAATTACATATATTAAACTATTAAGTTTAGGATTATAAAGGAGTAATTGAATAATTGTGGAGGTATTAACATGACTAAAGTTAAGCACCTCTATAAGCAAATACTTACCCTAATACTCTTCCTAACTACTACTGTAAGTGCTCAGGCAATTAACGTAGAAATTAATGAGTTCGGTATTTGTTTAGTAAGTATTACAGTAGAAATTAATGAGGGTCTACAATCAGTTACGCTACCTATAGAACCTATAGCAGCATCTATAATAGCTTTAACTGATGGTAGGGTCCTACCTACAATATATGAGAACAACACATTATACGTAATTCTTGATAAGTCATCAGTTGTTGAGATTTCATATATAGCTAACGTATCATTAGTAGGTAATGTATTCCACTTAATTATTAATACTGATGATAATTTAACTTTAAGGATACCGACGTTAAATGTTATCCTACTAACACTACCTAAGAATATAATTAGTTTTAAGGAGGAGGACGGGATACTTACTCTAGTGGTTAGAGGTCCTCAAGAGATAGTATATACGTTACGTATACAGAACATAACTCAAACACCAACTACAACACCACCTACAGTAGTGACTCCGAAACCCGACTACATACTACTACTGATTACCGGTATAACAGTAGTTACTTTAGCTTCAGGTATTACCTACGTATTAATACGTAGGAGGAAGGTTGGGGATATAGATAAGTTACTTGATGATGTTGATAGGAGTATTATTAGGGAGTTGAGGGCTAGGGGAGGTTCTGCATTACAGGCAGAACTTCAGGACTCCATAAACGTACCTAAGACTACGTTATGGAGGCATGTTAAGAGGCTTGAGAAGTTAGGAGTTGTTAAGGTTGAGAAGGTAGGGCTTCAGAATAGAGTGACGTTAGTGAGGGATGTTAAGGTATGAGGGTGGAACGGGTGGGAAAAAGTGTTTCACAATTACCCTAAAATACATTATAGTAGGATGTTAGTAGTGGGGGTAGGTATGGATGTACGTAAGTTAATAGCTTTAACGTTATTGGTTATGTTGTTAATACCTATGACTACTGTAGTAACTTCATCACAGCAGACTGTAGGGGTTAGGGATAGAGTTTTACTCCTACAGAATCTACTGAGGAACTCACTAACACTTAATATCTCATCAGAGCTTAGGTCTGAGGTTGAGAGATTAGTAAATACTAATATCTCTATGTTAAGTGATGATGAGCTTAAGAAGTTTATGGAGAAGTGTGAGGAAGTATTAAGTAGGGTTAGAGAGGAGGTTGGAGTTAGAGCTGGTGAAGGTGTTAGTGATAGATATTATGAGGGGTTGAGGAGGTCGTTAGAAGCTAGGGTAAAGACTATAGAGAGATTATACGGTGTATCACTTGATGAGGTCAGTAACATATCGAGAGCTAAGGACATTACTGAGTTAATGAATACTTTGAAAGTAGTTAATAGTAAGTTAGATGGTGTTAGGGTTAAGGGCTTCTCTGAGGTTATGGAGAGGAGGGTTGAGGATACATTAAGAAAACCTGATGTTGTAGGTATTGAGAGGGCAGTACAGGAACTCGATAAAGTTATTGGAGTATTAGATAGGGTAGCTAAGAAGTTAGAAGTATTGAAGGTCCCTACAGTACCTATTGAGTTTTTAAAGAATACTACAGCTAGGATATTAGTCACTAAGGAATTACTCGGGAATTTAAGTAAGGAGTTAAGAGTTATTCCCCAACCTAAACCTGAAGTAGTTAGGGAATTCATTAATAAGTTAGTAAGTAAGTATGGTGTTGATGTTGAGGAGTTTAAGGAGGAGGTTGAGGAGTTAAGGAGTATAGCGTTAGAACATAACTTAACTCAAGTACTGGATAGGATAGAGGATGTGTTAGAAAGACTTAATAATCTAACAACTATGTTACAGAGAGTTGATTACTCAAGGATTAAGGATATTACGGAAGTCTTAGCTAGTGTAAGAACTGAGATTCCTAAGATACGTGATGAAATTAGTAAATCTTTAGGTGAGGTCCCTGTTAGGAACATAGATAAGGCCTTCAACGTAACTTTAGAGAGGGTTAGGAAGTCGTTAAGAGTAGTTAATGAGTCATTAACTTATGTTAAGAGTAGGTTAGTTGATATCTGTTCACAACCTACAAACGTAACCATATGTAAGTTCGTGAACTTAACAACTATCAAACGATATGAGGAGATCCTAGACTCTCTAAACATGAGTTTAGAAGAAGCTGTTAAGGCTTATGAGGCTGGAGACCGTATTAAAGCATTACATATTGTTGTAAGTGTAGGTGTTAACTTATCGAGGATTAAGACGTGGTTAGAACCGATCTACAACATACTTAAGCATTTAGAGGTTAGAGGTGTAGGTGTTAGTAATGCTATTAAGTCGTTAATGGATAACCTATCTAACAAGTTAGAAAAGATTGTGAAGGATGTAGAGGGTATTATGAAGAAGGTGGATGAGATGAGGGAAGGTCCTAAGAAGAGTATGGTTAAGAGATTATTAGATGAGGTAGTTAGAGATGTTAATGAGTCTAAGAAATTACTAACACTTACGCAGAAATCACTGTCTGAGGGTAGGGAGGTTGAAGCTACGTCATACTTGAATAGATTACAAGGACTGATAACGTCTTTAGAGACTAGGATAACAGTAATTGAAAAACTAATATCTTCATAATCTTTAGATTAGTCTATCCCTACTTGAAAGTAAATTTTTCACCAGGTCTTAATATTACTACCTCAGTACCTATACCTAATCCCTCAACACCTCTCTTAAACTCCCCCGGATCAGTACTTATCAAATCGAAGGTATTGTAGTGTATAGGTATTAAGTATTTAGGTCTTAATAACTCAGTAGCTTTAATAGCTTCTTTAACACCCATAGTGAAGTGACCTCCAATCGGTAGTAAAGCTACGGCTATATCATATAACTCCCTAAGTAGTGTTAGTTCTGTGAATAATCCAGTATCACCTGCATGGTAAACACTACCTTCAGAACCTATCAATACTATACCTGTAGGATCACCTATACTTGATGAGTGGTGAGCAGGTGTTAAGACTGCGGTTATCTTACCTAGCCTTATAGGCCCACCAATATTAGCACCTACAATCCTATCAATACCTGCTCTACTACCTAACTCAGTAGCTAATTCGTAAATACCTACTAACTTAGCCTCCTTAAGTAATTGAAGTAGTTCTACAGTATTACCTACGTGATCTCCATGATCGTGAGTTACCACTATATAGTCAATACTACCTACATCCCTAACAAAATCCTCAACTGATTTATAAGGTGATAACGGGTTAGTAACCCAAGGATCTATTAATACCTTAACACCGTCTAACTCTACTAAAGTACATGCATGACCATACCAAGTGATGCTACCCATATAAACCCTATTAATACTTTAAACCAGGATTTAAATTTAAATAATTACTTAACCCTAATTACTAGGTAATTAGCATGGCTATAGATGTAGTTGTAGTTCCTCTAGCATCTAAGATTCATGACCCTCAATACTATGAAGAACTCTTTAAATCATTTAAAGACTTCTTCCTCAGTAATGATGTTAAGGTCTTAAACATCATTGATTCTGATGAGGGGTTAAGTAAGGATGTTATAGATGTGGTTAGTAATTCATTACCTATACTTCTAATACTTACTGGAGGTACTAGTAGGCTAGCTACTAAGTTATTAAGTTCAAGTGGTGTTAGGAGAGCTATACTAATAGCTCATGAGGGACATAATAGTTTAGCATCAGCAATATCTGCTAGGAGTAGAGTTGAGAGGGAGGGTATACCTGCATACATATTCTTATGTAGTGATTTAAGGGGTAGTGATTGTCTTAAGATTATGGGTTATGTCTTAAGGATTAGTAGAGTTGTAGCACGGTTAATTAATTTGAAGGTAGGGGTTATAGGTAGTGTAGATGATGAAGATCGTGATTTATTTGAGGAAGTCTTAAACTCTAAAGTAATCTCAATAAGTTTTGAAGAATTTGAACGTAAGGTTAGCGAAGTTAGTGAAGATGAAGTTTTAGAGGTTTTAAAGAGGTTCGAGAGTATAGTAAGTATATCAGGTCTTAATATTGATTACCTTAAGAAAATCCTTAAGATATACGTAGCTTTAAAGAAGCTTACAGATATTGAAGGTTTTAATGCTTTAGGTATTGATTGTTTCTCATACTTAACTACGTATCTGACTAAGTACGGTATTACACCATGTATTCCAGTATCTTTACTTAACGATGATGGTATAGTTACTGCATGTGAAGCGGATTTAAGGTCATTACTACTTATGTTAATATCTAAGGCTTTAGGTAAGTACTCATGGATAGCTAACATCTCTGGAGTTAGTAGTAAGCAATTAAAACTAGCTCACTGTACTATAGCTACTAAATTAACTACTGAATGTAGTGTAGTAACTCATTTTGAGTCTGGACGTCCGTACGCATTAACATGTAAGTTACCTGAAGGTACATACACATTAGTAGGTATTGATAAGGACTTATCAACTATAGCGGTTCTTAAGGTAAGATTAGTGAGTAGTGGTTTACTATCTAATGAGATGTGTAGGACTCAAGCAGTTGTTGAAGCTAATGTAGACTTAAGTAACCTCCCGAACATAGCTATAAGTAATCACCATATCTTAATACCTGGTGATGTGATTAATGACTTAATGATCGTAAGTTACTTATTAGGTATTGAATTCATTAATTATGAGTTGGTGATGGGTTAATGGTTAGAGTTGCTGTTGGTTCTGATGATAATTACCGTATATGTAATTTCATAGTTGATTACTTAAGGTCTAAAGGTTTTGAGGTAGTATTAGTAGGTAGTATTAAGAGTGGTAAGCCTGAGCCATGGCCTGAAGTAGGTTTTGAGGTAGGTAAGTTAGTAGCTTCTAAAGCTGTTGATTACGGGGTAGTCATATGTTATACAGGTACTGGAGTATCTATAGCTGCTAATAAGGTTAGAGGTGTTAGAGCTGCGTTATGTGTAGATGCTAGGACTGCTCAAGGGGCTAGACTATGGAATGATGCTAATGTACTAGCATTAAGTGCTAGACTACTTTCTGAGGAGTTAGCTAAGGAGGTAATAGATGCTTGGTTCTCAGTTAAGGAGCCGGACCCGACGGAGGTTAGTAATATAAGGAAGCTTATGGAATTTGAAGGTATTAACTCTGAGTGATTTCCTTCCTAATAATATATAGTAACGGTATACCTGTAGCTGAGGCTATAGCTAGGATAACCATGCTTAAGCCGTAATTACCTGTTAAGTCATGGGATAAACCACCTATTATAGGGCCTGCAAGCATTGACATAGTAGCTGAAGTTAGTAGTAAGCCGTAGTTACTTCCTAAGTACTTAGTACCCCACATCCTAGCAGCTATTAAAGGTATTAAAGCCACGTTAGTTCCGTGGACCACACCTATAAGTGATGATCCTAAGTATGCTAGAGGTAATGACCTATAAGTTGGGAGTAACACTATATTCAACGTTGATATTATGTACGTAATCATTAATATCCTGTAAATACCTAAGCGTTCAGCTACCTCACCAATCACTATCCTAGTTAGGAAGTTTACTGATGAGTATACACTAACAGCTGTTGATGCTATTAAAACACCTACACCTACATACTCTATCACAAACGGTGTTAGGTGTGAGGCTGCGAAACCGTCTATCAAGCTTGTGAGGAATATCATAGACCAAGCTATGTAGAAAGTCTTAGTTTTAAGGATATCTAATGGGGTGTAAGTCCTAGAACTAACTACATCATCTTGTGGTTCGGTAAGGACTAAAGTTGCTATTGACATAACAACGATTGATGCTATAGCTATTACTAAGATTGTTAACCTCCACCCGAAGTAACTTACTAAGTAGGAGGTTATTGGGGCTAGTACTAGAGTACCTAAGCTATAACCTCCTGATGTTAGACCTGCAGCTAACCCTCTACGAGTTCTGTAGAGCCACTTAACACCTAAGGTAACTGCTAACACGTAACCTAAGGCTTGACCAATACCGTATATGAATGCGTAGGAGATAGTAAGCATTATTATATCCTGAGATATTGATGCTAGTATTAAGCCTAGACCTGTTGAGGCTGTTGTTAGTGTTAGTGTTAGTTTTAGACCTAATCTAGACTTAACGTAATCAATTGTTGAGAAGCCTACGACGTTCACTATAGACATTAAACTAAAAGGTAGTACGACGAGAGCTCTAGATATTCTGAGGTCTACCTCTATATAAGGTACTAGTACTGACCAGACATGCTTAAAACCTAATACGAAGTTTATTAAAAAACATAGTGTAAGGATTAACCAGGAGTTAACCTTAAACTTAGTTAAGGTCCTTGACATCTAACTTACCGTGAAGCCTAAACTAACTAATATGTTCTTAAGTTCCTCAACTTCTTGAGGTGTTAACGAGGGTAGTGGTTTACGTACAGGGCCTGCTGGAAGCCCTAGTAGTTTAAGTGCTACTTTACATGGTGCTACATACCCTGGCTCATACTCAAAGAATCTAAATAGTTCTTGGAGTTTAAGATGTAGTTCGAAGGCCTCCTTATAATTCCCGTTAATGAATTCGTTGTAGAGCTTCACCATCTGCTTAGGTACTACACAAGCAGCTGTTGAGAATATCCCACGCCCACCAACACATAACGTCGGGTAGAACTGACTATCAATACCTGTAAGGACTGAGACCTTATGACTTATAAGTCTTATAATCTCTATAGTCTGACCTAAATCACTATTACTCTGCTTCATACCTACAACATTACCTAACTCAGCAATCCTACTCATTAACTTCGGAGTGATGTTATGACCCGTATATGCTGGGTTATTATACACGACTACAGGTAATTCGGACTTCTCAGCTAATTCCTTAAAGAATTCATAGATTGATTCCTGAGGTAACTTATAGTAGTATGGAGGTGTTGATATAATACCATCAGCACCTACATCTACAGCATGTTTAACATACATTAAAGACTCCTTCAAACCACATGCAGATACACAAGCTATTAATAAAGTATTTGACGGTGTTACCTCCCTAACTACCTCAAGTACCTTAAACCTCTCATTAGGTAGTAAGTGAGGGAACTCACCATTACCTCCAGTAGTCATAATACCGTGAACACCACACTCAACTAAGTACTGAGTTAATACTTTCAAACCTTCAATATCTAACTCGTAATCATCTCTGAACGGGGTTACTATAGCGACTATAACACCTCTTAAAGTTTCCTTAGTTAACTTCATGGTAAAACCATCTTAAGATATTTAAGTAAGCTTAAAAATATTTTAGCTCTACTAATGAGTTATCTTAGGTGATATTTTCGCGTATTACTGAAGTACTCACACATGTTGGGGTTATAACGTTACTCATATTACTAGCTGTCACACTTGTTTACTACCCAGAATTCAGGTTAGTAGTATTCCTAACGTTTATAATGGTTATAACGTTAACAGTCTATATAAGTCGTAGAGCGGCTAGGAAACCACCAAAGTTATTTGATGTTATAGCTGATGAGGTAAGACGTGGTAGTATATTATTTGAGGTTGATGATGATGAAGTATCTAGGTTGCTTGAGAAGGACTTCACATTATATGAGGAGTTCAGAAAGCAGAGTTATAAGGCGTTGCTTGAGTCAGTAATTATAGTACCTATATTCTTATGGTACTTCATATACTTCTACTTAATCCTACCTAGATTCGTAATTACTGACTTAAACTTAAGACTAATAGCGTATATTATCGGATTCGTAGTACCTTACATACTGTACCTAGCTTCAGAGTTAGTATTTAGGGTTAAGACATTAACCTACGTGTTAAGAGGTTATGAAGTCTATGATAGAGGTATAGTATCAAGTAGTCAGTACATAGTTATTAAGTTCCCGTTAAGTAAGGACTATCTAGTGAGAGAGTATAGTAATAGGAAGTGTGTTGAGCTGTCTAGGAAGCACGGTAGATACACAGTAAGATTCCTACTATATACTAAGAACACACCTAAACTCACAGAAACGTTAAGTAACTACGGTAAAGCTGAGGTAATATCTAGTTAGTATGGTAGGGGATTTAAGTGATTTACTTAATATATGCTAATGTAGAGTTGAGGAGAGGGTAGTTCTGTAGACTTCATAAATCATAAGGTAATTATTCACGGTTGTCTTAGTCTTAACTACTTGTAGTGTCCCTGATGTTATGCTGGGGTTATGAAGTCTTCTATAGGTGATTGTATGTGTTGATGGACTTAATGAGCTTTATGTGTTTAGGATTAGTTTAATCACTTAAGGATTGGATTTACCTGAGTATATGGGGATGAGTAACTGTTAAGGAGTAGTGATTCGGGAATGATAGAATGAACCACTATCTACTGAAGTTGGTGGGCTTCAAGAAAGTATTTTTGATTTAGTGTTACTATATACTTGAGGGTTCTGTATGAAGGTGATTAAGTTTTCAGATGCTGCTGAATTCCACCACCCTGAAACTCTATTACGTAGGGTTAGGATCTACGGTAATCCTCAGTTAATAGGTATTAAGAACATGAGTATTGGATTAGCTGTTATGGGGCCTGGTGTTAGGGTACCACTACATAAGCATGATTGTTGTGAGGAGATTATGTTTATAATTCATGGTGAGGGTAAGTTCTTCACTAAGGATAAGGAGTTTCCTGTAGGTCCCTACACGTTAGTTTACGCACCAGTAGGTGAGGAGCACGGTTTTGAGAATACATCAACTTGTCAAACACTTGAATTCTTATTCGTGTACTCACCACCTGGTGGTGAAGAACCGATATTTAAGAACTTTGTAAAAGTTAAGGAATTTACGTGTAAGGAGTGATGAGTTAAGGATTTAAACTTAAATAATTTCTTTTTACTAAATTCATTACTGTAACAGGCTTTACAGTTTTATCAGTATTTATTAGTTGTAGGGTATTAGGAGTGTAGGATGTGACTACGTGTTGATGAGGTTTAAATTAATTGTTAAGAGTTATCAGTCGTTGATTTCTTCATTACTTAGGATTCTAACAGCTTCAGGTGTGATACTACTCTTACCTGCATTTATAGGTTTACTCTACGGTGAGGTTGGAAATGCTTTAGTCTTCACTTTCTTAGGTATGTCTTTGATAATCTCCACCTACATTGCATCACGTTATATACCTATAACTCACTTAAGCCTTAGTTGTGCGTTATTAGTAGCTGGTATTAGCTGGTTACTACTACCGTTGGTAGGTGCTATCCCATATATGATAATATGTGGTATTCCGTTCGTTGATGCTTACTTCGAAAGTATGTCAGGTTTCACAACTACTGGTATGACGTTACTTACTAATCTTGAATCACTACCTAAGACCATACTGTTCTGGAGAGCACTTACTCAATGGGTTGGTGGTATGGGTATAGTACTCCTAACTATAGTGATAGTAGGTATTCCAAGTACTGCTGAGCTCTTCAAACTATACTTAGCAGAGGCTAGGGAGGTTAAGATTAGAGCTTCAACGTGGGTGACGGTTAGGGATTTATGGATTATCTACACGTCCTACACACTAATATGTACTGTAATACTGGTAATATTCGGTATGCATCCGTTCGAAGCTATCACCCACTCATTCACGGCAATAGCTACTGGAGGGTTCTCAACTAGGGATGCTAGTATAGCAGCTTTTAATAACCTATATATTGAGGGGACCCTCACAGTGTTTGAGTTCTTAGGAGCTACTAGTTTTATAGCACACTACATGCTCTTCAAGTACGGTGTTAAAGCATTCTTTAAATATTATGAGGTGAGGTACTATATACTCTTAATTTCAATAGCATCAATAACTGTAACACTGGATTTAATGTTGAACTTAGGTTTAGATATACTGCAAGCACTTCGATATGCTGTCTTCCAGGTAGTATCGATAGCAACAACAACAGGTTACTTAACAGTAGATATTAATTACTGGCCTCCATTCTCTAAATCACTACTTTTAATCCTGATGTTTATAGGAGGTAATATCTGCTCAACTGGTAGTGCTATTAAGGTAGGTAGGTTAGTAGTGACCTTTAAAGCTATGGTTAATGAATTACAACGTCTATACCTACCTTCAGCTATTGTAAAACCTATTAAGATAGATACCCATGTAGTTGAGGAGGGATTAATATTAAGGATACTCTCATTCATATCATTATATCTCATAGCTGTAGTTTTAGGTACTTTAACACTGACGTCCTTAGGTTACGACCCATTCTCAGCACTCTCAGCAATAGCATCAGCTCAAGGTAATGTAGGACCTGCATACATATCATTTCAAAACCTAAATACGTTGAGTAAGGTAGTACTAATAATGTATATGTGGTTAGGTAGGCTTGAATTAATACCAGCTCTATCGATATTAATACCAGGTATGTGGAGTCAAGCTAAGAGTAAGGAGATAGAAATATAAATTAAGGACTAAGTAAACACTCATGAAATCAGTAAGTAATACCTAATGACTTACACATCAGAAAATTTATTAACACCTTAACCACACATCATAAAAAACTCTACGTATTATAATGCTAAGGTTAATTAGATTCGTAACATAGATATTAACGGCGCCAACCCACTACGTGAAGATCTAACTGATAAGTATGAGCTTGCAGGGTTAAAGCCCTGTAGGCTTATGCTTACCGGTTAGATCTTCACGTAGTGGGGCGAGACCTTTTCCTAAGATTTTCTACTCTTAAGCGGTAATACTAGTTGATGGTGTTGAGTTATTGAGGTATTTAGAGGTAGTTATTTTAAATAGTCTTCAACTTATATTGTCGGGCTTTGAAGGTATTTAAAGATGAGAGTGAGTTAATTGATGCTTGCTTGAAGTTATTTGATAGTATAGCTATTCATATGGGGAGGAACGTATATGTTGGTGGTTTAGAGATAGATTTAATTGTTGTAGTCCCGGATATCCTCAGACCTTCAGTTCATGTGTTTGAGGTTAAGAGGAGGCCTAAGCTTAAGTTACTTAAGCAGTTAAGTACTAGGGTATTAATTTCTGATTATGTCTACGTGGTCCTCCCATATACTGCATATTCATGGGCTTTCACATACGTACCAGATTATGTTGGGGTAGTTATAGTGGATAAATTCCTAAACCCACATATCATTAGATTACCTAGATGGTTAGGTAACGGTGGTGTACTACTTAACTTAATGTTTAAGCATTGATAAATCTTAATTAGGTATATCCTAAGAATTTAAGTTTAGAGTGTTGAGGTGTTGATAAGTGTTCATATGTCCTAACCGTAGTGAGGTACATCTACGTGATGCTTTAAGGAGGTCTACATATGTGTTGGATTTTGATGGTGTTATCGTTCATAGATTTACACAGTTTATTGACTTCATAAGTGTTAGGAGGGAGTTAGCTAAGGCTATGATTGAGAGGGGTTTTAACATAGATTTAATCAAGAGTTATGTAGATCCTTACGACTTAATTAAGTTATGTTATGGTGAGTGGGGTATTCATAAGGATTTCCAACTATTCTCTAAAATCCTTGAGGAGTATGAGTTAGTAGCGTTGTACAGGGTAGTTACTGATTTAAGAGCTAGAGAATTACTTGAGTTACTTATTAGTAATGGTAAGGAGGTGTATATCTCATCACTCCAACCTAATAGTGTGATATCATTCATAATCAGTAGGTTGGGGATACCTACTGATAAGGTACGTATATGTGGTAGAGATATTGGTGGGAGGCCTAAACCATATACTGACCAGTTAATCGGTGTTAGAGGTGATGATGCTGTAGTCTTAGGTGATTCCTGTACTGATGGTTACTTAGCAAATAATTTAGGCTCATACTTTATAGGGTTAAGTACTGATGGGTATACAGAGTATGAGTTATGTAGTGTTAATGCAGTAGCGGTATTCAATGATTTAGGGGAGTTACTAGAGTTCTTACTGAATGAGGTATTAAGTAGTTAAGATATGTTATTCAGGTTCGTAAACTACTTCTAACCTCATCAACCTAGCTAACTAGATAACTCATAACTCCAGTCATCGTAAGTAACCACCCTATGGAGTGGTTGTCTATAACTCCATAACCACTCCCTAACATTCCTTACGTAAGTCTTAATCTTAGTCCTACATCCTAAGTCTATTATAGGTGTATCAACTACCTTATTAATATGTAGGTAGAGTTTACTGAAGTCTGATGATACTTGACATACAGTGATTACCTGCCCTACACTCATTTTAGTCATAATAACAGCTGGTCTCACATTCTCATCATGTGTATGGGTAGCATATGGTTCAGATCTATCCTCCCTACTACTTGAGGATATACTGATTACTGGGTAATCCCCCTCATAAGCTGAGTAATTCTAGGCCGTGCTAATGAGTAGTAAGGTTCAGTTAGTATTAGGGTTGGCTTACCTAGCTTCCTGACAACACTATAGAATAGAACATACTTAAGACCTGTTGTAAGTATGTAGATAACTACACCATCAAATTTGTTAGACCTTCTTAAATCCTCCTCACTTTTAACCTACTTCTTAATAACAAACTCGCAATCATCTACACACCAACTACTACACTCACTTAATAACTCATTAACCCTTCCCCCAACATCGTAATTGTATCGTGGCCAAGCTGTTAAAGGTACTCCCTCCCTACCAAAGAATATGAGGGCTAGACTGACTTTAGAACTCAAGATACCACCGTAAGAACTAAACCCATATGTAATTTTAAAATATCATGAACTTATTAATTCCTACGTAGTAGGTGTTAGGGGTTTTTAAATGCGTCTAGATAAGGAGTTATTGATAAGTAGGGTTGAGTCTCTAGCTAAGGAGTTAGACCTTAAATACCATGGATGTTCTCAAATGACTTTAAAAGCTGTTCAGGATGTCCTTAACTTAAGTGATGGTAATGTATTTAAAGCTGCTTCAGCGTTAGCCGGGGGTGTAGCTAGGGGTGGTGAGGTCTGCGGTGCTTTACTAGGTGCTTTAATGGCTGTTAGCTTAGTATTCGGACGTGATAGGTTAGAACCTACAACAGAATCTAAAGGTTATAAGAAGGCTATGGAGGTTAGTTATAAAGTATTTGATGAGTTTAAAGAGTCCTTCGGAAGTGTTAGATGTAGGGATATACATATAAGGTTATTCGGTAGGTACTATAACTTAAGAGATCCTAATGAACTTAACGAGTTCATCAGTAGTGGAGCTATTGATAAGTGTAGTGAGGTTGTTAAAACAGCTGCTAGAATAGCTGTTAACGCAATTTTAGAGAATATGGAATGAGTAGTATACTTAAAATAAAGATTTATTATATTTTCATGACTATTCTAATCGAGATTTATAACGGTGATATCGTAAGAAAGCTTTTAAAGCTTTCTTCAAATACCTCTTGATGATAAGCTTAAGGCTAAGTATGATTACCTTAAGGGTGGTTACATGCCCACGGTAAGTAACGTAGATAATGTTTTATCAGATATACTTGGTAGGTATAGTAGTAGGCAATATCTTATGAGGATACTTCAGGAGATACAGTCAGTTTATGGGTACCTACCTCGGGAAGCTCTTGAGAAACTCTCAAACATTATGAGGATACCCCTATCAGATATAATTAACGTAGCTACTTTCTACCATCAATACAAGCTCGAACCCCCGGGGTACTACATATTTTTAGTCTGTATGGGTACGGCATGTCATTTAAAAGGTAATCAAGATAATTATAAGGTTTTAAGAGATGCTTTAGGTATTAAGGGAGGTACTACATCTCCTGATGGTTTAGTTAGTGTTGAGAGGGCTAGATGCTTTGGTTGTTGTTCATTAGCACCAGTGATCATGGTTGTTAGTAGGGATGGTAGTGAAAGGTACCTGCATGGGTACGTCAATGTACAAGAAGCTAGGAAATTAGCTTTAAAGTATAGGGGTCTCACCTCCAGTAAGAGGAAATCAGGTGTTTAAGTATGAGTACGTGGACTTTAATGGATAAGTGTTGTAGTAGGTGTTGGCATACACCGGAATACCCATGTAAACATTATGTTAGGTGTAGGACTGAAGGTCCTCTATGTCATGAGAGTCCTGAGTGTAGGGTTAAGAGGGAGAGGAGGATTGATGAGATTAAGTATGGGAGGTACGGGTTAAAGATTAAAGTACCGATAGCTAGTTGTACTTTAGCTGCTGGAGCTAGGGAAGTATATGATGTAGTTGTTAAGGAGGTTAAGTCAAGCGGTTTAAACATAGATATCGGAATTACAGGTTGTATAGGTCTCTGCTACATAGATCCGTGGTTAGAGATTTCTAGGAAGGACTTCCCATCAGTAATATACGCTAATGTTAAGCCTGAAGACATACCTAAAATAATTAGAGAGTACTTAAATAACGACCTATCTAGAGCATTTGCAATTAGGTCTAGAGGATTAACACTACCTACTCCTAAGGCACCATTACTTGAGGAACTAACTCCTTGGTCTAATCAAGTAAGGTTTGTTTCTAGGAATTGCGGTGTAGTTAATCCGGAATCTATTGAGGAGTACATAGCTTTCGGTGGTTTTAAAGGACTTGAGAGAGCATTAAACACTACCCCTAAGACTGTTATCGAGATTGTTAAGAGGTCAGGTCTTAGAGGACGTGGAGGTGCTGGGTTCTCTACATGGATTAAATGGGATATAGCTCAATCACAAGTAAGTGATGTTAAGTACTTCATAGTTAATGCTGATGAAGGAGATCCTGGAGCGTTCATGAATAGGTTATTAGCTGAGGCAGACCCCTACAGAATTGTTGAGGGTATGATAATAGGTGCTTACGCTATAGGTGCTTCTAAAGGCTATATCTTCGTTAGGGCTGAGAAGCCTTTAATGGCTGAGAGATTATCAAAAGCTGTTGAGGAGGCTAGGAAGTACGGGTTATTAGGTAGGAATATCTTAGGTAGCGGTTTTAACTTCGATATAGAGGTTATATTAAGTGCTGGTGCGTTTGTCTGTGGTGAGGAAACAGCATTAATAGCAGCTATTGAAGGACGTACTAGACCTAGGCAGAGGCCTCCATACCCAGCAACTAAAGGTTTATGGGGTAAACCTACAGTTATAAACAATGTTGAGACAGTAGCACATGTAGCAACAATATTTCAAGTAGGTGTTGATGAGTTCGTTAAGTATGGGACTGAGAAGAGTAAAGGTACTAAGATGTTCTGTATTACAGGTTCTGTAAGACGTACTGGTGCTTATGAAGTACCTATAGGTATAACACTTAAGAAGTTAGTTTATGACCTAGCAGGCGGTCCCCCAGAAGGGAGGAATGTTAAGGCGGTACAGGTCGGCGGCCCTAGCGGTGGTTGTGTCCCCTCAGATATGCTGGATACTCCAGTTGATTACGAGACTTTACAGAGTGCTGGGGCTATCATGGGTTCAGGAGGAGTTGTAGTAATAGATGATAAGAACTGTATGGTTGATGTAGCTAAGTTCTTCACTAGCTTCACCCTAGCTGAATCCTGCGGTAAGTGCTTTCCATGCCGTATAGGTATGAAGATACTCTACGACATATTAAATAATATTACTGAGGGTAGGGGTAGTGAGGAAGACTTAGAGATACTTACTGAGTTAAGTGATGCTATAGTAGGTAGTAGTTTATGTGCTTTAGGTGGTACAGCACCTAACCCAGTAAAATCCACGTTAAGGTACTTTAGAGATGAGTATATAGCTCATATAAGAGAGAAGAGGTGTCCTGCAGGGGTTTGTGCAAGATTAGTTGAGTACTGGGTAGATCCTACTAAATGTGTTGGTTGTGGGTTATGTGCTAAGGTATGTCCTACTAATGCTGTTAGTGGTGAGAGGGGTAAGCCGTACATGATAGATAAATCTAGATGTATTAGGTGTTCTCAATGCTTCATAACCTGTCCGCAGGGGGCAGTAGTTAAGAGGTGATTAGATGGTTAAGGTATTCGTGAATGGTAAGGAAGTAGATGTAGATGCTGAGTCAACATTGCTTAACGCTATAGTTAAGGCAGGGTATGAAGTACCTACATTATGTTACCTTAAAGGGATCTTTAATGAAGCTACATGTAGAGTCTGTATAGTTGAGGTAAGTGGTGGTAGGTTAGTCCCAGCATGTGCTTACCCAGTAGCTGAAGGACTTAAAGTATTTACTGATAGTGAGAGGGTTCTTAAATACCGTAGAGCTATAATTGAGTTAATACTAGCGTCTCATAAGATTAAGTGTCAGTCATGTAGTATGAAGGGAGGTTACTGTCAATTACTAAAACTTTCGAAGGATTACGGTGTTGAGGGAATACCTATATGTTCGGAATGTAGTTTATATGGTAGTGAGTGTTTGCTTGCTAAGGGTGTACCGTGTTTAGGACCTATAACTATAGCTGGGTGTAATGCTGTATGTACTAATGAACGTTCCCCATGTATAGGTTGTAGAGGTCCTGTAAGTAGGTATGATGTGTTGGAGGAGGGGGTTAAGCTGTATGTTAAGTACGGTATAGATATGAAGGATATTCTAAGACTTGGTGAACTCTTTTGGAGTTCCCTACCTACAGTAGGTATCATCAGCGAGTTGTTTAGGAAGTTTAAGTCAGGTGATGAGACATGAGTTTAAGTATTCAGAGTAAGGTAGATAGGGTATTCGGGCATTTAGAAGTTCAGGTAGACCTACGTGATAAGGATGTAAGGACTAAATTCGTAGTTATGGATGATCTTAGATTCTTCGAACACGTGATTATTGGTAAGAAGTTCACTGTAGTCCCCTATATAGTATCTAGGATCTGTGGTGCATGTAGTGTCGCTCACTTCCTAGCCTCAGTAAGTGCTGTTGAGGATGCTCTGAAGGTAGAGGTTAGTGAGGATGTTATAATGCTTAAGGAAGTTATGAATAAGATTCAAATAGCTCAGAATACAGTAGTACATCTATACTTCTTAGCAATACTTGATTATCTCAACAGTAGGAACCTAAATGAGTTAATGTTGTCGAAGCCTGAGTTAGTTAAGTCGGCTATGATATTAAATACCTTATGTCTCCAAGCAACGAAACTCCTAGCTGGTAGGATAGTTAATCCGAATACATATAGTGTAGGCGGATTTACTAAGAACTTAACAAGGGAGGTGTTGGAGAAGACTATGAAGACTTTAGATAAAGCTGAGAAAGTTGCTCAGGAATTAATCAGATATATCGTAGATTTAAACCTACCGAAGCTGGAGGATCCAGAACCACATTACGTAGTCTTAGACTCACCTACCGGGTACCTCTCGATGAGTGATTATGTAGTAGGTAGTGATGGTGTTAGATTTAGAAAGTCTGAGTACTTAAACTATATAAGTGAAGGTATTAGTGAGTACTCAACATCTAAGTACTGCCTATATAGGGGTAAGACATTCTTTGTAGGTCCTAGAGCTAGACTACTAGCTTTTAGTGAGAGGTTATCAGGTATTTCAGATGTTGTGAGTGATGTGAGGGGAGAGCTTACGAATCCCTTCAGTAATCTTAAAGCTAAAGCTGTAGAACTTCTGTACTGTATAGTTAGTTCTAAAGAGATATTAGGTGGTTTGAAGGAGAAGGACTTAAACATACGTACTGATGTTAAGGTCAGGGCTGGCGAAGGCGTCGGAGTTATAGAAGCTCCTAGAGGTTTACTAATACATCATTACAGATTAAATGATGAGGGAGTTATAACATATGCTAACATAATAACACCTACAGTCATGTTCTCAAAACATATTGAAGTAACTACTAAGTCATTAAGTAAGAATTTATTGGAGGAGGGAGTGAGTCTGACAGAGGTTGAAGCTAAGGTAGGGGCTTTAGTTAGAGCTTATGACCCATGTCTCGTATGCGCTGTCCATCTAGAGGTTAGGAGATGATAGTTTATGACCAGTAATAAGTTAGTAGTAGGTATATACAGTTTCAGTGGTTGTGATGGTTGTAGACATGAGATTTTAAACTTAGGTGATGCATTACTAGAACTACTGGAGAAGTATAACGTTACGATAGCTTACGAACCATTACTTGGTTATGTAGGTGAGAAGGAGGAGTATGATGTAGTGTTTATTGAAGGTTCAGTAACTTCTGAGAAAGAGGTTAGGAAGTTAGTTGAGCTTAGGTCTAGGTCTAAGGTATTAGTAGCTCTAGGATCTTGTAGTTTCTTAGGCGGTATCCCAGCACTTATGAAGGATTTAAAAGAAGATGTTGTTAAGACTCTTACTAACGCACCTACAAGTAAATTAGTTATGGTATTACCAATAAGTAATTAC
The DNA here is from genome assembly GCA_964655125.1 of uncultured Desulfurococcaceae archaeon. Lineage (GTDB taxonomy): Archaea > Thermoproteota > Thermoprotei_A > Sulfolobales > NBVN01 > CAZZLT01. Next base: position 61,542 of record CAZZLT010000021.1, on the reverse strand, counting down.
GTTAAAGTTGATTACTGGCTTAGGGGTTGTCCTATAAATAATGTTGAGTTCTTAACACTTATTAAGAAATTAGTTGAGGGTAAGTTCTTTAGGCAGGGTGAGAGGAGGTTTGACTTCTGCCGCACATCAGTAGTTAATGTTAATGGTAAGTTGCTGAACTTAGATGGTGAGAAATGTATCGTATGCGGTAGGTGTGTTAGTGTGTGTAGTAGCTTAGGTGTGAATGCTTTAGGTATCATAAATAGGGGTATAGATATTGCTGTCTCAACACCATTTCAAGAACCGTTAGATAACACCCCATGCATCTCATGCGGGTTATGTACGGCGTATTGCCCAGTAGGTGCTATAAACCACGTAAGTACTACACAGTTAATTCAGGATATGCTTAGGAGGGGTGAGAAGTTAGTAGCTTATTTAGAGTACGAAGCACTGGCAGCATTAGCTGAATCTGAAGAGGTACATCCAGGTAAGTTGATCACAGCTATCAGGAGGTTAGGCTTTGATAAGGTAGTTCTATGGACACCACTTGCTGAGGTAAGACCATCTACAGATTTAAGTATAGTCCCTATGAGTTACGCAGAGTATAAATACATAACTCAGTTCTACCCAGACCTTAGGAAGTATTTAACTCAACCACCAGCTACACGGATACCGTATAGGGTAGTCCTAATAACTCAATGTATTTCTAGGAAGGTGTACGGGGACTACGTATTAACAGCAAGGGAAGTACAGACCATACTTAAAACATCAGATATCACCGAGTTAGAACCTACAGACCCTGACCACATATTCAAACCAAGTATTTACGGGTATTTAAGAGCTGTAGGTCCTTACGAATTAAGAGGAGTTCTAGAAGCTGTTAGGAAAGGTATTATAAGGGCAGGTGCTATGGTCACATATATATGTCCTAACGGTTGCTTAATGGGTGGTGGACAACCATATTCTAGGTTACCCTTCGAAGTATGTGTGGAGTGTCGTGAGAATTATTATGATAAGATATTGAAGACCTACTTAACATTATAATATCATTAAATAACATCTTAAGCAGTAGACAGTAATGATAATTTATAAATGTGTTAATAATTATTTATTGGGAATGTGTTTTGCTTCCTCCCGAGAAATTATTAGATATGTATTATAAGATGGTATTAATTAGAGCGTTTGAGGATAGAGTTCACGAACTATTTGCTCAGGGTAGGATCCCCGGATTCGTACATCTATACGCTGGTGAGGAGGCTGTAGCCGTAGGTGTTATATCTAATTTGAAGAAAGGTGATTACATTACTAGTACTCATAGGGGTCACGGCCACTGTATCGCTATGGGTGTTGATGTTAAGGGTATGATGGCTGAACTCTTCGGTAGGAAGACTGGTACTTGTAGAGGTAAGGGAGGTTCTATGCATATTGCTGATTTTGAGGTAGGTATGTTAGGTGCTAACGGTATAGTAGGTGCTGGAGGTCCTCTAGCTATAGGTGCTGCATTAGCTTTAAAGTATAAAGGTACTGATAACGTAGTTGTGTGTTTCGCCGGTGATGGTGCTCAAAACCAAGGTGCTATGCTTGAATCACTTAACCTAGCTGCTGTATGGAAGCTACCGGTGATATTTGTTGTTGAGGATAATCAATACGCTATATCGTTAAGGAGTTTAACACCATCTAAATTACAGCCTAGGGTCTCAACAGCTAGGTCTGTAGCTGAGAGAGCTGTAGGTTTCGGTATCCCGAGTGTTACTGTTGATGGTCAGGACGTACTAGCTGTTTATGAAGCTGCTAAAGCAGCTGTAGAACGTGCTAGGAGGGGTGAGGGACCGTCACTACTTGACTGTAAGACATACAGGTTCTACGGGCATTTCGAAGGTGATCCTATGGTTTATAGGAGTGTTGAGGAGATTGAGGAGTGGAAGAAGCGTGACCCGATACTACTGTTTAAGCAGAGGTTGATTAGGGACGGTATAGCTACTGAGGAATTACTTGAGGATATACGTAAGAAGGCTATTAAGGAGGTTGAAGAAGCTGTAGACTTTGCTGAGAGGAGTCCCTACCCAGAACCTAGTGAGGCGTATACAGATGTATTCACAGATCCTTACTACTGAGGTGGTCTTATGGGTGAGGTAAGGGAAATCACATTTGTAGAAGCCTTAAATGAGGCTTTAATGCAGGAGATGGAGAGAGACCCTAACGTCGTAGTTATGGGTGAGGATGTAGGTGTTTACGGAGGTATCTTCGGAGTTACTAAAGGGTTACTACAGAAGTTCGGTCCTGATAGAGTTATAGATACGCCAATATCTGAGACGGGATTCATAGGTGCTGCCGTAGGTGCCGCTGCAGCTGGTTTAAGACCTGTAGTTGAGTTAATGTTTGTAGACTTCTTCGGAGTTTGTATGGATCAGATATATAATCAAGCAGCTAAGATGCGTTATATGTTTGGAGGTAAGATTAAGATACCTGTAACGATTAGGACTACAATAGGTGGTGGACTCTCAGCAGCTGCTCAACACTCACAAGTACTTTACTCAATATTCGCACATGTACCAGGTCTTAAAGTAGTAGTACCTTCAACACCATACGATGCTAAAGGACTACTAATCACTGCTATCAGAGATGATAATCCTAAGATATTCTTCGAACATAAACTACTCTACGGTGTGAAGGGGCCTGTACCTAAGGAGCCATACACAATACCATTCGGGGTGGCTGATGTTAAGATGGAAGGAAGTGACGTAACTGTAGTTGCTGTAGCTTATATGGTTCATGAAGCTCTTAAAGCTGCTAATGAGTTGAGGAAGGAGGGGATTAGTGTTGAGGTTATAGATCCTAGGACTTTAGTACCTTTTGATAAGGATGCTGTTATTAAATCTGTTAAGAAGACAGGTAGGTTAGTAGTTGTTGATGAAGACTACGATAGATGTGGTTTTGCTTCTTGGGTTGCAGCTATAGTAGCTGATGAGTGTTTCGGGTATTTAGACGCACCTATAAAGAGGGTTACAACACCTACAGTACCAATACCGTTTAGCCCGGTCTTAGAGAAGGAGATACTACCTAATGCTGAGAAGGTAGTTAAGGCTGTTAAGGAAGTCGTTAGGAAGGCTTAATTAAAACCTAACTTATTTTTCTCTTAATTACTTATGTTCTCGGTGTTAGTTATGGGTGTTAAAGTCGGTTTAATAATAAATCCAGATGCTGGTAAGGATATTAGGAGGTTAGTCTCATCAGCTAGTTACTTAAGTAACTTCACTAAGGTGGAGTTAGGTAAGAGGGTGGTTATGGGTTTAGATGCTGGTGGTGTTGATGAGGTACTCATAATGCATGATAACTACGGTTTAGGTGAGGACGTATGTACTACCTTATCTAAACGTGTTTCAACTAGTTTAAAGTTGGTTGAGACTAGAGGTACTGGTACAGCTTTAGATACTATAGTAGCTGCTAAGAAGATGAGGGAGGACGGTATTAAAGCTGTAGTTGTAGTAGGTGGTGACGGTACTTTAAGAGCTGTGTTTAAGGGTTGTGGAGGTGATGTACCGATGGTCTGTGTTGCTGCAGGGACTAATAACGTGACTGGAGCATTCTACGACGCAACATTAGTTGGTTATGCTGCAGGTCTAGTAGCTACTGGTAAGGTATTAAGTGATTGTTTAATTAAGGCTAAATCATTAGAGGTCTTACTTAACGGTAAGTCAGTGGATGCAGCAGTTATAGATGTAGCGATCCTTAAGACTCCGTACATAGGTGCTAAAGCTATAGTTGATGTGGATTACCTAGCCTACGCAGTCTTCAGTAAGGGTGAGCCAACAGATATAGGTTTAGCATCGATTTTAGGGTTCTTAAGACCTACATCGTTTGAGAGTGATTTAGGTTACTTAGTAGAGTTTGGTGAGGGGGGTCTTAAGGTTAGGTCTGTAGTGATGCCTGGGGAATTCAGAGATGTTAGTGTTAGGAGTTTTAAACCTATAAGTATTGGTGAGGTAGTAGAGATCCCGCGGAATAGGTATACAGTAGCTCTAGATGGTGAGAGGGAGTTAGAAGTAACTAAAGATGATGTAGTAGGTGTGAGACTCCTACGTAACGGGCCCTTACTAATAAACGTATATAGGGTTTTAAGAAGTATTTCTGTCGTGGGTGGGTAACTCCATGGTTGTAGAGGTGAAGATGCCTAAACTCGGTTTAACAATGACTAAAGGCGTGGTTAAGAAGTGGTTGAAGAGTGAAGGTGATAGGGTTAGTAAGGGTGAGCCGTTATTAGTTATTGAGACAGAGAAGATCACAGCTAATGTTGAAGCCCCTACCTCCGGCTACCTCCTAAAGATAGTAGCTCCTGTAGGGACTACAGTCCCTGTAGGTGGTGTGATCGCATTCATAGGTGAGTTAGGTGAGGCAGTACCTGAAGTCATCACCCAACCACAACCTACTAAACCTGTAGAGAGGGCAGTACCTGAAGTCCCTACCCCACCCCCACCACCTACTAGAGTTAGAGCTACACCTAGGGCTAGGATGATAGCTGAGAAGGAAGGTATTGACTTAAGTCTTATTAAGGGTTCCGGTCCTGGAGGGTTAATAGTTGAAGAGGATGTTATTAAGTATGTAGAGGAGGTTAAGAAGAAGACTAAGACGGGGTTGAGGGTTAAGGAAGTCATACCTTTAACATCTTTAAGGATGACTATAGCTGAGAGGATGACTGAGAGTTTAAGGACTATGGCTCAAGTAACTATATGTAGGGAGGAGGTAGTTGATAATATCGTTAAGATTAGGGATGAGTTACTACCGTTAGTGGAGAAGGAGGTTGGGATTAGACTGACATACACACCAATACTGATTAAGTTAGTTGCTGAGGTATTAAAGGAATTCCCAATAATTAACTCAACACTTGAGGATAACACAATTAAAGTCATTGATGAGATTAACATAGGTTTTGCAGTCGCAATAGATCATGGATTAGTAGTACCTGTAGTTAAGGAAGCTGATAAGAAGTCTTTGAAGGAGGTAGTAATTACATGTAATGAACTTACTAGGAAGGCTAGGGAGGGGAAGTTAAGTATTGAGGATGTTAGTGGTGGTACGTTCACCATAACTAACTTAGGTATGTATGGTATAGACGCGTTCACGCCGATAATAAACCCACCTCAAGTAGCTATATTAGGTGTTGGTAGGTTCGTACAGAAACCTATAGTTGAGGAGGGTAGGATTAACATAGCGACTTTATGTACCTTCAGCTTAACCTTCGACCATAGAGTTATAGATGGGCATACAGCAGCTCAATTCCTCGATAAATTCATAAGCTTGATTAAGGATGAGAGTAGGTTAAGGGCGGTCTTAAGTGTCAAGTAGAGAATATGATGTATTAGTAGTAGGTGGCGGTCCAGCAGGTTATTATGCTGGATTAATAACAGCTGTTAAAGGGCTTAAGACATTATTAGTTGAGGAAAAACATATCGGGGGTACTTGCTTAAATAAGAGTTGTGTACCTCTAGCTACCCTACTAAAATACTTATCAACTATAGACTTACTTAATAAGTTATCACAGGAGGATACAGGTATTTCAGTAGATAAGTTATCCATGAATGCTGAGAAGGTCTTCAACTACGTAAGAACTAATGTAGTTAACGTACTTTCAGAATCTATGAGGAAGACACTTGAGGACTTAGGTGTTGAAGTTCTGAAGAATAAAGCAGTTTTAGTGAATGAGAGTACTGCTAAGGTAGGTGATTCCTACATAAGGTTTAAGAAAGCTATAATAGCTACAGGTCTTAAGTGGAGTTCAGGTGATGGTGTTAGACCATGTACTGAGTTTATAGACCTTAAAGAACCACCTAATAAGGTATTAATCATTGGCTGTAACCCCTTCGGTTTATCAATAGCTAGTACCTACAGTATGTTAAGTTCTGAGGTCATAGTAGTTGATGGAGCTTCTGAGGTGTTGAAGGATTTCGATAAGGAGGTAGTTAATTACTTAATGTTAGCTTTAGCTGAGAGAGGTGTTGAGGTAATGACCAATACTGTAGTTAGTGGTATTGTAGTTAAGCAGGGGGTTAAGGAAGTACGTCTGATGAGGGGTAATGAAGTATTAACTGTAGGTGTTGATGAGGTGTTTAACGCATCTGTAAGTAACCCAAGGTTAGACGTGTTAGGAGGTCTTAACGTTAAGTTACGTAATGGTTATGTATGGGTTGATGATAGCTTAAGGACTAGTGTAGGTAATGTATACGCTGCTGGTGATGTTACTGGTATCTCAACATATGCTCACTCAGCTATAGTACAGGGGGTAGTAGCTGGTGTGAACGTCTCTAACGGTAATATGAGGTTTACTTGTAGGGTAACCCCACGATATACGTTTACATACCCTGAGGTATTCTCAGTAGGTTTAACTGAGGATGAAGCTAGGAGTTTAGGTTATGAGGTCTTAATAGCACGTCAATCACTAACTTCTAACGCCTTAGTTAGAGCATCTATGTCTAGTGGTATGATTAAGGTAGTAGTTGATTCTAAGTATGGGGGTGTGTTAGGTGTACATGGTGTTGGTTACGGAATTTCTGAAGTTGTGAATGAGGCATCTATAACTGTAACTCTAGAATCCACATCAGATACAGTGATTAACACGTTATTAGCACACCCAACATTAGGTGAGGTTTTAAGAGATGCTTTACTTCAGGTTCTTAAGATATGAATGTAAGGGTTATAAAATCATTAAGACCTTCAGACCCCTACATGAACTTAGCTGTTGAGGAAGCTTTAAATAACGTCGAAGTTGATAAACCGGTAATAAGGTTTTGGGTTAATAAACCGTCAGTAGTGTTAGGTAGGTTTGAAGATGTTATAAGTGAAGTTAACGTAGATTACTGCTTAATTAATGATATAGCTATAGTTAGGAGGCACTCAGGTGGTGGTACAGTATATCACGACGGAGGTAATCTAAACATAACGTTAGTACTACCTAGGGTTTATGGAGGGAGGTTAACGTTATGTTATGATATTCTGAAGGACTTATTAGTAAGTACTTTAAACTCTTTAAAACTTAAGAACATAGCTACTACATCTAATGAGGTATTAGTTAATGGTAGGAAGGTCTCAGGTATGGCTGGTTCACTCACTAAGTACTCATTACTTTGTCACTCAACGTTATTAGTAAGTAGTGATTTAATTAAGTTAAGAAGTTCTTTAAGGAGGTTAAAGAGGGAGGTAACTAAGTTATCAGATGAGGTAGGACATAATATAACTATCGAAGGGATTTACACATACATTATCAAGTCATTAAGTGAGGTATTCTTATGGAGGGTCGTCATAGATAATTTAACTACGGATGAGGTTAAGTTAGCAGAGGAGTTATACTTAAGTAAGTACTCACGAGACTCATGGAATTTTAAAACTTAGTAAGATTATGTTAGCTGTAGTATATAGAGTAATGATATGTTTTGTAAGTCCTACATTGTGAGTTTAGCTTAGTGTTAAGTCATACATTTAATTATGTTTTAAACCAATGTTATAGTGAGTAACCCACCTCAGTAGCATTACCTCCTCTAATGAAATCCATCCTCACTTAAATTAAGGAATTAGTATGTTCTTAGGTATGTTCAGTAAGTAGTGTTAACGTTATCCACGGTAATTATAATTTATATACCTCGTTATAAGGTATTATTAATGGCAATCCCGTAGATGAACATTAATAATCCTGTACTACTACTGAGGAGGGTGAAGACTCTCTTAAGCATAGCTTCAGTAACTTTCCTCATAGTCGGTATTGCATTATTAACTACATGTGTTGCGACGTTGATAACTACGTCAGTATTAAGTATTACTACGATATTAAATTACGAACTCTCAGACATACCTAGACTTATATATCTGATGTTATCAGGTACTATCTCAATCTACGGTTATGTAGAGTTAAATGATGTTTCCTCAGCTATCGATAACGGTAGATTCGATAATCTTAAGGAATCCCTACTTATCTGGGGTATTCTAGGACTAGTATTCGGTTTAGTATTACCGGGTATTATACTACTCATCATACTGTTAAGGTATTACGATATACTTATAAAAGTCACTACAGTTATTTAGACTAGGTGTTTAGGTGTCATACGTATATAGTAAGAAGTTTATGGTATTTAGTCAAGTATATGGTCAGTTAATAATTTTTACATTAGCTATAGTTAATACTTACTACCCACAATACCTTACCTACACATTCGTGATATTTATATTATCTATGTTTATAATGATGTACTTCACGTTAAGAACATCACTTAAGCATGTAGTAGGTAGTGAGGCTAAGGAAATAAGGAGTGGTAGGAAGATACTTGAGGTTAGTTCTGAAGATGTTATGAGTATAGTACAACATGATTCAAAACTTAATGAAGAGTTAAAACCTATGGTTAAATCATCACTACTGAGTTTAGCTAATATGGTCTTACTACTCCTCTGGTACTACCTATACTTCAACGTAGTTATACACTACTTTGAAGGTGGTGAACTCATGATTAAATTCTTAGGCTTCCTACTAGGTTATGAAATACCCTACGTAGCTGTTACGTTACTAAACATGTTTATGAGGAGGGCTTCTAAAGTCATGATCCAAGTAATTAGGGGTTACACAATATATGATAGAGGGATTGTAGGGACTGGTATGACTATTAAGTTCCCCATACCTAAGGAGTTCACAGTTAATGTAGACCCTACGAGGAAGTTTGTAGAGTTGGTTAAGAATGATAAGGATGTAGTGATTAAGTATAGACTCTACAGTAAGAACTATGAGAAAATCGCTGATTTAATAAGTAGGTATGGTAAGCCTAAAAGTGATGTTAAGTGATTAATTATAAGGTACTGTATTTAGTGATTATACTAACTCTGATACTACTGTTAATACCTATAAAAGCTGATATTAATTGCTTAGAGCTTGAGTTAAGTTTAAGAGTAAGTAGGTTATACCAACCAGTAATCCATAATTACACGATCATAATACCTACAGATTCAGGCATACTTACCCTGAACTTACTTAGTGATGAAGTCTATACACTATTAAATATGAGTACTCATAGGTTAAGTCTAACGTTAGATAATAGATTAGTAGGTATTAGTAGGACTTTAAACAATACCTACGTAATAATCATAAATAACAACTCATTAGTAGGTATTAGGTTCGACCCTACCTCAGTACTTTACGACTTATTAGGACTTAATAATAAGGTACTGCTTACTGGGTACGTACTAACTAATACCTCCTATAAACTACTACTTACTGAGTTTAACGTTTCTGAAGTCTCTCTTAACTCCTACATAGCTAACTGTACAGCATGTTACGGTAGGAAGATACTAAGGTATGGTAACTCTATATTCGTGGTTGGTTCTATATACTCTAGAGACCCTAACTACTTATGGAGTTATAACGTATTTGTGGGTAGGTTAGATAATAACTACTTAGTTGGTAGGTATGTAGGTTTGGAAGGTGATGATGAGGTCGTAGATACGTACGTAGTTAATGATAATATCTACATAATATTTAATTCGAGGGTTTTAGGACTCTACATAGCTGTAGTAAACTTAGAAGACCTTAACATATCTACGTATAGGGTCTTAGTAAACGATAACTTAGTAAGGTGTACGTTGACGTCAGTATACGGTGATGATTTATTTATAGTTGTGAATGACTTAAACACTAACTACTTACTAGTACTATCTACATCAACATTAACTACTAAGGTGTTCAACCTAGGTAGTTCTTCAGCATTAGTAGTAGGTGGTTATTTAGTATTGTTAGATTATAATGTAAGTACTTTAAGGAATTACTTCATCATATGTAACATTACGGACTTCCTCAGAGGTGTTAGTATGTCTGGTAGTAGTTACGTATCGTTAAAACCTACTAAAGCGTATCTAACTGATTTGAAATTAGGTATTACTGAGCATAGAGTTAAGTATGAAGTACTTAACGAGTACTTAACACCTAAGTTAGTTGAGGTTGTGTTTAAGACCTACACACGGGGTCATGTTGACTCACAAACCCCACCAAGTGATTACGTACCTACTACGCAGACATTAAGTAGACCTCTATACGAGTTTAGAGGTAGGGAGGTCTTAAGAATTTCTGATACGTTCTTAGTATTAGGTGTTGTGTTGGTGATTTCCTCACTAATACTTAAATATTTTATGAGGGTTAGGAGTTAGGAGTTGAGAGTGAATTTACTACTACACGCTATAGAACTCTTTAAGTCCGGTAAACCCGTACTCATTCACGACTCAAGTAGTCGTGAAGATGAAGTTGATATGGTTTACCACGCATCATTCATAACTTATAAGGAGGTTTACATGTTGAGGACTGTAGCTGGCGGTCTAATATGTTATGTAATGCCTTACGAAGTTGGTAGGGTCCTCGGTCTGAAATTCATAGATGAAATCCTAAGTAGTACTGAGTTTAAGGACTTAACGAGTAGGAGGTTAGGCTACGGTGATAGACCTGCTTTTAGTTTATGGGTTAATTACGTAGGTGTTAGGACCGGGATTTCAGATGTAGATAGAGCTTTAACTATATCGAAACTTTATGAAGTAACTGAGTATGTGGTTAGAGGTGCTGTAGATGTTGGTAAGAAGATGTTTTACGGTTCATTCATGAGTCCTGGCCACGTACCTATACTCCTGAGTAGAGGGGTTGGCTTAAGGAGAGGTCATACAGAGTTAAGTGAGTTGCTAGCTAGGTTAGCAGGACTTACACCAGCTACAGTCATAGCTGAAGTACTTGATGAAGGTACTTCAATGTCTTTAAGTAGTGCTAGGAGACTTGCTGAGAAGTTAGGTACTGTGTTAGTTGATGGTGATACACTACTACAATATTACTTAAGAACACATAACCTACTTACTTAACTCTCTCAACCAAATAACTCTCTGTGGGTACGGTATTTCAATACCTACAGCTTCTAAAGACTCCTTAATCTCCCTAATAATCTCCCTCCTAATAGTCCAGAATTCTTGTGATGGGACCCAGAACAACACCTTTATAATAATAACTGAATCACCTAAGGAATCAACTATTAATACTGGTTGAGGTTCTGCTAGTACTAACTCCTTACTATCTAATAAACTCCTAATGACTTCTAACGCTTTACTAACGTTTGAAGTATATGATATAGGTATGGATATATCCACCCTCCTAGCTACTGGCCTTGAGAAATTATAGATCTTAGAAGATACTAAATCATTATTAGGCATAGTTAATATCTCACCACTCCATAACCTAATTTGAGTTGACATAAGACCTATAGACTCAATAATACCCCAATCATCACCTATCCTAATAGAATCACCAACTCTAGCCCTACCCTCCAGTAGTAGAGATATACCTGCGAAGAATTGACTTAAGATTTGTTGTGCGGCTAAACCCACCACTATACCTGTAAAACCTACAGCTACTAGTAGACCTGATAACTCAATACCTAATATAGGTAATACTATTAAGAAGCCTAAGGCTAGTAGGAATATTTTAAGTGTTCTCGTAATATTATGTAGGATCTCAGGAGGTGCTTTCAACTTCAACTTCATGATGTAATTACTCAATACTATACCTAAGTAGTAAGATACTACTATAACGGTTATTGATATTAAGATCCGAAGTAGTAGGGATATGTCAGTAATTAATGGTATGAGATCCATGATCAAGCACCGTACAGCATCACATAAGTTAATTCCGTACCACTACTCTGATATCTAAGTCTTACCCCCTCACTTACTGAGGGTTTATCCTTAGTATACACTTCAACACGATTCTTATCAGTAACTCTAGCCTCAACTACGTTGAAGAATACCTCATCATCATATGTTAAGTAAGTTATTAAGCCGTTGATAGGTATGACCACCCTACCTACACTTAATACTGAGTCTAGTACTGAGTTAATAACTATCTTAATACTACCTAAGACTTTAGGATTCACCGCACTGATAATACCTTGATCTACATACCTACAGAGGACTCCTAAGTCTGAAGGTCCGTAGAGTGCGTACTTAACCTTACTTAAAGGTATTATATCCACTAAGGAATTACCTACGTAAACTCCTAAATCTACAGGTATTTTAATCTCTAACGTTGCTGAAGACTTAGGTATTAGAGTTATAGGTTCTAAGAATTTAATGAGTATGTAGTCAACATTAATTGAAATACCTGATGGTGGTATAGGTCTTAAACTTAATGTATACTCCTCTCCAACGCTTAAAACCTTAGATACTTTATAACCGTTAACATCCTTATTAATCCTCAGTAAGTCCTTACTAACTCTCTTAAAGACTAACCTACCATTAGGTAAGTCCACAACCTCCTCATCCACTACTCTATAGTCATAGTACATGTAGTACCCCGTAATATCATTAATAAAACCATAAGTACATTTTTAATACTTACTTAAGACTAGTAAAGTTGATTTGAATTTAATGAGTTAGAGGATCTTTGAAGCTATAGCCTCAGCTAATTCGTAAGTCTTAGCTGAACCACCTAAGTCAGGTGTTAATACCCTACCCTCACTAAGTACTCTATATACTGCGTTGTTAATTGCTTCAGCAGCTCTAATGCAGGAATCATCACCGTATTTAATCCCTAACCACTCAAACATTAGAGCTACTGATAATATCATGGATATAGGGTTAGCTATACCCTTACCAGCTATATCGAATGCAGCACCATGTATAGGCTCAAATATCGCGTACTCATAACCTAAGTTACATGACGGTGCTAAACCTAAACTACCAGCTACTTGAGCAGCTTCATCAGATAGTATATCCCCGAACATATTAGTAGTGACTATAACGTCGAAGTTCTGAGGCTTCCTAACTAAGTTAGCTGCGCATGCATCAACGTATTGTTCCTCATAAGTTACTTCTGGGTAATTCTTAGCAACATCCCTACATGCCTTAGCGAATAACCCGCATGTATGTCTAAGTACGTTAGACTTATGTACAGCTGTTACCTTCTTCCTCCTCCCACTAGCTATCTTAAAAGCTACTTCAGCAACTCTTTTAGAGGCTTCATAAGTTATCACCCTCAACGCTATAGCTGTATTAACATTAATATAGAATTCCAACCCCTTATAAAGGTCTTCGGTATTCTCCCTAACAACCACTAAATCTATATCACTTCTTAAAGCCTGTGTATTCGGGTAGGATTTAGCAGGTCTTATATTAGCGAATAAATCAAACATTAACCTAAGTCTAACAATCACATCAGCTGAAGTCTCACCTACAGGTGCTTTAAGACATGTATGGGAATTCTTAATAACGTCAATACTTGATTGAGGTAATGCCTGACCATACCTACTCAACGCTTGATCCCCCGCCTCAACAAACCTCACATCAACTCTAACACCGTAGACATCCACAACCCTCTTAATAACCTCTAAAGTAGCTGAAGTTACTTCAGGACCTATACCATCACCAGGAATTAAAGATATAACATAAACATCAGGTCTTAAATACCTACCCCTGTACAAGTCCTTAAGAGCACCTAACACAGAGTACAGATCAACCACCTCAAATACCTAAAAACAACATTTTAAATACTTTAATACGTTGAAGAGTTTACCTTTTAAATACGGGTGTTTTAAGCAGCTTCAAAAAGGAATTAATCAAGTAGTAATTTAGAGTATTTTGAGCTTAACCTTAATAAGATCATCAACTTAGTTAGAGGGTTTTGAATTTATAGAGATGGTATTTTCAGTTCATTATTACGTAGATGTATCGTTAGAGATGTAGATGTTGAAGTCATAACTAAGAGATCTATAAGAATTAAGGGTTGAGTAGGGTAGCTTCAAAACTTGAAGAAGTACTTAACGTAGATGTAGTATCATTAAATGAAGTATTGTTAGTAATGAGATTTAAAGTATTAGGTTAAGGAGCTAAAGTACTAGTTAGTAATCCTCTAATCATTCTTACAGAATAGTTTACGGGGTTAATGGATTTTAGAATTACTCTCCAGAGCCTTAGTAAGGATCAGTAATAAATATTTGATTATTTAACAAAAGGAATAGTGAGGTTAATGGTTAGGGAAGAAGCTTTACTATGGTTTAAGCAAGCTGAACATGATTTAAGGAAGGCATATAATGATTTAATTACTCAGGATTGGGATTCAGCTGTTTTTGGTCTCAAAAAGCTGTTGAGAAGGTGTTAAAGGCCTTACTATTAAATGCTGGTGCGGTCTTTAGAGGACATAACCTCCTTGAGATAGCTGAGGTTATTGAGAGGGAGTTAGGGTTAGAGGTTAAGGGGTTAGTGGATGACCTTAGAGAACTCACTATACATTACGTCATATCTCGATATCCTAATGTAACTAAAATGTAACTAATGCATTACCATATCAACTCTACACATACGATAAAGCTAAAGATCTTTTGAAAGAGCTAGGAGGGTGTGGAGTGGGTAAGGCAGTATCTACGTTGAGATCTCATGTTGAGGCGTTAGAAAAAGCTAGAAGATTTGCTGTTAAGGTTAGAGAGAAGTGTAGGGTTTTCGGACTTGAAGTTATTGGTGTTTACTTAGTATGTAGTAGAGCTCGTGGGGACTACCTCATCGATAGTGATATTGATATAGTTGTAGTGGTTAAGGGTGTGAAGAACTTAAACATGATTAAGAGGTTAGAGTTATTTAAAGATTTACTAGAATCACGTATAGATTTAAGAGTGTATGACGTTGAGGAATGGATTAGTAATGAGAGTTTTGGGTAAAACAATTAAGGAGTGAAGCTGTAGAAGTAGGTTAGTCTTGTTTAGGGGTACTCAATACTGAGTGCTAACCCATCACCTCTAATATCTGAAGCCCCTATCTTAACATTCCCTAAGAATTCTACTATCGCAGCTACACCTAATCTACTTGGGTAATTAACCTTACGTACCTCTACCTCATTTACTCCTACTACATCAACACCTCCCTCAACAATTAACTCATCAGTGCTTAAGTCCCATAAGAATCTAGGTAGTTCTACAGCTCTCTGTACATCTAATCCGTAATCTATCAAACTAGTAATTAGTTCTACATGTATTTGAGGTCTGTAATGACCTCCTGAAGTACCTAAAACCCACTTTAAACTACCTTTAGGGTCAAGTACTAAGGTTGTGGATAGGGTATGTAGTGGGTATTTCCTAGGAGCTAACTCATTAACATCACCGCGAGTTAACGTAAATGAGGAACCCCTACAATTTAGTGTTATCCCGTACTTAGGTTCTGTAATACCTGATCCGAAGGAGTAGAATATACTCTGTATTCCTGAAACTACATTACCTTCCTTATCAACTACTACGTAGTATGTAGTATCACCTAATGAGGTGTTACGTCTCTGCACTACATTAGCTGAAGTACCCTCAAACTCTGCAAGTAATTCATTAATTACTTCAGGACCTAGTAAATCCTTAGTAACGTATCTAGGGTCACCTACATACTTATCTCTAATCCTGTAAGCAGCTCTAAAACACTTAAGGAGTAGTTTAACCTCCTCACTACTTAGTAGCTTAATACTGCTTAAGTTGATGTTTGATAGTAGTTTAAGTATGTGTAGTGTAGTAACTCCTTGAGTATTCGGTGGTGTTTCAAGTACTTGATAACCCCTATAATCAATTCTTAAAGACTCACCCCAAAACGATTTATAATCTTTAAAATCATCTAGTTCTATGAAACCACTCTTACTCCTTAAGTAATTAACTATGGATTCAGCTATATCACCCTCGTAGAAGTTCCTGTAATCCTCAGCTATGAGTTTTAACGCTTTACCTAAATTAGGGAATTTAACCCACTTACCAACACCTATATCATGTATTAAGTAGGTGTTTTTAGATCCTTCATCCTTAGCTAATAACTCATAATTCTCTCTAACAGCTCTAACTAGTGATGGGTATTGAGGGAATCCCTGCTCAGCTAATTTTACAGAAGGACTTACTAACTTACCCCACTCAATACTTCCAAACCTACTCCACATATTATGTAATGCATCAACCATCCCCGGAATAGTTATGGAGTACGGAGTATGTGGAGGTATTTCCTTAAGACCTAATGACCTTAAGAAGTCCGGGTTGAGAGACCTCGGTGAGTAACCACTACCGTTTATGAAGTATACCTTCCCCTCACTAGCTATGTATATTAATGCGAAGTAATCACCACCTAAACCACTTAACTGTGGCTGAAGTACACTTAACGTGAATGAAGTTGCTATAGCAGCATCTACAGCATTACCACCACTACTTAATACCTTAGCACCTACTACAGAAGCTAGTGGGTGTTCAGAAACTACTAAGCCTGTATTACTTATGAATGGTATTCTAAACATATCATCAACCACATGATCTTAGCTTATAATAATCTTTATAAACCTAGAAGTAACGGATTAATCTGTCGTGGGGGTCAACAATAATACTTAACCCTATCTACGCAACTCCAGTAGCTATAGTAACACTCTTTATACTACTCTACTTTAGAGTGAATCTAGCAGTAGCATTGTTAACATTCTCATTCACGTTAGCAGTACTTACTTTAAACCCGTACCAAATACTATTAGCCTACTACATGACAGGTATTAGACCTATAAACATTGATGTTATAGTCTCTAGTGCTATCATAGCTATCATGGCTAACATATATAAGGAGTCCAGCATCATTACCAGGTTAAGTAATGCATTACTAACAATGATTAAGAAGGTGTGGTTAACGATATCGTTAATCCCAGCACTCTTCGGACTCTTACCAGTAGCTGGGGGTGCTCTAATGTCAGCACCGTTAGTTTCTGAAATCTCTAAGAAGATTAATTTAGACTCTAATAAAGCAGCATATGTTAATATATGGTTTAGACATTTAATAGCACCTATATACCCACTAACACAGATAATCATATTAACTTCAGCACTCTCAGGTTTTAACGCTGCTCAGATAGCATTATATAACATACCTTTAGCTCTAGTAATGTATGCGGTGGGGTTCATACCAGTACGTAAGGAGTTAAGAAATACTTCAGTAGGTGTTATGAGGGAGTCTATAAGTAACTTACTCTACATAATACCTCTACTAGTAGCTGTATTCATAGTTGTGTTAGGGGTTAACATAATCACAGCTGTATTACTAGGTTTAATATCGTTAATAGTCTTAGTAAGACCTAGTAGGTCATTACTACTTAAGTCAACATTTAATAAGGATGTAGTTATGATTATACTAACAACTTATGCAGCATTATCAGTTCGTGAGGTATTAATGTTGAGTGGATTCCCTGAATTATTCACATCATTATTTACTGACTTACCCCCAACATTCCTTACAGTATCTATAATAGCTATATCAATGCTCTTAGGATTTGTGTTAGGTATCCCTACAGGTGCGTTAGCAATTACAGTACCACTCATTACTAACGTAACACATAGTATTGGATTAGTAAGTCTTACCTTAATGCTTACCTACCTTAGCTATATGATATCACCATCACATCTATGTCTAGTACTTACGCTTAAGTTCTTTAAGGTAGACCTCCATAGTATTTATAAGTACTTACTATCAACTACATTCTTAACTTTCATCTTAATGGCGATTACATACCTAATATTATCCCCCTTCCTCTAAATATAATCAACTTTATATTTCAGGAATAATTACATTACATGGGGTTATGTAGGTCGTATGAGGGTTGTGGTATTAGCTGGTGGGTTTGCAACACGTTTAAGACCTCTAACACTTACTAAGCCTAAACCCCTACTCCCAATACTGGATAGACCGTTACTTGATTGGACAGTTACGTCATTAGTTGATAGTGGGTTTAAGGAAATCATAATATCTGTGAAGTACTTAGCAGATGCTGTTAAGAACTTCTGTAATAGTAGGTACTTCAACGCTAATATATTATTCACTGAGGAGCAAATACCTTTAGGTGATGCTGGACCGTTAAGACTTATCAATAACGTCTACGGACTAAACAATACATTCTTAGTAGTTTACGGTGATATATTCTCTAACGTAGACTACGGGAAGGTCTTAGAATTCCATAGAAAGCATTCTGGGTTAGCAACTATGGTGGTGACTAGAGTTGATGACCCATCTAGATACGGTGTAGTAGTTCTTGAGGATTCAGGTAAAGTCGTTAAGTTTATTGAGAAACCACATAGGAGGGAGGTATTATCAAATATCGTTAATGCTGGTATATACGTATTCGAACCTGAAGTAATTAAGTATGTACCT
This sequence comes from uncultured Desulfurococcaceae archaeon, assembly GCA_964655125.1. Taxonomy (GTDB): domain Archaea; phylum Thermoproteota; class Thermoprotei_A; order Sulfolobales; family NBVN01; genus CAZZLT01. The sequence goes on along the minus strand of CAZZLT010000021.1, from coordinate 43,377 downwards.
GAGAAACCGTCGAAATTAGCTAGGGATGTACTACCTAAGTTAGTTAGTGAGGGTCTACTCTACGCATACGTTCATGAGGGTATATGGTCAGATATTGGGTTACCTTCAGATTACCTTAAAGCTAATTTCGAAGCGTTAAGGTATTACTACCCTAACGGTTACATATCCGGTGAATCCTTAGTAGATGGTGCTGAAGTGATACAGCCAACATATATATCAGCTAACGTAAGGTTAGGTAGTCTATGTAGGGTAGGCCCCTACGTAATCATAGGTAGGGATTCAGTGATAGGTCCGGCTGTCAGGATTAAAAACAGCCTATTATTTAATAACGTAGTAGTTGATGAAGGTTCTGTAATAAGTCACGCATTAATCGGTGAGAGGAGTTTAATAGGTAAGTGGGTTAGGATTGAACCTGAGTCAGTAATAGGTGATGAAGTAGTTATTAGGGATGAGGTCTTAATACCTAAGAAGACAGTAATACTTCCGTATAAGGAGGTTGACTTAAGTATTGAGAATGAAGGTTCAGTAATACTGTGAATTACTACTTAACCACTCACTACATAATGGTAAGTCCGTATTCTCTAAATACACGTTACCCCGACGATCCATAAACATAGATATAACCTTAACATTCACTCCAACCTTAATACACTCCCTAACTAACTCATCAATTACTACATCACCTTCTCTATAAGGCTTAAAACACCTAGGGTTTGGGAACGCAGCTAGGAATATTAAGTAAGTCTTTAAACCTAAACTACTTAACTCTACTAACTTCATCAACTGTTTACGACCTCTTACAGTCGGACAGTCAGGGTACATAGCCTCATTACCACTACCTCTAAACTCAGCACTCTTAACCTCTACTACAGCGTAGTCACCACCACATTTAATCATATAATCGAAAACTACTGAGTCGTACTTAGGGCTCCTCCTAACTATAGAGCAATTACTGAGGAAGTGTATGAGTCCTAACTCTACAGCCTTCTCAAAAGCCTTACTCTGCGTTAATGTATCAACAATACAGTAACGATCGTCGTAGAACTCAATACCTACTAACCTATACTTAAGCTTCTCACCATTTATAGGTTTTAGTAGTGCTCTATAACCACTAACTAATATGTCTTTAAGTCTACCGGTATTAGTGTTATGTACTGCTTCAAACCTACCTCCTAAATCAACTAGGACTTCAAACCTACTTAACCTACGTATTATATACCCTTCAACTAACTCACCTACGTTCATTACCTCCCTACACATGACCGTTACTCCCTATGGAGTTACTAAACCTACTTAGTCTAAGTAATCTCCTCACTAAATTTCCACTTCTTATTGACTGAGTCGTAGTAAACTATACCACTCTCCCATAGAGTCTTAAGTAGGTTATAACCTACCTTACCTAACTTCTCCCTAACCTCAGACTCATTATTAGTTGCTAAACTCTCTAACCTCATTCTAAACTCATTCCAGAAGCTAGGTTCTACAGCTACTCTCTGACCTTTAACCTCAAGTACTACAGCACCCTCCCTCCTTAACTTATCAAAGAATGCATCCCTATTCCTAATCTTAGAAGCGATATCCTTCTCAAACATAACCTTCTGATCCCTAAGCACATCAATAGCTGATTTCCTAACCTCCTTAACCTGCTGAGTAGTTACTTGAGCTTCAGACCTCACCCTAAGAGACTTAACCTCCTCCTCTAAAGTCTTAACCCTCTCAGACAGAGTGTCTAAAGTCTCGACAACATCACTTAACCTCCTAGCAACCTCATCAACCTTAGCTGTAAACGGGTTAACCATATCCTGAAGTAACCTCTGAATCCTACTTAAGTCTTGCTGAGTCTGAATTACCTGAACCTCACCACCTACTATATCTAATATAAACTGCCTAACAGCATCCTCAATAGTAGAACCTGGATACCTCCTAACTATCTTCTCAATCACATTATAGGGTAGATCAACAACTACCTTAGGCACTTTAACCCACATTAAATCCTAAACTTCAATAGTAATAAAGCTGACTCCCACCCTGAGGGAAGTTTAAAAAACATGAAATATTATTTAAATAGTATGAGGAATGGTATATCATCCGTAATAACTACAATAATCTTAGTAATTATAGTTTTAGTATTAACAGTAACATTAGCTGGTTGAGTAGTAAGTGTATGGGGAGGTTTAGTGGGTACTGAAGTATTACAGATAAGTGGTGAGATAGTTAAGGTAATAAAACCTGAGCCTGTACTTAGACTAATAGGGCCAGGTGGTCGATTAGTTTATGTAGATCATCATATTGAAATCAATGTAACAGTATTTAATAAGAGGTACTGCTGTGGTAAATATTACAGAGTGGTTTTCTATGATGATTTAGGGATGTTAGTAGAATTTACTTCTAAATTAATACCTAAAGAATTACAGAGTATAGTACCAAGTACAGTAGTTACTTCAACACTAAGTACAAGAGGAACTAAGTATGAGGGCTGTTTCGGTCTTCATAATCGTTCACCTCACTTTAAAGCTTTTTAAGCCTCTCCGAGCACGTGTTGTTGGGCGCTCTGAAGCCGATGAGGTCTTGAGGCTGATGAATCCTTGGATGAGCCCCGGTTGCCCGAGGGGAGGGGATGTACCCCTAGGCAACTAGGGGGTAAACGACTCCCGCAGGAGCGGTCGGGGTGAAACAGCCGTTGAGAGGTAGGTGGTAGGGAGTCACAAAATTAGCGAACATGAACGGCTATGAACTACCATCTACTGAGAAACGGTTTTAGAGATTATTAAGTTAAACTTAATTACTTATATAGTTAAGGTAGTCTACATAACTTAATTAGTAGGAGTTTTTATGAGTTATGTTAGTTAGAGTTAAGGATTTAAAGCTTAATTTACTGTGATTATTTAATTATTGATTTTACTCTATTTAGGAGTTCTGTCATGAGTTTAGACATTAGTAAGTTCTTAGCTTTATTACGTGCATTTACAGACATTAACTCCCTCTTACCTGGGTCCTTAACTAGTTCTTCAATAGCTTTAGCAGCTCCTTCAATATCGTCAGGGCCTTTCACAACCACTCCATCAACATTATTAGTTATTAACCATTTCTGACCGTAGGTACCGCTACTTATTACTGGTACTCCACCATACATAAACTCAATTTGGGTTAGTCCTAATGCTTCCATCTTAGACATTATGATGTTTAGGTATGAGGCTTTAATCAAGGATGCTTTATACTCCTCACTTAACTCACCAGTAATTACGACGTTCTTTAAGTTTTTAGCCTCTCTAACTACCTCACTCCACTGGTCTCCGGGTTTACCAGCTATTACGAAGACTACATCTTTTAAGTTCTTCAATCTTTTAGCAACCCTAACAACTGCTAATGGATTCTTCCTCTCTTCTACAGTCCCTAAGTAGGAGATTATTAATTTATCCCTACTAATTCCGTACTTCTCTATGAAGTCGTCAGGTTTAGCATTATCTATAAGTGTTGCTAAGTCATCATCTAAACCTCCTGGAAATAGATGTATTTGATCTGGTCTCGCACCATAGGTTATCATGTCTTCAGCCTCGACATTAGTAACACATATTATGAAGTCAGCAACTTTGAAGATTGTTGGGAAGGTAGTTGAGTTCCAAGCCATCCTATAGGCTCTCTCTATAGGTTCATACCTGGTAGGGTCTGGTGGTTGGTAATGTGACATATGTCCGTAGATAGTAGTGTTGACTACCTCACCTAAATTCCTCATAAGCCTCTTCCACATAATCCACCTAGAAACTTCTTCAGGACCGTTCCAAAGTGTTGAGTGTGTTACTATGAAGTCGATACCTATCTTATCATCTATATTCTTAAGTATTGTTATGAAGTCTCTAAACATTATCCTCCTAGGAGGCCAGAAAGTCTTACTACTATCGACTCTAATTACTGGGAGTCCTACCTTAGAGTCATTCTCAAACACTACATAACCGTCAATACTTTTCAATACCTCAATTAGAGGTACTACAGGTTCACCGTCGTGGTAGATACTAGTTATTAACCATGCCTCATAACCTAACCTCCTAGCCCACTTAACCATCCTCTGAGCAACTAATTCCTGCCCCTTACTATTAGATGTCTGATACATTACTGAGAAGAACTTCATTTCCCAGCAACCTGCTGTATTACTTGAGATAATATTATTATGAGCATAGCTATTGTTAAACCCCAAATAATAGGTACTAATAATATGTTTAGTGAGTGAACGCTTAAGCCCCCCTGCTCTAAAGCAAACACTATTACTGCTAAGTAAATCATTATCCTTAAGTACTCAGCAACAGTTGTTAATAACCTAATCTCACTCCTTAACTCAGAACTCTTATATATGTAACCTATGAATGTATCTGTAAGTATGAAGCCTGTAATTATTATCAGGAATGCTTTAATGAAACCTACTATATATACTGAAACTATAGTGTATAGTGTATCAGATAATGTTATTAGGTTTAAACTTGATGTGAGTATAGTTAGTGCTAGTAGGAATGAGGTTAAGTATATAATCCATGAGGTGATTAAACCGAAGAACTCACTAGCAGAGTACCCACTCCTTAATATAGCCTTACCGATAGCAAACTTCTTAAACCACTCATCAAATCCTACCCTAGTGAGTACGTAGAGTATTAAACGTCTAATTAAAACACCTGATACATAACCTACTAAGACTGTAGCTACTGTTAAACCTATAGTAATTAGTAAGTTAAAGTAGTCTACCTGTAAGAACATGTTCAACTAACCACCTACCCAACTCCTCAAATCTAACCTCGAAATCTACATCTACCTTAAATTCTTGATTAAGACTATGACGTACTAAGACTGATACATCAGCTAGTTTAAATGCAGGTATATCGTTCTCACCATCACCTACGTATATGAGTTTACCTAGATTAAGTAAGGATTTCAACACCTTAACACCATCACCCTTATCCTTCTTAGATATATAGATATCTACGAATGGATTATACCTATAGTTAATAACTTTTAAACCTCTAGAAGTAGCTGCCTCAACTACCTCCTCTAACCCCTTAGGTACTCCTTCAAAACCCCTCCAATCAATACTTATGCCTAGGAGAGGGCCTAGTAAAGACCTCTTCCCCTCAACATATACATTCTCTAACCTCCTAGCTAGTGAGTAGATATCCTCAAGAGCTTTAATTAAGTCTTCCTTAAGTACTGTAGAATCATTTACTACGTACTCATTAGTTAGTATTTCTAAACCATTAATACATACGTAGTTACTTATGTATGGAGTCCTATTCCTAAGGAAGTAACAGTCCTTACTACTAACTATAGCTACTACGTAATGATTAACTAACTCCTTAAGTACTTCAGCAACATCATCTCTAACTCTAGCATCTTCCCTACGTACGTTTAAAGGACTTAAAGTACCGTCGAAGTCGAAAAATATGCCTACATGATTCATAATCAACAACAATATATGTAATGTTATCGGGGTTTAAAACTTGTAGTGATTAACTAGTAATACCTACCCTCCTCAGTAAGTCACTCCATACACTATCTACATACTCTTGAAGTTCTTTAACTACGTATGTATCCTTAGTTAACGCATGTCTAAACCTCTCCTGTACCTTTAAGAACTCCTCTACAGGTTTCTTCAGGTTAGGGTTCTTAACAATCGCTAAACTCCTATCAGTTAATCTCCAAACACCCTTCTCAAACTCCCAGAGTGGGAAGTAGCATGTATCAACAGCTAGTCTACAGACTTCTATAGATAGACTTGAGTCAAACCTCCAACCACGTGGACATGGTGTTAACACGTGTATGAATTTAGGACCTCTAATACTTAACGCCTTCCTAACCTTCATCATGAGGTCTAACCAATGAGCTGGTGTAGCTGTAGCTACGTATGGAGCTCTATGAGCTACGACTATATCAGCTATAGGTTTCTTATGCTGTGGTTTCCCAGGAATTACGTTACCTGCAGGTGATGTAGTTGTCCACGCACCGAATGGTGTACCCCCACTCCTCTGAATACCTGTGTTCATGTATGCTTCATTATCGTAGAGTATGTAGAGGAAGTTATGACCTCTCTCAATAGCACCACTTAATGATTGGAATCCTATATCGTAAGTACCTCCATCACCACCGAACACTATAATATTAACGTTATCGTCATTAACAGCACCCCTCTTCTTAAGAGCTTTAAACGCTGCTTCAATACCTGAAGCAGTAGCTGCAGCATTCTCAAACGCATTATGTATCCATGGGATATACCATGAAGTATACGGGAATATAGTAGTAGCTACTTGTAAACAACCTGTAGCAGTTACCACTACAGCAGGCTCCTTAACACTTGCTAGGACTAACTTAACTACTATAGGTACTGCACACCCAGCACAGTGTCTATGTCCTGGAAGTAGTTTAGGGCTCTCCCTAGCTAACTCCTTCAAATTTATTGAGGTACTCATAACCTCACCCCAACATACCTAACAGTATTTGATGGTTTCTTACCCCTAGCAATCTCTAGTAAGTCACTATATAATTCCTTAACAGTATGTGGGCTTAAATCCCTACCACCAATACCGTATACGTAATTAACTACTACTGGCTTATTACTAGAGTCATATAATGCTGTCCTCACCTCATTAAATAGTGGTGCACCGTAAGCTCCTGGAGATACTGCTCTATCCATAACGCCTACAGCCTTAACATTCTCTAACAACTTAGTTAATTCCTCATATGGGAATGGTCTGAAAGTCCTTAACCTAATAACACCTACCTTCAACCCCTTCTTCCTAAGCTCTCTAGCTACGTACCTTACAGTACCAGCTGCAGAACCCATAACTACTAACACAGCTTCAGCATCTTCAATACCGTAATGTGTTAGGAATCCATCACTATAAACCCTACTACTTAACTCTGAGAACTCCTTACTCACTTCCTTAATAACTTCTCTAGCGTTCTCCATAGCCTTAATAACCATCATCTTAAACTCGTAGTAGTAGTCTGATAGAGCTATAATACCTAATGAGATAGGTGTGTAGCCGTCAAGTACTGCAGGAACCTCCTTACCTAGGTATGGTACCCATACCTTAACAGGTTTTCTAAACCCTACGAACCCACTCACTACATCATCTGGTAATACCCTCACATTCTCTAAGGTATGACTTAGGTAGAACCCATCTAAATTAATCATAACTGGTAGTTGAATATCTGGATGTTCAGCTATTTTAAATGCCTGTATCACGGTATCGTAAGCTTCTTGAGAGTTCTCTACATAGAATTGAATCCAACCTGAATCTCTAGTACCTATAGAATCACTATGATCGCAGTGTATGTTTATAGGTGCTGATAGAGCTCTATTAACTACAGCCATAACTATAGGTAGTCTAAGACCTGAGGCTATGTAGAGTAACTCCCACATCAGTGCTAGGCCTTGAGATGATGTTGCTGTGAATGTCCTAGCACCAGCCGCTGCAGCACCAATACATGTACTAAGTGCTGAGTGTTCAGATTCTACATTTACATACTCAGCATGTATCTCACCATTAGCTACGTACTCAGATAACCTCTCAACAATTATTGTCTGAGGTGTTATTGGGTATGCTGAGATTACATCAACATTACATTGCTTAACAGCGTAAGCTACTGCTTCATCACCGTTTAAAGCTCTAACCTCACCTACTACCTTCATAACCCCCACCCTCAGGAACCATAACTATAGCTTTAACAGGACATTCATGAGCACATATCCCACAACCCTTACAGAAGTCATAATCTACACTTACAGAACTACCATCCCATCTAATACTTGATTCAGGACAGTAAACCCAACATATAAGGCATTTAACGCATTTACCGAGGTCTACTACAGGTCTGTAAGACCTCCAAGAACCAGTCTTAAGTTCAGTTGATAATTTAACAGTCGTCGGTACTTGAGGTAACTCCCTAACAAACTCACTTCCCGACATGTCTAACACACCTATAAGCTTCCCTCATAACCTTTACATTCTTCTCAGCTATAGGACCCTTAAACCTCTCCCTAATAACCTCCTCAATACTCTCAAGACTAACTACTGGTGTAGTATTAAGTAAAGCACCTAACATAGCTGTATTAGTTATACCCCTACCTAAAATCTTTAAAGCTAACTCAGTAGCTGGTACTACATAGACCTCATATGAACTTAAATCCTTACCAATAAGCTTACTTAACATACCTAAATCAGTATCTACCTTAAAATTAATTAGTAGGATACCACCACTCTTCAAACCACTTACGAAATCTTCATAACCAACTAACGTCGAATCCAACACTACCACAACATCAGGTTCGTAAATATCTGAATGAATCTCAATCTCACTATCAGATATCCTAGTAAATGCAGCTATAGGTGCTCCCATCCTCTCAGGTCCGAAAGTCGGGAATGACTGTGCGTACTTACCCTCCCTAATAGCTGCCTCAGCTAGAAGGTTACTAACAGTCCAAACTCCCTGACCACCCCTACCATGCCATCTAACCTCAATCTATAATAACCACCGATAATAAAATATTAAGTTATGGTTAATAACTTCATAATCATATCAATATTAAATATAAGGATTTTATTAATGTTGCCTAAATTACTATTAGTAATTTAATAAACTTCAAACTCATTAATGTCTTAAGATCCTCTAACCTATTATTAAAACAGGTTAAGTTATAGAGTTTAGTAGTCCTAACACTACTAATGTTATACTTGCGACAGCCTCACTTAACACTACTAAAGTTATTACCCATTTAGTATTCATCTTATCACCTATGATAATATCTTACTATATTGTTCTTAAGTTTTATATATATTTAAATATTTATTGAATATTCATGAATTTACAAATATTATTGAGTATATAGAGTTGTTTGGAGTTATGACTTTGACTTTATAAATGATTCTGTTAGCATATCAACTAATACCTCTGCTATATCTGTTAAGAGTCCATAAATCCTAACTACATGGTAGGTTATTAATTCATGACCTTGTTCGTGGAATGACTTAGTAAGTTCTTCTCTCACAACTCTCTTACTCTCTATAATACGTACTAACTCCTCTAACACATGGTTAATCTCAGATATGCTGTAACTTCTAGTGTTTATCTTATTGAAGACCTCATACAACGCTGTATAACTCTTATTAAACTCACGTAAGTATGTAATTAACTTACTGATGTTAGGGAAGTCTCTAGGTACTTCCCTTACAATTAGTACTAAATGGTCTGAGAGTCTCTCAAGGTATATTGATATTATAGTTGCTGGGATGACATGTATGAGTTCTGAGCTAATGTATGGTTTCTCAATTAGTTTATATGTAGCTCTTTCAACCTCTATCTGAGCCTTATCAACATCATCATCTAATTCATTTATAGCGTCATAATACTCATCTAATGTCTTAGGCCCTCCTTCAAGAGCTTCTATAGCGTACTTAAAGACTGTAGAAACTGCATTGAATTCACGTCTTAAGGCATCTACAACGTTATCAGTACTACCTACACCACCAACCACTATGTAATTCTCACCTTCCTCAATAACCTCATACTTAGATGTGTATCGAAGCATTGAGAGTAAGTACCTCCTTAGAGGTAGGCTTATCTTCTTACGTGATACTAACTTCACGAAGTCGTAGCCTATTATGTATAGAGAGATGAGTAGGTACTTCAAAACATCTTCAGATAATGAAGTTATATCAAATGTTAGCTCCTTACGTACAGACTTACTAAGCTCCTCAAGCTCTAAACATAAGAAATTATCTGAATACCTTAAAGTAACTTTAGAACCCTTAGATAATTTATTAATTTCACACCACTCCTTAGGGAGGTAGATAGCTAATGAACTCCCAACCCTCTGTAACGTACGAACCTCAGACCTAATATCACTCATACCTAAACACCTAATAAATATTAGGTATTATAGATATATATTTATATTATATATGTATATCTAACCAGTAGACATTTTAAGTAAGGTATAGTATAATGATCACTTAGTAGAGGTACCCTATCTAAAAAGATTGAAAATTTATTTAGTGTTTAAAAACCTACATACTTGTTCTTAGGTACACCACATATAGGGCATTTCTCAGGTGGTTCATCCCCTACGTAGGTATGTCCACAGACAGAACATATCCAGACCTTCCCCTTAAGAGGCCAGTCCTGACCTTTCTCTACGTAGCTTTTTGCCTCTCTATATAGTTGTTCATGTATCTTCTCTGCTTGGTAAGCAAAGTTAAAACTCCTTTCAGCTTCCCTCTCACCTTGATACTTAGCAAGTTCTAAATATACTGGATACATCTCAGTAATTTCAAACTCCTCACCTCTGATAGCTAAGTCTAGATTCTTTAAGGTATTACCAGGACCTATAGGAGCTCCTGCAACAACCTTAGCATCCTCATTATATTCTCTTAAAGCTCTGTAGTGATTAGTTGCATGTACTTGTTCTGAGTAGGCAATAGCTCTAAATAACTTAGCAATATTTAGGAATCCCTCCCTCTCAGCAGTATCAGCAAATATTAGATACCTCATATGAGCCATTGACTCACCGCCAAAAGCTGATAGTAATGCATCCTTAGTCATGGGTTTAACCATACATAACACCGATATTATATATGTAGGTATAGATTTAAAAACTTTACACATACTAAAGTAGTTTTCAAAGTATAATACTTAAGTAACTTTATTAGGACTAACGTAATTCTAACCTAGTATAAGTTATTTCTTAATAGTATAGTTAGGATAATTCCTAACAACTACTAATTCTTAAGGATTATATAGACTTCAGCGTTAGGGTCTTCTACCTCAAACTTAAATGAGATTAAGTTATTGTAGTTACTGAGGTCTACGGAGTTCTTACCTACTTTAACATCGATGAGGTCTACGTTATGTAGTGTTGGGGGTAGCCCTAAATCATATTCGTAGATCTTGAGTTTATTATCTTTAGATGTTTTCATATGTAACGTAGCTTTCCTATAGTTGTTAATTGGTATCCCACCCCAAGCGTTATTACCTACAACACTACCTAACACTTTTATAGTAGTTGATGGTGGGTTTGTAGTTAGTATTGAGTCTATGTTGAGGAATAGTAACTCCCTCTCACCGACATCGAATGGTGTAGCGTCGTATATACCTAAATTAGCCATTGTGTTAGCACCTAACACTAACTCACTACCTATATGTTCTACTGAAGTTATACGAGCACCTAATGATGTTAGTACTCTAACATTAGGTGGTGTTATATACAGTAAGTTAGTACTTACGGGTATGTAGTTAATATTCTTAGCTATCCATTTAAGTTCGTCCTTAACAATTCTTAAGATACCGTGTGGGTATGCGTTGAATGGTATTACTATACCTCCACCGACTACTACGTGATTAGTCCTTACAGGTCCGTAATCCTTCCTACAGAAGTCGTAGAGTCTTACGAAGTGTAAGTCATTACCTACTTCCTCTGAAGGATCCCAAACAATTACACCACCTCTAACGAAGATGAATAACCTACCGTAGGCTGAAGCTATAGAACCTACCTGTATAGGTCTTAAAACACCTTCACCATCAACTGATATATCCTTTAAATCATCTGAAAACCATCTAAAACTCCATGAATTCCTAATCAGGTCTAGACATTGAATACCGTATATACCGTTAATACCTATTGATACGTCGAAACATACTGAATCACTCATTATAGAACTCTTAAGACTTGGCTTATCACTTACTAACTCCATCTTCTCCTCTCTTAAGTTAAATCTGAAGACGCCTAAAGACCTACTACCATCAGCTCTAGATATTAGTAAACCATCATTTACTGGGTCGTAAGTAATTGATGATACCTCACCAACCCACTCATTCTCTAAACCAGTACTCTCCTTCCATAGTAGGGTTACTCTGTCCTCATATACGTCATACTGATGTAGGTGTGAGTACTTGTTGGAGAAGTCTATAGTTAAGTACTTATCCATAACCTTATACCTTACTGGACTATGGACCCACCCACCAAAGAATATCTTATTATCTACTACCTCAACAGCATTGTATGTATCACCTCCAGACCTAGGTTCAGGACCTACTAAATCGAAGTCATACCTTCTGAACGTATCATCTCTGAAGAAGTATGCCTTAGCATCAAATGATAATGTGAAGTATAGTACCCCCATATGATATTTTAAACCGAAGATACCTCCAGAACCCCATTCAGCCCCAGACACAGGTCTGAATTTATATATAGGTAACTTCATATTAAACCCCGCTAAAGTGTGCTGTAGTATGAGTATAACTTAGCTTTCTCATAACAATTAAGTAACATCTCAGATAGATTATCAATTCTGAATTTCTTATCTACCCACCTAACAGCGTTTAACCTGATGTCTAGGTCTGGATTCCTCATCAGTAAATCTCTAATCCATTCAACCCTAACTCTATATATTAGTTCAGGACTTAATGTATCTCTAGCCTCCGTAGTAAATACTATAGACTCTACAGTACTTGCTAAACCCCATAAATCATCTATAGATACTAAAGTCCCACTACCCTCAACACTATACCTAATATCTAATATAGTCTCAGGTAATCCACCAACATTAGAAGCTACTACTGGAGTACCTAATGCTTGAGCTTCAATAGATACTAAGCCGAAGGGTTCATACCTTGACGGGGCTACATAAACATTTGCTGAGTATATCGTTAACTTAAGTATGTCTTCAGGGATTAATGAGTAAGTTATTAAGACCCTTCCCCACCTCTCACTAACTAACCTACTAATTAATTCTTCAAACCCTCTATCACCAACACTAATACTACTGATTAACAAGCCTATACTACCGTCTATGTAGTCTAAAGCCTTTATGAGTATGTCGAACCCCTTCTGCCATGTTAACCTACCAGAGGTTACTATGAGTTTATCAACGTTACGTAACTCACCATATTTAACACCTTCAAATTTTTTGAAGAAGTCAATTACGTACTTCCTAACATGGGTTCTAGAAGTACTCCCAACATATCTAGTAGCTATCCCCTCAACATCACTAACACTCCAATCAGTTACGTTATGAATGACACATGTCTTCGGTTCTAACCAAGTACCGAACGCATTCAGTATTTCCTTCAGATAACCGTAACTATTACTTGATACTGCATCAGCTTCAAGTATTGTGAAACCATCTACGTTACCGTGTACTGAATCCCAGACTTCCTGAGTCATACGTAGCTCATGTCTATACCCAACCCACACTTTATGTAGGGTGTTCGGAAGTCCACACCAATCCTCAGATGCGTAATGCCATGGGAATGAAGGTGATGAGAGTAAGTGTATGGAGTGTAGATGCGGTACTCTATAACCTCTCTTCTCTAAGTACATCCTAAGTAGGACTCCAGCTAAACCTGAGGTCCAGTCATTAGAATGTATGATGTCTGGTAATTCATTAGTGAACTCAATCCAATGTCTTAAAGCTCTAGTATATAGGCATACCTTCTCAGGTAAGTTCTCGTAGATATTCCAAGAATCTAAAAACCTACCTGTCTCGTAGTCTAACCCCTTAAAAATTATAAACCTCACACCATCTACGAAGCCCTCCTCAGCCCCTACGTAGTAGGGGTAGAGATTACCGTCAACACCCCTCCTAAACCCCCTAACACTAAACCCGTCAACACTCCTCAAACCACATACCCTCCTATAATCCTCTGAGAGATGCCTACCGTGGGAGGGTATGAAGACCGTAACATCTAAACCCCTTCTAGAGAGGGCTTTAGCAAACATACGTACAGCTCTACCTAAACCCCCAACCCTAGCAAGACCATCCAATTCAAACGTAAGTAACCATACCTTAACCACTAACCCACCGTTAAGTAAGTACTATTAAATTATTAAACATAATGACTTAATATTTATAAGCTCCTTCAACATATACTTATTAGGGAGTAGATTACTGTTAAATTTCCACTCTCTAAGGCAATCATACCTATAGGGGGTTTAGGCACTAGATTATACCCGTTAACGGTAGATACTTCAAAAGCTATGATTAGATTCTTAAATAAGCCGTTAATAGAGCTCACAATATTTAAGTTAGCTAAGCAGGGTATTAGGGAGTTTTACTTAGGGGTTAGTGGTTATGTAAATTATACTGGGTTATTTGATTATCTCGGTAGTGGTGAACGTATTACTCATAGGTTAGGGCTTAAGGATGATGAGGTTAGAATTAGGTATCAACCTAATGTAGAGTCTAGAGGTAATGCTGAATCTGTTAAGATTTTAATGGATTACTACGATATACGTGATCACGTACTTGTTGTTCAGGGTGATATAGTCTTCGACGTAGACTTAAGTGATTTATGGGCGTACCATAACGTTAAGGACTCATACATGACTATAGTTTTGAAGGAGATAGAAGATGTTGAGAGGTTAAGACATTACGGTGTTGCTGAGTTATGTAGTGATTATAGGATTAAGAAGTTTGTAGAGAAGCCGAGTCCGTCGGAAGCACCTTCAAGACTAGTAAATACCGGTATATACCTACTATCACCACAGTTTAGGGATTTCTTCAACTACGGCGTAGGTAAGAAATTACTTGAACGTGGTGAGTTAGATTTCGGTAGGCATGTAATACCTAAGTTGATAGAGTATGGTTATAGTGTTTACGGGTATGTGTATAGGGGGTATTGGTTTGATATAGGTACTCCTGAATCTTATAAGGAAGCTGTATTCTACCTACTTAAAGTGTTAAGTCCTGAGGAGATGGAGGTAGACTACGTACACTACAGTATTAGGTTTATGGGTAGGAGACAACTCTCTAGGATATTACGTAAGTCAATAATAGATAGGTTAGGTGTTGGTGACCTGATATTAGAAGGTGATATACTATTAGGTAGGCATATCTCCTTAGGTAGTAAGGTTAGGATAACGAATTCAGTTATAGACCACTACACTATAGTAGGTGATGGTGTAGTTATTGAGGATTCTGTAGTTATGGATAGGTGTTTCATAGGTAGTAGGAGTAGGGTAGTTAATAGTATAGTTGGTAGGCATGTAAGGATAGGTAGTAACGTAACTATTGAGGATAGTGTAGTAGGTAATAACGTAGTTGTAGGTGATAACGTCAGTATAATTAACTCTAAGGTATGGCCTAATAAAGTTGTTAAGGGCTCATCAACTATTAAAGACTCACTCATATCCTAGTAGGGTCTGTATGGTTAAGTACGTAGTCATACTGTTTGAAGTACATCAACCCTATAGGTTGAAGACAGACTTAGTGAGTGGTCTAATCAACAACTTCAGTAGTAGGGATTTAAGGGATTTAATATTTGATGAAGGTCTTAACTCTACAGTTATTAAGAAGGTAAGTAGTAGGTGTTACATACCTACTACTAAACTACTTATTGAGACTTTAAAATCTGTTAGAGGGTCTGTAAAGATTAACTTTAGCTTCTCAGGAGTAGT
Organism: uncultured Desulfurococcaceae archaeon; assembly: GCA_964655125.1. Lineage (GTDB taxonomy): Archaea > Thermoproteota > Thermoprotei_A > Sulfolobales > NBVN01 > CAZZLT01. Next base: position 27,944 of record CAZZLT010000021.1, on the reverse strand, counting down.
CCTTGAACAGCTTATGAGGTATGTACCTGAAGTTATTGAGTTGTTTAAGGATTTAATTAATTCTGAATTAGCTGAAGTAGTTGTTGAACCCTACTACCATAGCTTAACATCTGTATATGAGGACCCTAGAGAATTCATAACTCAAGTAAATCTCCAGGTAGGTTTAATTAAGGAGTTATTCGGTGTAGTTCCTAACGTATTCGTGAATACTGAGATGATCTATAATAACACTATAGCTAGTATCGTAAGTGATTTAGGGTTTAAAGCAGTATTTACTGAAGGTGTTGAGAGGGTTCTTAAGGGTAGGAGTCCTAACCACGTATACTCACCACCTACATCAACTATACACTTATTCCTAAGGAATTACAGGTTAAGTGATGACGTAGCTTTCAGATTTACTAATAGGTCATGGGATCAGTACCCACTCTTTGCTGATAAGTACTTAGACTGGATTATGAAGTCACCAGGTGATTTAGTAGTACTAGCTATGGATTATGAAACCTTCGGTGAACACCAAAGTGTTGAGTCAGGTATTCTAGAATTCTTAAAACATCTAATAATGTTTATGGTTAAGAACGGTGTTGAGGTACTAACAGCTTCAGAAGCTGTTAAGATGTTTAAACCAGTTGATGTTTATGACGTCCCTCCAGAAAACACTATTAGTTGGGCTGATGTCGAGAAAGACCTTAGTGCGTGGTTAGGATGTGAGGAACAGTTAACTGTTTTCAACAGACATAAATCTTTGTGGAGGGTGATTAACGAGTTAGACGATAATGATGACTTAATAAGTGTTTGGAGGTATTTAAGTACTAGTGACCATTACTACTATATCTCCTCTAAGGGTGAGTCTAGTGGTGAGGTCCATAAGTACTTCCTACCCTACGGGTCGAGAATTAACGCTTACTGTATACTTAACACAGCATTAACAATCCTTGAGTTAAGGATGCTAGGATTGTTAAATAGTTGGTAATTTAATTAGTTGTGGGTAGTAATCTCTTAAAACCCTAATCATAGACACTCTAGGTATGAATGACCTTAAAGCTGATAAAGCTACTCTGAAGTACCCTTCAGGATTACTCTTCATCATACCCACAACCTTCAGGAATATGTTTTTAAATTCTTGATACTCTACATCGTTTATCCTACTAGCCTCAGGTCCTGTATAGTCTATAGGTTCTCTAATATCATCACCGAAGAACCAACCATTAACACCGTGAACTATGAGTTCTAAAGCTCCTCCATCCCTAGAAGTAATTGTTGGGACAGCATTAACTGCAGCCTTCATATAACTAGTACCGCATGCTTCCCAACCTGAGAATGGTGTGGAGAGTAGTAGGTCAACTCCTTGTAAGACCTTCTTAGCTATATCTACAGTGTGTTCAGGTATGTAGATGACGTTCTCCTTCTTCTTATGTAACTTCATAAACTCCTTCATAATATTTAATCCGTAACCGTCGTAGGGATGTGCCTTACCGCTTAATACGTAGATTACGTCCTTATTATCTAACTCATTAGCTAATCTAATAACAAACCAAGGCCTCTTATACTCAACTAATCTCCTACCCCAGAACACTACAGTCTTACCCTCTAACGTCACATCCTTATAATTCCTTAAGAAGTCCTCTAACTCCTTCTTAGCCTTCTCCTTAATTATCGGTAGTGAATCTAGTGTTAGTTTATGTGATTCGTAAGTATCCTTCAGTGCTGGGTACATCCACCTCTCAATATTAATACCGTTAGTTATGTAGGATAGCTTCTCACTGAAGTGTGGGAATATCTTCAAGAGTATGTCGAGGTGTTTTGCTGAGACTGCAAATGCTTGTGATGAAGCTGCTAGACCTACATCAGTTAAGACTACTTCAGGAGGTATTAACTTATACCCGTACTCAGAGTATATCAGGTTTCGTGGGAAGCTTGGATGACCCCAAATACCTGCTGTATGAATTACTAACCTATACCTACCAGGTATCTTAAGTATTAGTGGGAGGAATGCTGTATACGCTTCTTGAAGGTCTATAAAAGCTATATCATATACTGGTAAGTACTCCTTAATATACTCTGCAACAGCTTTAGCGAATAGTGTGTACTTATAGAATCTCTCCTCTACATCCCCCTCAATGTAGAGTCTCTTAGTGAGTTGGGAAGCCCACTGAGGTGATTCTGGTTTAAGAAATACTGCTTTAGCAGTCTTATAGATATAGCTTAACACCTCAACACTTACGTCCTCACCCCTTAACTTAATCTTAAATGTCCCTTCACTCCTTAAAGACTTAATGAACTCCTCAGGCTGAGTTTGAGGTTTAGGTATAGGGTTATCATCACTATCAAAATCATAAGCTACATAACCTTGGTCGTAGTATAAGCAGAAGGTGATGTACCTCAACCCTAAAGTTGCTGCTGCGTAGAACTTATCACCTTCAAGAACACCTAAACCTCCAGCATAAGTATAACCTATGTCTAAAGCTAGGTCAGGAGTTACACTTACTACAATATACTCTTGATTAGGACCTTCTTGATTAGGGTCAATCAACTCTAATACCATTACCTACTAACCTCACTTAAACTATAATTAAGGATCTGTTTAAAATATATTTAATATTTTCTTCTTCTGAGGAGGTAATCAAGGTTAATTAATTTAAAGTACTTATTATGATGTGGGTAGTAAGTGTTGAGTTTAGATATAGTTAAAATGATTTATGAGTTAAGTAGGGATGAGTATGAGAAACATGTTAGAGAACCTAATGTTTACTGGGTTTCAGACTTAGTGAGGTGTCTACTTAAGAGGAGTTACGAACTCACATACCCTGAGTTGAGGTTGAGGGAGGTTTTCATACCCACGTTAATATCTGGTAGTTTAATACATAGGGGGTTACAGAGTATTCTTAAGGAGAGGTTTGGAGGTAGTGTAAGTGTTGAGGTTGAGGGGTCTAGGGAGGTCGTACTACCTACTGGTGATAACGTAGTTATTAGGGGTAGAGTTGATGCGATAGTAAGTACTGATGATGGTAGGGTTGGGATTGAGATTAAGACTTCTAGATCAGACCTTAACATACCTCACGAACCACATTTAGAACAGGTGATGATATATAACTGGTTGATGGATCTTAATTACTCATTACTAATATACATAACCCCTGACAGGATCACTCAATTCACAGTATTAGATAAGCTTACAGAAGCTGATATAGTTGATAGGATAGTGAGTCCTACCTACCCGAAGTACTCGTGGGAATGTAACTACTGTACATACTCTGTATTATGTCCTTATAAGAAGGTAGTAAGTAGTAAGTGATTAAGCTCACTACGTAATTACGAGGTTGAGATGATACTTAAAGTTACTGAGGTATCTGGAGATGTGCTTAGAGATCTTAAGGTAGTGGACGGGATTATAGGTAGTAGTATGGAGGGTTATAACATATGGTATGTTAACTCATGTATAGAGTTAGGTATATGTAATGTGTTGATAGCATCATTAGATGATAAAGTCGTTGGTGTGGGTGTATACTACATAGTTAACACCTCACCAGAGAGGGTAGGAGTTATCTACTACGTAGTTGTTGATAGGAGGTATAGGGGTTTAGGTATTGGTAAGTCATTAATAGCATCTATTGAGGAGATGTTAGAGAGTGATAAAGTTAGTATTTACTTAGCAACGACTAGGGAGGGTAATAAGGTAGTTAGGAAATTACTCACTAGTTTCGGATATTTTGAGATCCCCTTAGATGTAGGGGTATTAGGTGAGGTCTTAGAAGTTATTGAGAGGATTACATGTGGGTATGATGACGACCTACTCTTCATAAAAACTAGTCAAGATACTGTGAAGACCCTCAACTCTTTAATCACTAAATTAGGATTCCTAACTAGGCAGGATAATATTGAGGTGATTAATAGGTTGTGGCGTAAGATCTGTTATGAGGTGTGGTTAAGGTCTAGGAGGTTACGGGGTTAGGAAATTATAGTAGTAAAATATCTTATGTTTAGGTTTAAGACTACTTACTTTTCTTACCTCCCTTACTCCCTCCTTCCTTCTTCTCCTTACTACGGCTACATTTCGGCATACTAACTACCACTTAATCAGTACTCCTACTTAATTATAAAATTACCTGTACTAGGTACGTAGTAGGGTTTTCGCAGCTTTTACAGACTCTACAATCTTAGTTATCTCAACCTCACGTTTAGTTCTAGTTATCTCAATCTCCTCTACATAGCTTATAGCTCCTGTAGGGCATGTACTAGCACATGCTGGTGGTAGGTTCTTAGTTAGTCTATATCTGCATAAATCACACTTAACTATAACTTTAAACTTATCTAGAAATTTAGGTATTCCAAACGGACATGCAACTATACATTGTCTACAACCGATACATCTTATATAGTTTACGAATACCCCACGATCACTCCTATACAGTGCTTTAGTAGGGCATACAGTTACACATGGTGCGTTCTCGCAATGCCTACACGTGTACGGTATTGAGACTTCAGATTCTTCAACTAGGTAAACCTCTATGAAGTTAGTACCGTCATGTTCTCTCTCACAAGCTACTTCACAAGCCTTACAATGTATACAGAGTTTAGGGTCTACGTAGAGTATCTTAGCCATATAATCACCCCAACTTCACTACCTTACACGCACATACCTTAGCTTCAGGTGTACTTGCTTCAGGGTCTAAAGCATCGTTAGTTACTTTATTAGCTCCCCAATGCCACGGTACTGAGATAACGTTATCAGCTACGCTATTACTTACTCTAACCCTCACTACGTACTCACCCCTCCTAGTAACGACCTTCACAACATCACCACCCCTTAAACCGTACTTACTAGCTGTTGATTTGTTGATTAATGCTTCAGCTTCAGGCCAACGCCTACTTATGGATGCTGACCTACCAGTCATTGTGTTAGTATGGTATATCCCTACAACCCTACGGGTCGTTAGTATTAGTGGGTACTCATCATCAGGTACTTCAGCTGGTGGTTGATGTTCTACAGGTATTATCATGAACTTACCTGTAGGTGTTCTAAACCTATCTACGTGGAGTACTTGAGTACCGCTATGTTCTGGTGTAGGGCAAGGCCATATAACACCACCTAAAGTACGTTTTAACCTATCAGGTGTTATTCCTGCGTAGGAAGGTATGACCTTATTAACCTCTAGTAACACCTCCTCAGGGGTTGTGTACGGGAAATACTTCTCTAAACCTAACTCTCTAGCTAAGTCAACTATTATATTTAGGTCTGGTCTAGCCTCACCTAGAGGTTCTAAAGCTTTAAATGACCACTGAACCCTCCTCTCACTATTAGTAAAACTACCCTCCTTCTCAACCCAAGCAGCTGCTGGTAAGACTATATCAGCATACTCAGCAGTCTCTGTCAGGAATATATCCTGAACTACTAAGAACTCAACCTTCTTTAAACCCTCAATAACGTGTGAGCTGTTAGGCTCACTCACTACTGGATTCTCACCCATTACGTAGATAGCTTTAATCCTACCACTCTCAGCTTCACGGAATATACATGGGACTGTAAGTCCTACATTACTCGGTAACTCGTTAACACCCCATAAACTAGCTATTCTAGACCTACCGGCATCATCAGTAACTCTAACATAACCTGGTAGGAACTCAGCTAACGCACCCATATCACAAGCACCTTGAACGTTATTCTGACCTCTTAAACCACCAACACATGTACCTGGCTTACCGTACCAACCAAGTAATGCTGCTAACGTAGCTAACGCAAGTACATTCCTATAACCTACGATATGCTGTGTTACCCCCATAGACCATAGGAGTGATCCCTTCCTACTTGAGGCCATAGTATATGCTGCCTGTCTTATAGTGAATGCTGGAGCACCGCTAATACCCTCAGCTAACTCCGGTGTATACTTCCTAACAACTTCTACTAACTTATCAAAACCCTCAACACGTTTCTCAACGAATTCCTTATCGTATAGTCCCTCACTAATAATTACGTTCATAATAGCGTTAGCTACAACTATATCAGTACCTGGTTTAATCTGGACGAATACGTCTGAGAACCATGCAGTCCTAGTCTTAACTGGGTCTACAACTACTATCTTAGCACCTCTACCCTTAGCTCTAAGTATGTACTGACCCATGAGGACTGGGTATGTCTCAGCTGGGTTAGAACCCCAAATAACTATTACTTCAGAATTAGCTATATCTTCAAACGTACTTGTTAGAGCTCCTACACCAGTAACTCTACCCATACCTATTAATGTTGGTGCGTGGCATAACCTAGCACAATGGTCAACGTTGTTAGTACCTAAGACCCTAGCTAGTTTCTGAAGTAGGTAGTTCTCCTCATTAAAACATTTAGCACTAGCCATGAACGCTATAGAGTCAGGTCCGTAAGCCTTAACAACCTCCTTAACCCTACTAGCAACTTCCTTAATAGCATCCCTCCAACTAATCTCTACAAAACCAGTCTCAGTCTTCTTAAGAGGTTTTCTAAGCCTATCAGGTGAGTTAAGGAAGGATAAGTCGTTAGCTTTAGGGCATAAGCTACCCTTATTAACTGGGTGTTCATAATTATACTCAATACCTACGTACTTACCGTTAAGTGATTTAATGAAGAACCCACAACCAACACCACAGTAAGGACATATCACTGATGTAAGTTCCTCACTCAAGCCAACACCTCTCAATACTAGAGACTACACTCATTTAAACTTTAAAGTTAATTACTTAGTAGTTATGAGTATGAGGTTTATGAGTTCGTCTATGAGTTCATAACTTTTTAAACCTACTTCATCAGCTATTAATAATAACTTATCCCTACATGAGGGTACCTCCCTATACCTCATGATATTCCTTAATGTTTCAGCATACTCCCAAGGGAATACTATCCAGGCATCAGTCTCAGATACGTAGTAGTCAGGAATTATTATCGATCTAGGCTTCACGTATAATGATGCAGTTCTAACTTCTTTAGGGTTATATAGCTGTACTAACTCCATAGCTACCTGTAGGGTCCTACCACTATCAGCTACATCATCAACTACTAACACCTTCTTATTACTTACATCAGATATTAGTGGGTGTGTTATCATAGGTTTCTCATGACGTTCTTCAACACCTTTATAGAACTTAATACCTACGACATCAACTGAATCTATACTTAAGAAATCACTTAATAACCTAGTAACAATCCAACCCCCTCTTAAAATACCTACTAGAGTATCTGGTATGTAGTTAGACTTAATCAACTTATGAGCTAGTTTAATGGTTAGACTCATTATATCATTCCATGAGAGGGTTAGGTATTTAACCACTTTAACACCTTACGATACTCAGTAGTTAAGACCTTAATAAGTAGTTACTGAAGGACACGATAGTTTTAAATTCAGTGATTTCTACATGTTGAGGGATATTACGCCGGTAACTGTAGTAGTTGGTGGGTTCTTCGGTGATGAGGGTAAGGGTAAGGTAGTAGCTTACTTAGGTTTAAGTAATAAGCCTTCAGTAGCTGTTAGGACTGGAAGTATTAACGCTGGACATACAGTTACGTATAATGGTAGGACTTGGAGGTTAAGGACTATACCTTCAGCATTCCTTAATAAGTCATGTAGGCTCTACATACCTGCAGGTGCTTTAATAAGTATTCCTGTATTCTTTAACGAGGTTAGAGAGACTGAATGTGGTGGTAGGGTATTCATAGACTTCAGCACTGGGGTTATAACTGATGAGCATGTCATGAGGGAGAGAGGTGATGAGGTTATGAGCTTTATTGGGAGTACTAAACAAGGTGTTGGTGCGGCTATGGCTGATAGGGTTAGGAGGGTGCTTAAGTTAGCTAGGGATTATGAAGAACTTAAGAATTACTTGAGAGATGTTGCTTTAGAAGTTAATGAAGCTGTTGATAGGGGTGAGGAGGTCTTGATAGAAGGTACTCAAGGATTCTACCTCAGCCTATACTTCGGTACATACCCGTACGTAACGAGTAGGGATACATCAGCTTCAGGGGTTTTAAGCGAGGTTGGGTTAGGGCCTAAGAAAGTTGATGAGGTCTTAGTAGTTTTTAAGTCATACGTAACTAGGGTTGGTGAGGGCCCACTACCTAATGAGTTAAGTTATGATGATATAGTTAAGTTAGGGTTTCTTGAGAAGGCTTCAGTAACTGGTAGGGTTAGGAGGGCTGCACCCTTTAACTTCGAACTAGCTAGGAGGGCTGTAATTATAAACTCAGCAACTCAAGTAGCTATAACTAAGGTTGATGTGTTGTTTAAGGATGTATGTAATGTTAGGGAGTGGGGTAAGCTACCTAGGGAGGTTAGGAAGTGGGTGGAGGAGGTTGAGGATATCCTTAAAGTACCTGTGACTTTATTAGGTACTGGTGAGGAGGTTGAGGCTATGGTAGATCGTAGGAATGAAGTCTTAGGGTCTCTTAGGAGGTGATGAGCTATTATCGAATGTGATGTAGTGATAGTTGGTGGGGGTCCTGCAGGACTGTTCTCAGCCTATGAAATTGTTGAGAGTGGTGGTAAGGACTTAAGAGTTGTCTTAGTTGATAAAGGCCCTAGAGCTATAGTGAGGAAATGTCCGTTAATACATACTGGTAAGTGTACGTACTGTAGGCCGTGTTTAGTACTTAACGGTATTGGTGGTGCTGGTGCTTTAAGTAGTTTCCTAATAAACTTAAGACCTGATATAGGTGGTGAACTACATGAGTTAGTAGGTAGTTGGGAAGTTGCTGAAGGGTTGATTAAGTACGTTGATGATGTTGTGGTGAGGTTCAGTAGTAGTTCTAAGCTATATACCCCCGACCCTGAGATGGTGGAGGTTTTAGAGAAGAAGGCTATTAAGGCTGGAGCTACCTTCATCCCAATAAAACAACGTCATATAGGGAGTGAGAGAGCTATTGAAGTTATTGAGAACTTTACTAATTACTTAGAGGGTAGGGGTATTAAGGTAGTAACTAATACTGAAGCTTACGACATAGTTAGTAGTGGTAGTAGGTTTGTTATTAAGACGAGTAGTGGTGAGTTAGTATGTAGGTACTTGATATTAGCTACTGGTAGGTCTGGAGCTGAGTGGTTCTCAAACATTACTAAGAAGTTAGGTATTGCAGTCCTCCCAGGACCTCTAGATGTTGGTGTTAGAGTTGAGGTTCAGTCAGTAGTTATGGATGAGGTCACTAGAGTTGTTAGAGATCCTAAGATAGTGATGTATACTAAAGCATTCGATGATAAGGTGAGGACGTTCTGTACTAACCCTGGAGGTTATGTGTTGAAGGAGGTCTACGATGACGGGACAGTAGGTGTTAATGGTGAGTCCTACAGTGATAGACATAGTGGGAATACAAACTTCGCATTACTATCTACTGTGAGGTTGACTAACCCCTTAGAAGATACTATAGATTACGGGAAGAGTATAGCTAGACTATCTACGAAGTTAGGTGGTGGTAAACCACTAATTCAGAGGTTTAGTGATTTAGAAGCTGGTAGGAGGAGTACTTGGGATAGGATTAACAGGAGTTCTATAAGACCAACACTTAAGGACGTAACACCTGGGGATATATCTATGGCATTACCTTATAGGGTATTAACAAACATTATTGAAGGACTTCAAAGACTAGATAGTATAATACCTGGTGTAGCCTCATCCCAAACACTAATTTACGCACCTGAGATAAAATACTACAGTGTTAGAGCAGTAGTTAATAGATTCCTAGAAACAACTATTGAGAACATCTTCGTAGCAGGTGACGGTGCAGGACTCTCAAGAGGTATTAACGTAGCTTCAGCTACTGGAGTCTTAGCAGGTAGAGGAGTACTCCGTAAACTAGGAATTATCTAGTAATGTAACCTGTTAACATCTAATAATTTCTACTAACACCTAACTAATACTTACTCTGTATCAGACCTCAGTAATAATTAAGAGTAAGGTCTCTACGAACTAAGTATTTCCTCGATAAACCAGTGTTGTAAGTATCTAATATAATGAATTTTACTTATAACTCGTGAGGAATGCTAAGTTAACATGATTATGTTAAAATTTAATTATTAAAACCTTTATACATAGTTATGTTAACATACACTATGGTTGAATTAAAGTTAAATTTATAAATATATCTTAACTAAGTAAACTTGTGATTTAAATGTTTAGTGGTCAGTTATTGTATGAGGGGAAAGCTAAACGTGTTTATGTTAAAGATGAAAACACGTTGTTGATGGAGTTTAAAGATGTTGTTACAGCTTTAGATGGTGTTAAGGTTTCTCAAGCTCCTGGCAAGGGTGTTTTGAATGCTGCTTTAAGTGCTTTCTTCTTTAGACTTCTTGAGTTTAGAGGTGTTAATACTCACTTCATAGGTTATGATGGTGGGAGGGTACTTACTGTTAGGAGGCTTAGGATGGTTCCTGTAGAAGTTATAGTACGTAATTACGCTTACGGCAGTTTAATTAAGAGATTACCATTATATAAACCACTTTCTAAGTTGGGTAAACCTATTGTTGAATACCATTATAAGAATGATGAATTACATGACCCTCTAATACTTCCTGAAGATATAGTTAATACTGGTTTAATGAGTGAGGAGGAACTTAATATAGTTAATGAGGTATCATTACGTGTTAATGAGGTTTTAAGTAGTGAGTTGATTAAGTATGGTTTAACTTTAGTTGACTTTAAGTTAGAGTTCGGGAGAGATGTTGATGGTAGGTTATTAGTTGCTGATGAAATTAGTGGTGATACTATCAGAGTTATTGATGTTGATGGGAGACACCTAGATAAGGAGGTTTTTAGGAAGGGTGGTAGTGTTGAGGATTTAATCTTAGCTTACTCAACACTTGCCCGTAGATTAGGTATTAACGTGGGTTTTTAGATGTACGTAGTTGAGGTCGTAATAACTAATAAGAGGGGTGTTAGGGACCCTGAAGGAGAGACTATTCATAAGGAATTAATAGGTAGGAGGGGGTATACTAACGTTAAGGATGTGAGGTCTGGGAAATACCTAGAGTTCTTAGTTTATTCTCAAACACCTGAGGAGGCATTAAACTACGTTAAGGATATATGTCATAAGTTAAGAATCTACAACCCAGTTGTTCACGATATTAAGGTGAGGTTATCTGCCTAGAGTTGTAGTGATTAAGTTTCCCGGAACTAACTGTGACTTAGATGTTGTATGGGTTTTACGTAAGGTGTCTAAGTTAGAGGCATCTTCAGTATGGTTTACGGATTTCAGGGTAGGTCTCTGTGATGCTGTTGTAATACCTGGAGGTTTTAGTTACGGTGATTGGCTTAGAGCTGGAGCTATAGCTGCTAGAAGTAAAGTCTTGGATGAGATTCGTGAAGGTATATGTAACGGATTACCAGTCCTAGGTATATGTAACGGTTTTCAAATACTTACTGAGGCTGAGGTACTACCAGGTACACTACTTCAGAATAACTCATGTAGGTTTATATGTAGGTGGGTTAGAGTTAGGTTTGATAACCCTAGAGGTCCTTGGCTTAAGTTAGTACCTAACGGTTTAATCACTGATATGCCTATAGCTCATGGGGAAGGACGTTACTATATAGAGAGTGAGGCTGTAATCTCTGGAAGGCCTTTAATCAAGTATGTAGGTAATCCTAACGGTAGTGCTTACGATATAGCAGGTATAGCTTCAGATGATGGTGTTGTTTTAGGTTTAATGCCTCACCCGGAGAGGGCTGCAGAGTCTGAGTTAATCCCTAGAGGTCGTTCATGTGGTGGTCTATACATATGGCTTAGTATAGGTGAGAGTTTAAGGGTTGGTTGGTAATGCCTTTAAGTAATGATGAGTTAGTTGAGATTCACAGGATTTTAGGTAGGGAGCCTACTAAGGCAGAATTGAATATGTTTGAAGCTCAGTGGAGTGAGCACTGCTCATATAAGAGTAGTAGGTACTACTTAAGGTTATTACCGAGTAGTGGTGAGGACGTAATAATAGGTCCTGGTAGGGATGCACCAGCTGTTAGGGTATTCAATAACTACGCAGTAGTGTTTAAGATAGAGAGTCATAACCACCCATCAGCTGTAGACCCCTACAACGGTGCTGCAACTGGTGTAGGGGGTATTGTAAGGGATATCCTGACATTAGGTGCTAGACCAATAGCTTTACTGGATATGTTATTCTTAGGTGATCCTACAGACCCCTACGCTAATTGGTTAGTTAAGAACGTAGTTAGAGGGATAAGCGATTATGGGAATAGGATAGGAGTTCCTGTGGTTTCTGGGATGACTTGGTTTGATAAGACCTACAGTAGGTACCCGTTAGTTAATGTCGCATGTGTAGGTGTTATCGAGATTAGTAAGTTAGTTAATAAGGTACCTGAAGCTGATGACCTAATAGTAATTATAGGTAATACCACCGGTAGGGATGGTTTACTAGGTAGTTCATTCGCATCTAAACCACTAGATAGTTCTGAGGACTACCTAAGTAACGTATCAGCTGTTCAGGTAGGTAACCCACTAATTGAGAAGTTAATCATAGACTTCATAGTCGATATCACTGACTTAGGTGTGGTTAAGTATATTAAGGATTTAGGTGGTGGTGGCTTAGCTACAGCTGTATCTGAGTTAACAGCTGATTACGGCTTAGGAGCTACTATAGTATTAGATGACCTACACCTTAGGGAACATGACTTAAGCCCTGAGGAAATACTAGTTTCTGAAAGTCAGGAGAGGATGTTATTAGTAGTTAGTAAGGAGGACTTTAAAGTAGTACAGGAGTTCTTGGAGAGGTACGGGCTCCAGTATAGCGTTGTAGGGAGTCTAGATAAGAGTGGGGTTATTAAGGTTTACTATAAAGGTGATTTAGTAGCTGAGGTACCTGCTAAGGCATTAGCTAAACCACGTATTAGGTTAAGGGATGCGGTAGTTCCTAAACACTTTAACGAACTTAATGTTGAGGTTAGGATTACTGATATCCCTGAGGTTAAGGACTTAAGTAAACTTATACTTAAGATGTTAAGCTCACCTAACATAGCGTCTAAGGAATGGATTTACAGTCAGTATGATTACGAAGTAGGTATTAGAACTGTTGTTAAGCCCGGATACGGTGATGCAGCAGTTTTAAGATTAGTTGAAGTCGGTGATGGTTTAGGGATAGCTGTTAAAGGTGATGGTAATCCTAGGTACACGTATATAAACCCGTTTAGAGGTGCTGCCAACGCTGTTGCGGAATGTTATAGGAATTTAGTGAGTGTCGGGTCTAAACCTATAGCTATAGTTGATGAGGTTAATGTAGGTAATCCTGAGAAACCCGACCATTACTGGTACTTCACTGAGATGGTTAAGGGTATTTCATGGATAGCTCAAGAACTTAAACTACCTGTTGTTGGGGGTAAGGTGAGTTTCTATAATGAGGACTTAAGCATGAACTCCCCGGTAAAACCTGTAACTACTATAGTTGGTGTTGGTACTATAGCTGATGTTAGGAATGCTGTTACGTTGGATTTGAAGGAGTATGAAGACTTAATCTTAATCGTAGGTACTACATACCCTGAGATAGGTGCTACTGAATTCCTACACATACATACAGGTCTTGAATTAGGTGAGGTACCACTCCCAAGACCTTCAAGTGAGTTACGTAATGCTGAATTCATTAATAAGTTAGTAAGTTTAGGGTATGCTAGAGCGGTACATGACGTTGATGTAGGTGGTGTTGCAGTAGCTATAGCTGAGATGTGTGTTAAGGGTCTGAAAGGTGTTATCTTAGACTTAAGTAAGGTTCCTACCAGAGGTTGTAGTAGGTATGAGGAATTACTATTCTCTGAGACTCAGGCTAGGTACTTAGTTGAGGTTAGTAGTAATGACTTGGAGGTTGTAGTTGACTTAGCTAGGAGGTACGGTGTTGAGGTCGGTGTTATCGGTAGGGTAGTAGGTGATGAGTTAGTTATTAATTATGATGGACGTATACTTACTAGGCTTAAGGTTGATGAGCTAGTTAATGCGTATGAGAACTCACTTAATGAGTTAATGAGTTGATGGCTATGTGCGGTATTGCAGCTTATTACGGTCCTAACGCACCTCTAAACACTTACAAGTTATTAGTGGAGTTACAGCACAGAGGTCAGGAATCAGCAGGTCTATCAATACTTTCTAAGAATTCTATAGAGACTATAGTTAGGTCTGGTTACGTCCTAACAGCTATAAGTCCTAATGAAGTCAGTAAATTAGATTCTCAAGTAGCTATAGGGCATGTTAGGTACTCAACAACTGGTGAGCCTGGGGGTGGTGTTGGGGCTCAACCAATAACGTTGAGTAGTAATGGTAGGAGTATTTCATTAGCTTTTAACGGGAATATAATAAACTACTGTGAGGTATCTAAGGAATTCCTAAATTCTTACATACCTAGTGATTCTGAAGTACTGGCTAGGTTAGTCCTTAAATTCTACGGTGAGTTAGGTGATGTTGTTGAAGCTGTTAAGAGTGTAGCGTCGTTAGTTAGGGGTAGTTATAGTTTAGTTGTATTAACCCCTGAACCTAGGTTAGTCATAGCTAGAGATCCTTGGGGGTTTAAACCCCTAATATATTCATTCAGCGGTGATGTATTAGCAGTTGCATCGGAATCTTCAGCTCTTGAGGTGTTAGGACTTGATTCTTGGAGTGAGGTAGGGCCTGGAACTATAGTCTCATTTGACGGTAAGTCTTTAGAAGTTATCGATAGTGGTGTTAGAGGTGTTTTCAGTCCATGTGTCTTCGAATACGTTTACTTCTCCAGACCTGACTCAGTATTCAACGGTGTTCAAGTCCATGAGGCTAGAGTGAGGATGGGGATGTATGTTGGGGGTATGGATAACGTAGATGTTGATGTAGTAATTCCAGTACCTGATAGCGGTAGGAGTGCTGCTTTAGGCTATAGTATCGTACGTAAGGTATTATTTGATGAGGGTTTGATCAGGAATAGATATGCCGGTAGGAGCTTCATAACTACTCCAGACGTACGTGACTTCATATCAGATGTTAAGTACGGTGTTATCAAGTCTGTAGTCTACGGTAGGAGGGTTGCTGTAGTAGATGATTCGTTAATTAGAGGTACTACTATGGGGAGGATTGTCAGGATTCTTAAATGTAGGGGTGCTAAAGAAGTACATGTTAGGGTAGCTAGCCCACCTGTTAAGTACCCATGCTTTATGGGTGTTGACTTCCCAACTAGGAGGGAGTTAATAGCGTCTAGATATGATGGAGTAAGCAGTATAACTAAGTACTTAGGTGCTGATAGCCTGATGTACAATACTGTTGAGGGTCTACGATGGGCTGTGAAGATACCGTCGTTATGTCTAGCCTGCTACGTAGGTGTTTACCCGTTTAAGGATATTAACGTTGAAGTTCTTGAGAAGGTTTTTTCAAGGTGGTGAGTTATGGGTGGTTTAGTAGGTGTAGTAGCGTTTGATGAGTTATGGAGTGTTAGTAAGTTCGTGTATTACGGCTTACTAGCATCTCATAATAGAGGTGATAACTACGTAGTAGTGTTAAGTAATGGTAGGAGTTTAAAGAGTGTTGGAGGTGATATCACACACTTACTACTTAATAAGGATTCACTGAACTTGCTTGAGGGGTACGTAGGTGTTGGAGGTGTTTATAGTCAAGGTGATCGTTATGAAGGGAAGTATACCTACTTAAGTGATAACGGTTACGAACTCTCACTACTAGTGGATGGTTATGTGGATTGTTCAGTACTTGATATCGGTAGGAAGATTGTTAAGTTAGTTAACCTAGGCTATAAGTTAGTGGAGGCGTTTGTAGAGGTCATTAAGGGTGTTAGAGGTGTTTACTCACTACTACTCATAACTAATAAGTCTGAGGTCATAACGTATAGGTCAGTACCTGGGTTAACACCGCTACATCTAGGTGGGTACGGCTTTGACCTCACATTAATCGCTACTGAGTCAGTACCTATTAATATCTTAGGTGGTGAGTTAAGAAGTGCTGTAAGCCCTGGTAAGTATGTATACCTATCCCCGGATTTAGTTACTGTTGGTGAAGTACCTACTGATGGAGTTGTTAACCACGCTATATGTGCGTTTGAGTACATATACATGGCTAGGCATGACTCAATACTTGACGGTATTGACGTATACTCTATTAGGAAGTCATTAGGTGAGGAGTTAGGTAGGAGGTTTAAGTACGATGTTGACGTAGTTGTAGGTGTTCCTGAGACAGCCATACCTTACGCTCTAGGCTTTGCTAAGGTGTTAGGTAGGGATTTAGAGTATGGTTTCATAACAACTGGTGTTAAGGTTAGGACAGCGATTAAGGGGGACCCTCTAGAGAGGTTGATAGGGGTTCAACTAAAGTTAAACCCTGTTAAGTACGTGTTCAGCGGTAGGAGGGTCGCTATAGTTGATGATAGTTTAGTTAGGGGTTTAACAGTTAAGAGTATTATCCAGATACTTAGGAATAAATTCGGTGTTAAGGAAGTCCACGTAGTTATAGGTAGTCCTAAACTCATCAATAACTGTCCCTACGGTAAGGAAATACCTCCTAAGGATGAGTTACTAGCTGCTAACTTAAGTGATGAGTTAGCTGTTAAGTATGTTGAGGCAGATTCAATAACTTGGTTATCAGTGGATGAAGTCTCTAAAGTATTCAGTAATTACGGGATGAACTTATGTACTGGTTGTTTCTTAGGCGGGTGTTTAGTTAGGGGTGGTTGTAGTTGAAGGTGGTAATTGTAGGTGATGGTGGTAGGGAGAACGCTATAGCTTTAATGTTGAGTAGGAGTTTGTTAGAGCCTAAGATATACTCTATATCCTCATACGTTAACCCAGGTCTTAAGAAGGTCGTAGAACGTAGTGGGGGTAGGTTAATCACATGTGACATCCTAGACCGTAAGGAGGTTAGGGGTAGAGTTGATGGGTTATCCCCTGATATAGTTGTTATAGGTCCTGAAGAACCTCAATTCCATGGTGTTAGTGATGAGTTGAGAGACAGTGGTTATGCAGTCTTCGGAGCTTCTAGTAAGTTAGCTGAGATTGAGAAGAGTAAGGTATTTATGAGGGAGCTTATGTGGAGGTATAGGATTCCGGGTAGGTTAGCTTATAAGGCATTCACTGATGTTTCCCAAGCTTTAGAGTATGTAAGTAATGCTGGTGATGTAGTGATTAAACCAGCTAGACAAGCTGGTGGTAAGGGTGTTAAAGTTATTGCTGACTCACAAGCATATCTAAGTGATGTTAAGTCTAGAGTACGTGTTGACTATACGAGGAAGTTAGTTAGTGATGTTATGAGTCACTACGTAGATATAGATTATAAGTTATTAGTTGAGGAGAGGGTTGAAGGTATTGAATACACACTTATGTGTATTACTGACGGCTACACATTACTACCGCTACCCTTAGTTCAAGACCACCCACACGCGTTTGATATGGATTTAGGTCCTGAGACTGGTGGTATGGGAAGTATTCAAGGTCCTGGATACCTCCTACCATTCATTAATGAGGATGAGTTTAGAGAGAGTGTTGATATTGTTGAGAGGGTACTTAAGGTACTTCAGGAAGTTGTTGGGGAGAGGTATGTAGGTGTTTTATCTGGTCAGATGATGTTAACTTCATTACTAGGACCTACAGTTATAGAGTTCTACAGTAGGTTTGGAGATCCTGAGGTATCCAACTACATCTACACTTTAGATACTGACTTGCTTGAGGTTATAGATAGAGCTGTATCTGGTAGGTTAGCTAGTGTTAAGCTTAAGGTACGTGAGGATCTACTATCAGTTGTTAAGGCTGTATGCCCTCGTGGGTACCCGAATAACAGGAAGGTTGCTAGAGGTCATCCAGTAGTAGTTGATGAGGAGTCCATCAAGAGTTACGGTTGTGAAGTACTTTACGCAGGTGTTGAACTCATCAATGGTTCTATGTACACTACTGGTTCAAGGATTGTTGAGTTAGTATGTGCTGGTGATGATTTTGAGGAGGTTAGTAGGAGGGTTAATAAGTGTGTGGGGTTCGTTAGGTGTGTGGATGGTTGGGATACGTTCTACCGTAGGGATATAGGTTCTAAGGAGTTAACTATGAGGAGGGTTATGACCGCTGATGTAGTTAGGAATGCATATACTTACAGGAGGGGTAAGGGACTCTCAACAGTTAAGGTTGATTGGATACCTGGTAAGGGTGTCATAACTTATGACTACAGTTGATGTTAGGGAGTTTATCGGGACTCCATTAAGTAGTACAGCAACTAAGGTTTTACTCTTAGGTAGTGGTGAGTTAGGTAAGGAGTTAGTTCTTGAGGCACATAAGTTAGGTCTTGAGGTAGTAGCTGTTGATAGGTATGATAACGCACCTGCAATGCACTTAGCTCATAGGAAATACGTTATCAACATGTTAGACGGTAGGGCTGTTAAGGAGGTTGTGTATAGGGAGAGACCTGACGTAGTTATTCCTGAGGTTGAGGCTGTAGATACTGGAGCTCTTAAGGAGTTAGAATCTGAGGGTTACTTCATAACACCTAACGCTGAAGCTGTTAGGGTATGTATGAATAGGGTTGAGTTAAGGGAGTTCCTGTCTAAGAGGCTTGAACTACCGACAACTAAGTATGTAGTAGTGGGTAGTGAGGATGAGTTGATTAACGCTTGTGAAGCCGTTGGCTACCCATGTATAGTGAAGCCTGAGATGAGTAGTAGTGGTCACGGCCATACAGTTCTAAGGAGTTCGTTAAGTGAGGGGGAGTTAAGGAATGTTTATAGGTATGCTGTAGCTAGTGGTAGGGGGTTGAGTAGGAGGGTTATAGTTGAGGAATTCGTTGACTTACTAACAGAGTTTACAGTCTTAACCTACAGGTACGTAACACCTAGTAATGAGGTAGTCATAAGTACTTTAGAACCTGTAGAACATTGGAGGTACGGTTATTTCCACTATATAGAGTCTTGGCAACCATCAGTTAGGGATGAAGGAATACTTAGGAAGTGTAGGGAGTATGCCATCAAGATTGTTGAGGCTTTAGGAGGTTACGGAATCTACGGTGTTGAGTTATTCTTAACTAAGGATGGTAGGTTACTAGTTAGTGAGGTAGCTCCAAGACCTCACGACACTGGATTCGTCACATTAGTTACTCAAGACTTAAGTGAGTTCGCTATACATTTAAGAGCTGCTTTAAGACTCCCAATACCTAAGGTTAATTTAATATCTGCTGGTGCTAGTTACGCAGTATATACTGACTTAGACGGTGTTTGGGGGCCTAAGTACTATGGGGTGCATGAGGTATTAAGTGTTGAGGGTGTTGATATACGGATTTTCGGGAAGCCATACACGTACCGTGGGAGACGTATGGCAGTCCTACTAGCTAGGGGTAGGGGTGTTGATGAGGCTAGAGGTAAGCTTAGGGAGGTCTTAAATAAGTTAGTAATTTCTTGAGGTAGTACTCATGAGTAGTTGGACATACTCTAAAGCTGGTGTTGACTTAACAGTACTTAGTGGGTTGCATAGGAAGGTGTTAGATAAGATACGTAGAGTTAATGAGTGTTTAGGGGTTGGTTACGGAGGTCTTGGAGGATATTCAACATGGATCAACGTTAACGGGATTAAATTAATCCTCCACGTGGATGGTGTTGGGACTAAAGCGTTAGTTGCTAGTAAGTTAGGTAGTTATAGAGTTTTAGGTTGGGATTCAGTAGTGATTAATGTAAATGATGTTGTATGTGATGGTGGTAGACCAGTAGCTCTAGTTGATTACGTAGCTATGAGTAGACCTGATGAGGGTGTTTATGAGGAGGTTATAGATGGTATAATCGATGCAGCCTTAACTAATAAGTTAGTGTTGTTAGGTGGTGAGACAGCTATCCTACCAGACTTAATACATGGTTTAGACGTCGTATGTACTGTACTAGCTGTTAAGGACTTCGACGTAGTTAATAAGGCTAGGGAGGGGGATGTAGTGTTAGGGTTACTTAGTAATGGTATACATGCTAATGGTTATAGCTTAGTTAGGAAGGTGTTAGAGAGTACTGTAGGTTATCACGTAGTAGTTGATGGTGTTAAGATATCTGAGGAGGTCTTAAAACCTGTTATGAATTACGGTCCGTTAATAATTGATGCCTTTAGTAGTAAGTTAATTAACTCAGCCGCACATATAACCGGTGGTAGTTTTAAGAAGGTTAGGAGGTTGTTAAGTAACGACCTTAACATCGTTATTAACACTCCTAAACCACCTAAGATATTCGAAATAATTATGAGTTTAGGTAGGGTAAGTATTGAGGAGATGTATAGGGTGTTTAATATGGGTGTAGGTATGGTGGTTACACTACCTGAGGTGAACTTACAGGATTTTAAGTATTTAGCTACTAAACATAACGTAGATTTCGTAGAGGTTGGTCACGTTATGAGGGGTTCTGGGAAGGTCGTAGTTAAGACATACTACGGTGATGTGCTTGAGTTCTGAAGTACTACGTAGTTATGATTTAAGGAATATACATGTAGGGACTATAGCTAGTCACTCAGCTCTAGATGTGTTTGACGGAGCTAAGGATGAGGGGTTTAAGACAGTAGCTATTTGTGAGGCTGGGAGGGAACTACCTTACTTAAGATTTAAAGCTGTAGTTGATGAGGTCTTAATACTTAAGAAATTCGCTGATGTTGTTAATGAAGACGTTATGGGTAGGCTTAAAGACCTTAACACTGTATTAATACCTAATAGGAGTTTCTCAGTATACGTCGGTTATAGGAATATTGAGGAGAGGTTGAGGATACCTGTATTCGGGAATAAATACCTTCTTAAGTGGGAGGAAAGAGTTAGTGAGTACAACTACTACAAGCTACTTGATGCTGCAGGTATTAGGAGGCCTAAGGTGTTTAAGGATCCTGACTCTATTGATGTCCCAGTCATAGTTAAGATGCCTGAGGCTAGGAGGAGGGTTGAGAGGGGTTTCTTCATAGCTAGTGATAGGGATGACTTCTACAGGAAGGTTAAGGAGTTGATGGGTAAGGGTATAATTAATGAGGAGTCCTTAAGGAATGCATCAATTGAGGAGTTAGTAATTGGTGCTCACTTCAACGTAAATTACTTCCGTAGTATTGTACGTAGGGATGTTGAGTTATTAAGTATTGATAGGAGGATTCAAAGTAATTTAGATGGTTTTATAAGGATTCCTGCTAAGGAGCAGTTAGGTATTGACTACCCAGTTAGGTATATTGAGGTGGGTCATGAACCAGCAACTATTAGGGAGAGTTTACTTAATAAGTTGTTCTCTATAGGTGATGCATTCGTAGAAGCTGTTGATAGGTTAGTACCACCAGGGCTTATAGGGCCCTTCACACTACAGTTAATGGTTACTCCTGAATTAGATGTTGTTGTGTATGACGTTGCTTTTAGGATTGGTGGTGGGACTAACGTCTATATGGGGGTTGGTAGTCAATACAGTAAACTCTACTTTAGGAGGCCTGTAAGTATGGGTAGGAGGATTGCTATGGAGATTAGATGGTGTGTTGAGGAGGGTTGTTTGGATAGGGTGTTAACATGAGTTTATGCCCTCTAGAGTTTAGGTACGGTTCTAACGATATGAGGGTGATATTCTCTAGGGAGAATATAATTAAGAAGATGGTGGAGGTAGAGTTGAAGTTGTATAAGGCTCTTGAGGAGTGTGGTATAGTACCTAACGGTTACTACGAAGTATTTAATAAGTGTGTAAGTAGTATCACTATAAGACCTGAAGATGTTGATAAACGTGAGGAGGTTTTAGGTCATGACGTAGTAGCGTTACTCTCAATACTTAATGATTACTGCGGAGGTGTTAGTAGGTTCCTACATTACGGAGCTACTAGTAATGATATAGTAGATACTGTGTGGGGTTTACTGATTAGGGATGCTTTAAACCTAGTTAAGAGGAAGTTAGTTAGTAATGTGAGGCTGTTGATGGAGCTTACTAGGAAGTATAGAGACTTAATAATGGTTGGTAGGACTCACGGCCAGCACGCACTACCGATAACTTTAGGGTTTAAACTAGCTAATTACGTTTATGAACTTACTAGGGGTTTAGAGAGGTTAGTTGATGTTGAGTCTAGAGTAGTTCGTGGTAAGATGGCTGGTGCTGTCGGTACTATGGCTGGGTGGAGGGGTAGGGGATTATGTGTTGAGTCTGTAGTTATGAGGGAGTTGAGTTTAAGACCTCATGAAATAACTACTCAGGTAGTCCCTAGGGATGGTTTTGCTGAGTTAGTTAGTGTTATAGCTATACTAGCCTCACAGATTGAGAGGTTTGGTGTTGAGGTTAGGGAGTTAATGAGGCCTGAAATACTTGAGTTAGCTGAGGGTGTTGGGGGTAGAGTCGGTAGTAGTACTATGCCTCATAAGGCTAACCCAGTAGAGTGTGAGAAGATTTCAGGACTTACTAGGGTTTTAAGAGGTTTAGTAATACCTGCTATTGAGGATATAGTTTTATGGCATGAGAGGGACTTAAGTAATAGTAGTGCTGAGAGGTTACTAATACCTCATACGTTCATGTTGATAGATGAGATATTAGATACTTTAAACGAGGTCTTAACCGGTTTGAAGGTCTATCCAGAGAATATGGTTAGGAATTTAATGTTGAGTAAGGGGGTTATAATGTCTGAGTCGTTAATGCTTAAACTAACTGATAAGGGTTTAAGTAGGTATGAAGCACATAAACTCGTTAGGGAGTTAATTGCTAAGGCTTTAAGGAGTAATAGTGAGTTAATTGATGTTGCGTTGAATGAACCTGAAGTACTTAAGTACTTAAGCGTTGATGAAGTACGTGAAGCTCTAGACTACAGCAAGTACTTAGGGAATTATAATGAATTAATTGATAGAACACTCAACTATGCTGAGGAAGTCATTAATAGTATAAGTATTTAAATATAACATTCTAACTCCTCCCTCATTGAAGTACTACTACCAACTAATACTTCCTCAAACCTACTACATCTCTTAAACTTAATACTCACGAATACGTAGTCTGTACTACCCTACTAAAGTTATTAAAAAATTAAGCAGGGTTAGTGATTAGTTAATGTCTGTGGTGTTCGCATTCATGATGCCTATATATACTGTAGTGTTCTGAAACCTCCTCCAACTCATCGTTAATTAACGCCTTAACCACATCGTTAAGTTCTAGGCTCAGACCTTCAGGTACGTAGTAAACCTTAATACCTACTTCTATAAGATCTTGGAGTGCTCTAGGCCCTATACCACCTACAACTACAGCATTAACTCTACGTGATTTAAGGAGTTCTATGAGTGTTCCATGTTCTCCACGTCCGTGAGTTTTATGTGGATTCTCAACAGTCTCTAACACTCTATAATTGTTATCGCTTACCTCAACGAATGTGAAGTATTGTGCTCTACCGAAGTGTAGTGATAGTTGTAGTGAGCCTCCAACAACTTCTGTAGGGATTGCTATGATCATTGCCATCAGCTCTTACCTTCTTTAAGCTCCTTCAACCTAGCATCTATTTCCTTCAACATAACATCTGTTACGTATTTCTTCAGATCCTCTAAGTACTTAATCTCATCTTCCTTACTCATCCATGGATATGTCCACCACCAACACCAACCCCTACCTCTGAACTGCCAACCAGGCCTCATAGGCGGTGGTAGATGTCTCCACGGACCACATCCTGGGTACGGACCCCACCAGTTAGGCATTTTATCACCTACTTGAAACATGTTTCAAAAATTAATAAATTTTTCGTCAGCTACTCTCACTACTTGATTTAGGAATTGAAACAAGTTTTATAGGTTTACTACTAACTAAGGCTTCAGCAAGTTTCGCTCTACACGACTCAAGTATACGCCAGAAGGTGGTTTTTGAAATACCCATCCTACTAGCTGCTTCATCAGTAGATAGGTTATCTAGGTGTACTAGTTTAAGGGCTTCAACCTCATAGTCGTAGATCTCAACGTAATTACTAGGTTCTAAACCTACTACCGTCTTAACCGGTATGTACATGAGTTCTTCTAAACTTAACCCACGTCTAATATCTACTTGAGGTCTACCCCTCCAACGACAGTGACCACGCATCCACCTAGGCATTAACTCCAAACCCAATTAAGTAGTGTTAATCGGATATATAAGCAATGACTAATCAGTCCCGAAACCGTTCATCAATTATCAGATAATCTAACCATCATCACTATATGAACTACCCTTACAGAACTTAAATATATTTGAGTTCGTAGGTAGTGTTTAGTGGTTGAGAATATTTAAGTACTCCTGTACTAATTAATGGGTTATGTATGAGGTTATTCACTGATAGGTATGTACTGACTCCAGGCCCTACAGAGATACCCTACAGGGTTAGGACTTCATTACTTAGGGAGACTTCAAACCCTGACTTAGATCCTGAATTCCTTAAGGAATATAATTATGTTAGGGATATGTTGAAGAAGTTAGTAGGTATTCACAGTAGTTCAATCTACGTAATGGTTAGTGAGGCTATATTAGGTCTTGAAGCAGCTATAGCTAATACTGTTAAACAAGGTGATAAGGTTGTAGTTATAGCTAATGGTGTTTACGGTGAGGGTTTCGGGGATTTCGTTAAGTCCTACGGTGGTATACCTACCTACGTAGGTAGTGATGATTGGAGGAGGAGTGTTGATATTTATGAACTTGATAGAGTTTTAGAGAAGAATAAAGATGCTATAGCTGTAACTTTAGTACATTGTGATACACCGTCAGCACTACTTAACGACTTACCAAGTATTTCTAAAGTAGTTAAAGACCATAGTAAGTTATTGATAGTTGATGCTGTCTCAAGTATTGGTGGAGTACCTATTAATTTTGATGATTTAGGCATAGATATTATAATCGGTGGCACTCAAAAAGTATTAAACGCACCTACAGGACTTACGATAGTAGGTATAAGTAAGACTGCTTGGGAACGTATTGAGGAGGTCGGGTATAGAGGTTACTACTTAAATCTTAAGTTATGGCGTGATATGTTAGATGATCAAGGTATATTCCCGTACACTATGAGTGATGTATTAGTGTATGCGTTAGGAGAATCTCTAAAGATTATTTTTGAGGAGGGTTTAGATAACGTGTTTAAGAGACATGAGTTAGTTAGAGAAGCTTCTTGGAAAGCATTACAAGTCCTTAATCTCGAACCATACCCAATAGATATTAGGTATTCATCACCTACTGTAACAGCTTTCATAGTTCCTAAAGGTATTGATGAGAGTAAGTTAAGAGAATTAACTTGGGTTAAATACGGTGTTATGCTTGCAGGTAGTTGGGGTAGGTTAAGAGGTACTGTAGTTAGGATTGGTCATATGGGTATTCAAGCATCTAGAACATACTTACTAATAGCTTATACAGCGCTAGCTAGAGCTTTAAGGGACTTAGGTTATGAAGTAAGTATTAGTAAGGTAGTTGAGGTTATTGAGGATACCCTTAAGTAGTTATTACCTTAACTTAGATACTATGTTAACTTCTTTAGACCTTAAGTAGTCCTCATAATCACTCTTAAACTCTATAAGTTTTTCAAGTGGTTGAATACCTTTCCTAACCCTACCCTCATATACTAACTTAGCTGTATATGCATGTGCTAACGCTGTAAATGTAGGTGTTGCTGGGTTTTCAGGAGTACCTCTTAAAACAGCTAATTCTGAGTACTCCTTATCAATACCTCTTACTACGACGTAAATTACAGCAATATCATCTACTTCCTTAGGTAAGTACATCTCTAATAACTTAGCAAGTACTTCAGCAGGTCTTACACTAATATCACCAATATTAATTAATTCCTTACTCATTAACCCTATATCCCTTAAGAACTTCATCTTACTTAAGTGATTAGGCCATCTAAGAGTTACTTCCCTCATATTCCTAACCCTAATATTCTTTAGTAAGGTCCTTAAACCATCACTAATAAATCCTTCAAACCTACCTAAATCACCTAAATCAACCTCAACTATAGTTTCTAAAGGATCTACAAACTTAATTTTGGATTCCTCTACAATCCTAGCAGGTCTTACATACTCTTCAATTAAGTCTAGAGGATTCCAAGTAATTACATATCCTAAGGGTGGTATAGGTTTTGAAGGAATACCACCAACAAATACCTCAATACTATCTACATTACCTAACAGGTTAACACCGTAACCAACAACTAAATTACTGTAACCAGGTGCGAAACCAGCATCAGGTATGAATATAGAGTCACACTTACTAACTATATCCTCAAGTACGTACGGGTCTTCAGCAAAGAATGATACATCAACAACATTAACACACTTACTAACTAAATCACTAACTACTTTGAAAGCTATATTTGAAGGTAATGCAGTAACTACTAAATCAGCTTTCTTAATAAGTACATCAACTACTTCAGACTTATATATGTGGAATTCAACATTATCTAAATCACTAATTAAATTAACTACATCAGGATTACTATCAACAGCATATATGTATGCATCCCTAACTAACTCCTTAAATAACTTTAGAGTCCTAAGCCCAACCCTACCTAACCCTACGAAAACTACGTTACCTATACTAAACACCGGAGAGATAAGTAGTTAGGGATTATAAGCATACTTAATTACACCTCATTAATCATAAGCTCTTTCTACAGTAATGTTAATCCCTAAGACTTCCTCTAATAACTTTTTCTTCTTATTAGTCCTCTTAATACTACTGATACAATTATCTACATTCCTAATACAGTATGCTTTTATGATGAGTTCCTCGTTTATGAATTCAGTCTCTACTTTCTTAATTACTTGATCTAATGTATAGTCTAACCCATCAGCAATCCTAATAATCCCTATAGCTACTTTAGTTTCCTTACCAATATCTTCAGGTACTGGATCATCCTTCCCATGTAGTCCAGCTATTAACGCTGCTTCCCCAGACACTTTACATCCGCAAACACTATCTAATTCCTTACCATACTCAAGAACCATTTCGTAAGAGTACCTCCTATGAGTATCGTCTAAAGCCTTTCGCAGCTGTTTCGGGCTTTATATGGGTTTATGATGGTTTATATGTTTTGATGTTATTCTTCTGCTATGATTATTACGTGTACTCTTTTTCCATAGAGTGGCTTTACTTCGTCTTGGTGTTTTGCTAGTGGGTAGAGCACTACTGTCCCACCCCTGTACTTTATCACGGAGCACTTAGCGTATATGAACTTAGACACGCTATCACCTACTCATAGATTTGGAAGAAAAGTTTATAAGTATTGATAGCAAATAAAGCAACTGGTGAGCTACCCTGTGAGGGGTGAAGAGCCCGTAGTAGAAACTTTAAAGGTGAGGGCTGTCCCCGAGGGTAGCTGTGAGCTTCTATTGGAGTTCCTGAGGCTGTACCGTGATGCGGTTCAATTGGTTGTGAACGAGCTGTGGAATCTGGATGGAAAGCTCTCTAAGAAGAAGCTGCACGAGGCGTTCTACGAAGAGCTGAGGAAGCTGGGGCTTAGAGCACATCACGTTAAGCAGGTCTACACCTACGCTAAGAGCATAGTGGATTCAGCTAAGAGCAACGGCGGTAAGAAGCCGGTTCTCAGAAAGCTGACAGCGAGAGTTGACAGATACGACTACAAGCTTGACCTAGACAGCATGACCCTAGCACTAAAGCTCCACAACAACCACGAAGTTAGGCTAAAGCTACTGGCACCTAGAGAGAGGGTTGAGAAGTTCGGGGGCTGGGGCAACTACGAGCTAGTTGTTAAATACGATGGCGAGGAGTTCTGGGTCTCAGTATACTTCAAGAGAGTAGTTAAACCTGTTAAGCCAAAAACCATTATGGCTATAGACTTGAACTTTGACAACTTGACGCTAGCTGTATTCACACTCAATGGTAGGTTAATTAAGTTAAAGAGGTATAGAACTCCGCATAGGAAAATCCTTACACATAGAATCTGGGTTGAGAGGATTCAGAAGAGGTACGCTAAGTCCTGGAGGTTCATCAAGGGTGTTAGAAATGCTATTGAGAGGCATGGGGAGAGGATAAGGAATATCTCTTGGGACTACTCGCACAAAATCGGGGACTTAATCGCCGAGTTAGCGC
>CAZZLT010000020.1:0-5721 GCA_964655125.1 uncultured Desulfurococcaceae archaeon | reverse complement strand
ACCAATACTACTTAAAGATACTGTGTTAGGTAATGTAGCTTACGGGTTAAGGATTAGAGGTATAGGTAATGATGAGTTGTTAAGGAGGTGTAAGGAAGTACTTGAGGAGTTAGGGATATGGGGGCTTAAGGACTTTAACGCATATAAGTTATCCGTAGGTCAGACACAGTTAGTAGCTATAGCTAGAGCGTTAGTCCTAAACCCTGAAGTACTACTACTGGACGAACCATACGCACATCTAGATATGAAGAAGAAGGAGGTATTAACTAGAGTATTAAGTAAGAGGTGTAGGGAGAGTATGACATTAGTAATAGCAACACATCAGAGAATAGATAATACTGAGTTAAGCATAAGTAAGACAGTAACTTTAGAGAACGGTGAGTTAGTAAACACGTACACTTAGATAACTCTAACCTAACGAAGTAATTAAATATTTAAACTACATAATCAATAAAATCCGGTATCTTCATGAGTGATGGGGACATATACTCAGAAAACCCTGTAGAAATCATTAATAAGTTGATAGGTATTGAGAGAGAGTTAGCGAGGAGGTTAAGAGAGTTAGGTTATGAGATTATGGGGGTTAAACCGACGATAGCTACATTACTAATCGCTATGTCTTACGACTCTGATAAACATACAGTTATGTTAGAGTCTTTAAGACGTATACTCAGCTTAGTTATTGAAGTCCCTATTAAACATCTTGCTGATAAATTAAAGGTTATTATAGAGAAGTATGAAGCTTATGAGGAGATGAGTATTAAATTCCTTGAGGGTCTACTTAACCACCCAGCTATTACTAAGGAGGGGAAATTAATAATAAAATTCATTATAGAGGATGAGAGGAGATATCATGAAATACTTACTAGGATTCATCAAGCATTGGTTGAAGGTAAGGAATTCTACATGTGAATTAAGACTTTTTAGTTAAACATACTTAACGTTCTTTACCTTCAACATATTCCCTACCGATCTTTAAGACCTTTTCAGTAACTTCTAGTGAGTTACGGCCTAATACCATCGTTAGTGGTTCTAAACCCCAACCACCTTCATCAAATATAACGTCTAACTCCTTAC
The DNA here is from genome assembly GCA_964655125.1 of uncultured Desulfurococcaceae archaeon. Taxonomy (GTDB): domain Archaea; phylum Thermoproteota; class Thermoprotei_A; order Sulfolobales; family NBVN01; genus CAZZLT01. The sequence goes on along the minus strand of CAZZLT010000020.1, from coordinate 4,644 downwards.
TCAACTCCTCACTATAAATCCCTAACCCACCACTCCTCAGAGCTTCCCTCAAACCTATACTTAATTTCTTAAACCCTAACCTACTCACTACCTCCACTAACTTCTCATTATATTTAATACTCATTAAAGCCCTAACATCAGGGTTAAACTCCATCACCTTCAGTAGTAATTCCCCGAACTCCCTACATACCCCGAATCCAGGTTCTACTACTGCTTTAACACTACCCCATAACCTAACTATTGGTGTCCCAGCAACTGCGTTGATATCCCTAGCGTAGTGTTTAGGTAATGCCATAACTATATATGAAGGTGTCTCAGGTATTAACGGATTAACATACTTACCACTACTCTCAAGAACCCCTACAGAGTTCTTCAACTCTACTAATATGTTGAACTTCTCAGCAGGTATTAACTGCCATGCTGTCGGGTTTATAGGTCCGTAACCCCTACCTATAGGTAATCCATACATTATAGCTGTAGTTATGAATTCCTTAGCTAACTTAACAGCTTCAGGTATTGACCTACCCTTAGCTAACTCAGCAGTTATAGCTGCTGAGAAACTACATCCAGTACCGTGGGTATTCCTACTCTCAATCCTAGGAGCTCTAAACTCGTAGAACCTACCTTCATAGTATAGAACATCAATACTCTCACCACCACTCATATGCCCACCCTTAACTACAGCTGCTTTAGCACCTAACTCCTCAACTAATTTCTTAGCAACTACCTTAGCATCATCTAAACTACTAATCTTAATACCTGATAACCTCTCAGCCTCAGGCTTATTAGGTGTTATAACAGTTGCTAAAGGTATTAACCTCTTAACTAATGTATCTACAGCATCCTCCCTAAGTAGTGGTGCACCACTCTTAGCAATCATTACAGGATCAACAACTAATGTAACCCCGTACTTAGAGATTAATGAAGCTACTAACTCAATAATTGCTGAATTACTTAACATACCTGTCTTAGCAGCATCAACACCTATATCCTCAACAACAGCTTCAAACTGAGCTTTAATCACATCTAACGGTACATCATGAACAGCTCTAACCTCGTAAGTATTCTGAGCAGTTATTGATGTTATAACACTCATACCGTGAACACCTAATGCTGCGAAGGTCTTAAGATCTGCTTGAATACCTGCACCACCACCTGAATCACTACCAGCTATAGTTAATGCCTTCCTAATCATTTAAACCACCTACTAAGTAAGTAGTATATGACTGAGGTTATTAACATTGAAGGTAATGTAGCTCCTAACCAAGACATATAAACAGATATTAACATGTAAGTGATGAAGCCTAAAACCCATGAAACAATACCTACTAACCTCACACTACGTACCCCACCACCTACTAACTCCTCAATTAAGTACTTACCCCTACATACTACGTAGTAATCTACAATCATTATAGCTGCTAACGGTACGAAGGCACCACCGATAAGTAGTAAGAACCACTCATATTCCTCCATAGGGAATACTAAAGCTATTAAAGTACCTAGTAAACCAACTATTACTACCTGCCTATTAAGTGATTCCTTAGGCCTCATATTCTTAAACGTTATAGCTGCTGAGTATATATCTAAGAACGTAGTTGTAGTTGTGGATAGTACTATCACTAATAGAGCAGGTATTCCTAAACCGTAAGTAGCTATGATAGCTATAGGATCACTCATACCTAAGTATGAATTACATAAACCACCTACAAAGTAGAATAGACTACTACTTATGAAGTAACCTACGAACGTACCTAGGAAAACACCCCCAACACTTAACCTTGAGTAATCAGCTACTAGAGGTAGCCAGGACACAGGCATAGCAACTACTAAGTCTAGTGCTTGAGGTATTGTTAACGTGTTAGTACTGTAGAACCAATCAATACTACCTACGGTGTTGAGGGTAACTACTGTGAGCCATATCATAAGTATTAAGAGTAATGATGCTGAAACCCTCTCCAACCACTTCCACTTCTTAGGACCTGCTAAAGCCCATAAAGTATTCAGTAATCCGAAGACTACAACCCATAACCTATAATTTGATGAGTAACCAAGTAATGTGAATGTAGTGTCTATAGCTTTAGCACCAACTATATTCATAATAGCTGTCCAACCAATTAATTGTAAGTAGTTAAGTGCTGAAGCTAGGTAAGACCCTTTAAGACCTAAAGGTCTTCTAGTCAACACCATAGTCGGTACACCGGTGACATAACCCTCAATAGCTACTAAACCCATTAATGCATTACCTATGACATGACCTACTAATATAACTATCAATGCTGCGAGTAAGGAGACTGAAGGTACTAGTAGAGCACCTGCCCAAAACTCAGCTATTGATATACCAGCACCAAACCATATAGCTAGTATATCCCAAACATTTAAAGACCTAAGATTACGGGGTATAGGCTCTATACCACTACCTACATCCTCACTACCCACACTAACCACCGTCTTAACTATGAACACCGAGTATATATCTAGATAGATAACTCAGTAATCTTAGAGATATATTCTCTGATACGTCATAAATTATGAGGAATTAAGATGACTGTAATTAATGCTGGATTCGTAGGTAGTTTTCCAAGACCTCTAGGACTTGCTAAGTTAGTAAGTAAGTTTAATTCTGGTATGATAACACGTGAGAAGCTTGAGGAAGGTTATGAGTTATACACTAAGAAGTTATTTAAGTTACTAACATCACTACATATTAAGTATATTACCGACGGTATGTTTAGATGGGATGATATATTCAACCCATTAATTAACTACGTTGATGGTGTTAAAGTTAACGGTCTCTACAGATTCTACGAAAACAACTTCTTCTTTAAAACACCTCAAGTAGTTAGTAGGGTTAGTTTAAGAAGTGATTGCCCAATACCTGAATGGTATGAGAAAGCTAGGGAATTACTTAATGAAGTTACTGGAGGTAGGTCTGAGGAATTCATATTAAAACCAGTACTTCCAGGACCTCTAACACTAGCTAAGAACTCAGTAAATGATTACTATAGTGATATTAAGGACCTGATTAGGGATTACGCATATAATGTCTTAGAACCACTTATGAAGGAGTTAAAGAATGTTGGTGCATTAGTTATTGAGATTCACGAGCCTGAGTTAGCTTATGATAGAGCTACTATTGAGGAGAAGTACGTATGTGTTGATGTATTATCAACAATAATATATAACTTACGTATTAGGGCATGGGTACATACATACTTTGGAGATGCTTGTAAATTACTTAACTACCTAACATTCTTCGGTGCTTATATAGTAGGTATTGACTTAACATCTACTAAGGATTATAATGCTTGCTTAATACTCTACGCAAACTTCAGATCAATAGCTTTAGGACTCTACAACTCTAGAACTACAGTACTTGAGAAGAGTAGATGTATTAGGTGGTGTGTAAGTAAATTCATTAAATTACATCCTGAGGAAGTCATATTATGTAATAACGCACCTATGGACTTCATACCTGAGGTCATAGCTGTAAGGAAGTTAAGGAAGTTAAGTAGAGTTACTGAGAGGTTAGTAGTGACTGGGGGGAAAGCATATTGAACCTACCCGTACTACCTACTACGGTGGTCGGATCCTACCCAAGACCTAAATGGTTGAGGGAGGTTATTAAGGGGTTTAAAACCGGTAAGTATGATGTTGAGTTTCTTAAGGAAGCTATGGATGATGCTGTAATCACCGTAATTAAGGAGCAGGAGGAGGTTGGTATTGACATACCCTCAGATGGTGAGATACGTAGGGATAACATCATTGAGTACTTTACTGAAAGGATTGGTGGTTTTAAATTCTACGGACCTATCAGGGTTTACGGTAATAATTACCTTAGGAAACCAGCTATAATAGCTAAACCACAACATCTAAAACCTATAGTAGTTGATGAGTACTTATTCCTTAGGAAGTATTCCTCAAGACCTGTAGTTAAGGTAACTATAACAGGACCTTACACATTAACTGATTGGAGTTTTAACGAGTATTACGAGAGTAGAGAGGATTTAGCATTAGACCTAGCTAAAGTAATTAATACAGAGTTGAAGAAGTTAGAAGAAGTTGGATGTCTATACGTACAACTTGATGAACTAGCACTAACAACACATCCTAAGGAGATTGAGTGGGCTGTACAAGTAATTAATAAAGCTATTGAAGGTATTAACATGAAGGTAGGACTCCACATATGCTACAATAATTACAACCTACTTAAACCTTACTTCGACGTATTAAAAGTAAGTCAATTTACTTTAGAATTCGCTAGAAAAGGATTTAAAGATTTAGAAATTGTTAAGGGGTTAACTAAAGAGTTAGGATTCGGTGTTATAGACGTACATAGTATGAGAGTTGAAGAACCTGAGGAAGTAGCTAAAGCATTAAGTAAGTTATTCAATTATATAGAACCTGAATACGTGTACGTAAACCCCGACTGCGGTCTAAAATCACTACCTAGGAATATAGCTAAAGCTAAGTTAGAGGCTATGGTTAGAGGTGTTGAGATCGTCAGGAAGGAACTCTCTAAGAAAGGACTAACTGAGATACCTCTAAGGAATAAGACCTAATTAAGATTTGATGAACAACCCACCTAAGAAAACCTACAGAACTTAAACAGTTAATGAAGTCACTCCTAACAATTAACAACTA
>CAZZLT010000019.1:0-17583 GCA_964655125.1 uncultured Desulfurococcaceae archaeon | reverse complement strand
TAAGGGTTAAGGTTATTGTTACTAACCCTACATATAATGAGTATATGAGTCTAATATACGGAGGTCTTACATACTTAGTTAATGAAGCCCCTATCTGTACACCTAAGCTCATGCCAGTAAATAATAATAATGCTGTTACTAGATCGACATTACTATACATTAGATGTCCTATAGCTCCCGGGATCCCTGAAATTAAAACGACAAATAAGCTTGTCCCTACAGCAGTTAGTGTAGGTGTTCCTAATAGGTAAGTAAATAATGGGATATAAAGAAGACCTCCACCTATACCTAAGAAACCACTCAACATACCCACTAAGATACCTACTATCAACGGCTTGTAAGATATGAAGGTGTATGTCCTTCCTACCTTCTTATCCTTCAAACATAGATCTACATTCTTTCTCTTAATTGCTAAGATACTCTCCCTAATAGAATATGATGTTATTATATAAAGTACTACCACATATACGGAATTAACTATGAAGTCAAGGTTTTTAAGATTTTTAAGCCCCTCAACAAGAATTACACCAAAAAACATACCAGCTACCGCCCCTACAGCAACTACCACTCCTAACCTAAAATCAACATTTCTCATCCTAATATGTCTAAACGTAGCAAGACAAGCACTTAATGTAATTGTTGTTAAACCCGTACCAACAGCTATGTTAGAAGGCGTACCTAATACTAGAAGACCAGGCGTAATTACAAACCCTCCACCCACACCTAACAAACCAGTTAAAATACCTATAGCAAACCCAAGCACTATAATCACTAAACCATTCATTGATCATCACCACCTACTATAAATACTCAATCCTATATAATAAAATAATAGCATTAAGATTCATGTTTACTAGTAGTCTATGACATGGAATATCTTATCCTAGATTGACTATATGATGTAATCCTTAAGTTATTTAACGAATGTCATGGAGCTATAGGTGATATAGCTAATATATTTCCTGAACTCCCTGTAGAACTTTATAAGTCGTTTAAGGAGGGGAATTATAGAAGAGCTGAGGAATTACATAGGAAGATAATTGCTATCAGAGCAATAGCTAGTGTAGGTTTGACTCCTGTAACCTTTATAAAAGAGGCTTTAAAACTTAGGGGCTTACCGATAAACACGTATGTTCGTAGACCTCTACTACCACTTACTAATGGGTAACGTAATCAGATAAAGAAGGTAATAATGGAAGTGTTGGGGGAGGGATACTTAAGTTCTGAATAATAGTTAAATACTTTATATACAAAGTATGACGAAAATATTTTTAATGTACATCACACCTCACTCCTACAATAACTTACCTCCCTTTAATATATTATTAAGTCTTAACTACCTTAATACCTAGTGATTGTAGGTATTTTATGGTTTCCTCCATATATTCTTTAGATGGTGGGGAGGCTCCATTATGCTTATCAAGCGGGTATTCCCTGCCTAATGCGGTGTATTTAGACTTTCCGAGTTCATGGTAAGGTAGTAGCTCTACGGGGATCTCCTTCTTAAGGGATTTAACGAATTCAGCTATATCCTTAAGGTTTTCTCTATCATCATTAACTCCAGGTACTATTGGTATCCTTATAACTATGTCTTTCACATCACTCATCTCATTAACTATTAATTTTATGTTATTAAGTATTAATTCATTTGAAACACCTGTTAACTCTCTATGTCTTACTAGGTCTATATGTTTTATATCTACGAATATGTAATCCACGTATTTTAAGACTTCCTTAACGACTTCTGTAGGTGCGTATAAGCTTGTCTCTATAGCTGTATGGATGAAGTATTCCTCCTTAGCTCTCCTTAAGAGTTCTTTAACAAATTCAGGCTGTGTTAAGGGTTCACCACCACCTACTGTTAAACCACCACTCCTCACATAGAACTTCATATCCTTAATAACCTCATTTAATACCTCATCAACAGTTACGTAACTACCTACTAACCTCTAGCGTTATTCGAGCATACTAGCTGTTAAGGAAGGTAAGAAACTTAGAGGTCGTCATGATTTATGGGAGTATGTAAGTGATTTAGTTAATAAACTTCAAGATGATGAAGTTAGGTATGAATTAACGTTAGCTTAAACTCTAGATACTTAAGCGGTTGTAATAGGTATGAGCGGTATGCTTATAGTTCTTACTGTAATAGTACTTAGTAGGTGGTATACGTATAGATGAGGGATTTAAGATATTATAGCATGGTTGATGTTATTATTAAAGTTTATTTACAATTTATAAAGTGATTAAGGTCTGACGTTATGAGGGAGGTTTCTGTAGATGAGTATCTGGATTTCATCTCTAGGAATAGAAGTATTGTTATTGAAGATCAGAGTATTTCCCTCGAACCTATTGAGGTTAGGAGGTTGGAGCCTCTACCTGAGGAGTTAACTGATGTCTCAACAACTGTTTGGAGTTTCCCTGTGAGGGGTTCTTGGGGTACTCATAAGGGTGATTATAGAGGTAATTGGGCTCCTCAAATACCTCGTGCTTTAATACTTAAGTATACTAACCCAGGTGATACTGTTTTAGACCCTATGGTTGGTTCAGGAACAACATGTATTGAAGCTATTCTTCTCGGTAGGAATTGTGTAGGTGTTGATATAAGCTATAACGCAGTCATACTAACACACCACAGACTCTACTACTTAATGAAAGCATTAAGAGAAGGTAGGTCTAAGAACCTTACAAACTATACTGAACGAGTTAGTGTTGAAGGACTACACAGTAATGTATGGTATAGAGTTTACCACGGAGATGCTAGGGATTTAAACCTAATACCTGATAACTCCATAGATCTAATAGCTACACACCCACCATACCTTAACATTATTGAGTATAGTGAGGGTAGAGTTGAAGGTGATTTATCTAGGACTAATAGTTTAGAGGAGTACTTAAGACTCTTTAAGGAAGTAGCTAAGGAGATCTACAGAGTTCTTAAACCAGGTAAGGTTCTTGGGATATTAGTTGGTGATACTAGGGTTAAGAAGCATTACGTACCGATAACATACTATATATTACTAACGTTATTAGATATAGGCTTCATACTTAAGGAGGAGGTAATTAAAATCCAGCATAAGATGAAGACTACTAGAGAAGTATGGAGTAAGTTAAGAGAGAAAGACTTCCTACTAATATACCATGAGAAGCTATTCATACTTGAAAAACCAAAATATAAAGACTTAGAACTTAAGTATAGTATGAAGCAACAATTCATAGAACTCAAAATCTAACTCGTAAGAGGTTAAAGCTCTCACTTAATTAGTTAATTATGTAAGAATACTTCAGTATTAATGTTTAAGTACTGGTATTATGAGAGTTCAGGTCTTGTGAATATGATTATCTATGAATAGCTGTGATTACTTTCTTCATCCCTTCATTATTCGTCCCCCCACTCTGTCTGGCTTCATCCTTCACCGCGGGGGCTCTCGGGAGTGACTCAGGCACCCCATATACGCGTAGAGTGCTCTGAGCCATATGTTGACGGCTCCAATAGAGTCTCTATCTCTTGCAAATCCGCACCTAGGACACGTCCTTGAGGTGTCTCTCGGGTCTACAACTATAACGGGGACTCCGCACTCAAGAGCTTTAGAGATGATAGAGTGTTGTAGCCTCCTATACGCGAACATCGTCAGCTTCCAGGTTACTCTATCGCTCTTGTTATTGAACGATTCTCTAAGCCCTTCTAAGTCCTCTACTGCAATGGCGTGTTGCTTTCTCCTAGCGTCTAGAACTACCAACTTGGCTATCTTCCAGCAGTAGTCGGCAGCAATGTTCCTAGCTCTCCTGTGTAAAGACCTAATCCTGTTTAGTATTTTCTCGTTGCGCCTCCACCTCTTAGGGTACTTCCCCTGTAGCTCCTCGGCACGCTTCCTCTTGGTGAGAGCGTCTGCGAACCTCGTCTTGAACCTCCTAACCTCAGAGCCGTTGTACGTGGTAATAGCCCTCAAGTTGACATCTAGAGCGATAATCCCTCTAGGGATATAGGGCTTGTAGTCGGACTCAAAGACCACGCTCACGTATAGCTTTCTATTCTCGTATTTAACATGTACTTCTTTCCACCTAAGCTCCTTGAACCTCCAAATATAGTCTCCTCCGTGCTTGAGCTTCAACGTATACCACTTGTCTCTGATAATGACTCTGACAACTCCCTTGCCAAGCTCTACCCTAGCGTCTTGGTAGTCTAGTCTCGCAGAGAGCTTCTTGATTACTGGCTTGCTCCCTTTGTTCTTCCTGGTAGATTCTACTAGTGTTAGGGCGTGACTGTAGATGTTTCTCGCGACATGTGCCCTGAAGCCGTGGCTCCTAAGGATATTGTAGAACATTTGGTGTGCCCGGGACTTCTTTGGTACCTTGTCTAAGTCCCATAATGCATCTACAGTCCTCTGCATTGCATGTCTATATAGTGCTAAGTCCCATAGTAGCTCGTTTAGCTTTCCATCTACAACTTCTACCTCAGCTTTCAGGGCTCTATGGCACACTCCCTCAGGAATCCACCGGGCGACGCAGTGGATATACTCCCTCATCGGGACTCACCATGTACACACTCTGATTGCAGATTTAAAAAGCTTTTACATCAGTTTATATCATGGTGAGAGTATGAGTCTGGTCTACGTCTTCGAGGGCAAAATAGTCAAGTACGCTGGAGACAGATACGTCATATACCCACCAAAGGAGTACCAAGAAAAACTCAGAAAACACCACGGGAGAAAGGTAAAAGTACTAGTAGTAGTGGAGAGCGGCTAACTGATGTAATCACAACTATCTACAGGTATTCGCAAATAATTACAAATATCTTCAGATAACATAAACTCTGCTACAGACTTAAGGTAAGTGTTATAGTTGTTAGAATTAAGTTGAGTTTAAGACTTCATAGTAAGGTACGAAACTAAGCACTAGTAAATACGCTCTCTAAACCAGTAATTCTATACTAATTTTCATATGTATTTATAAACCCTGTAGTAATGTTTTACTTGGTGTGACTCGTGTCAAATGATATGAGTAAGAAGTTGTATTTGGTTAAGGAGTTACTTAAGGCTATTCATAGGGGTGAGGATGTTAATGAGTTGAAGAGACGTTTTACTGATGTATTGAGTCAGATATCTCCTCTTGAGATACCTTTGATTGAGCAGGAGCTTATTAAGGATGGTGTCTCAGTTGATGAGATTCTGAAGTTATGTGATCTGCATGTAGCGTTGTTTAGGGATTACCTACAGTCTAGGGAGATTAAAGACTTACCTAGTGGTCATCCTCTAGACCTGCTCATACGTGAGAATGAGTATATCCTGAAGCAGGCTGAGGTATTAACACTATATGCTTCAGCAATACTTAGAGCTCAAAGTATTGAGGAGATTAAGAATTATTTAAATGCATTCTCTGTAGTCCTTCAGGAGTTGAGGAAGATTAGGATTCACTATAGGAAGGTTCAGATGTTAATATTCCCATACCTTGAGAGACGTGGTATTATTGCTGTACCTAGGGTTTTATGGGGTAGGGAGGATCAGGTAATACTTAAGCTTAGAGAGTTAAGTAGTTTATTAGGTAAGATTCTACAGGTATTTGATGAAGTTACTGTTAAGGAGTTAGCTAGTAAGGCTTTAGAACTCTCTAAAGATGTTTCTGAGTTAGTCTTTAGGGAGAATAAGATACTATTCCCAGCTGTGTGGGTGTTGTTCAGTGAGGGTGAGTGGGCTGCAATAGCTGAGTTAGGTGATGATATAGGTTGGTTAGTTAGTGTTGAGAGTCGTTGGGTACCTAAGGAGAAGGCAGTAATGCCCTACGAGTTAAGTACCTCTCTGAGTGAGGAACAATTAAGTAAGTTACCTAAGGAGTTCGTCGACGTAGTTAGTAGAGGTATCAAACCAGACACCTATCAAGTACGGAGGGAGGGTGATTTAGACTTAAGTACTGGATTCTTAAGTATTGATGAGGTTAAAGCGTTATTTAAGTCCTTACCTATAGAGATAACTTATGCTAATACTGACGGTAGGGTTAAGTTCTATAGTGAGAGTTTCCTACATAGAGGGTTTGTAAGGACTAAGACAATAATTGGTAGGAGGTTTGAGTATTGTCACCCACCAAGACTTGAAGCTATGGTTAAGACTGTAGCTAAGGAGGTTATTGAGGGTAAGGTAGGATTTAAGGAGTTCTGGACTAAGGTAGGTGATAGGGTCATTAGAGTATTAATAACACCTGTTAAGGGTGATGACGGTAAGGTATTAGGTATTTCTGAAGTAGTTGAAGACTTAACAGATATTATAAATAATGTTGATGAGGTTAAGAAGAAGATTATGGTGTTATAGTTGAAGGATGTGTTTGAGATAGCTTATAGGTATGTAATGCCCTCCTTAAGGAGAGTACTTACAGAAGAACTCTATAAGAGGAAGTTATCTAAGAAGGAAATAGCTAGTAAACTACTACTCTCACACTCACTAGTAAGTAGGTATATCAGCGGTGAGAGAGGGTATATCATAGAGTTAAAACAATTTAAAGATGTTAATGAGTTAATAAGTAGATTAGCTGATGAGGTAATTAGTAAGAACTTAAGTATCTATGAAATTAATGAGGAGTTAGTTAAGATAGCAATATACCTAATGTCTAGGAGGTACTTATGTGGATTTCATTCAATGATAGACCCGAATACAGACCAAACTAAATGTAAAATATGCCCAAATACTTTCAAGTCAAGTATTATTGAGTATGTTAGGTGAGTTAATAAGTAATTCCTAACTACTCATACATGAAGGTAATTATGAGTTTTTTAAGTTTTCTCAATAATATTATTTAGTGATGAGTTATTCCCGGCTTGAGTCATGAAGAGAACTTACCCGGCTGAGAACCTTGGTAAGACGTATATTAGTTATTGGTGATACACATATTCATGATAGAGCTGACTCAATACCTGATAAACTCCTTAACCTCATAATTAATTACTCACCGTGGGAGGTAGTATTATTTACTGGTGATTTAACTGATGAGGATGTCCTACAATGGTTAAGAAGTATTAGTAAGTCTTTACATGTCGTTCGTGGTAATATGGATTACCTACTATTACCTAAGTATGTAGTTATAAGTATTGATTGGTTAAAGATAGGTCTAATTCATGGTGATAGTGTATACCCACGCGGTAATCCAGTAGAACTTTCTAAAATCGCTCGTAAATTAAAAGTACAAGTACTTATTTCAGGACATACACATGCAGACTTCATACGTATGAGTCCTAATAACGATATACTACTCCTAAACCCAGGCTCATTAACAGGTGTATGGGGTGGTGGAGGAGGTAGTTATACACCATCACTAATGATACTTGAGGTAAGTGATAAGAACTGTATAAATGTAATAACCTACAGATTAATTGATGATATATTAGAACAGAGTGGTAACATATACTGTATTAAGGGTAATATATGGATTCAAAAGTAATGATTAATTACACCCACCCTACATGAGGACTAATTAAACTACTAAACCTTAACCTAAGTATCATTTAAGTATCGCTCTATTTTAAGTCCTTACACTTAATACTAGAATTCTAATCCCTTTATAATGATCTTTATTAACGATCCTAAAGTAAAATCCTTAATACTTATAAATTCTAGTCAAGAAGTATTAATAGGTACACTTAATATGAATATTGGTGTACCTACATCTATACTTGATAGTGGTAGGTTAAGTACTCATTGGTTATTAAGAAGATTTCTAAAGATTAAATTATTTAGAGTTACAGATACTGATGATCATGTAAGGTTGGTGAAAGAGAGTATTAGGGGTAAGTCTATCGGTATTTATATCCACATACCTTATTGTAAGTCTATCTGTATGTTCTGTCCTTACTTTAGACAAGTTTTAAGGAGTTATAATGAGTTAGAAGAATATCTTAATAGCTTATTAAATGAGTTAAGTCTTTACGGTAAGTTACTTAAGGATTTAGATTTAAGGGTTATTGAGATTCATGTTGGTGGTGGGACACCTAGTTTAGTATCTCCTAAATTCTACAGGAAGTTCTTAGATGTACTATCAGAATTCTTTAATGTTAGTTGTGGTATTGGTATTGAGGTTAATCCAGAGGATTTTAAGGATTTAAGGATTGTTGAAGATTACTACAGTAATGGTATTGATGAGGTTAGTATAGGTATTCAGAGTTTTGATGATAGGATCTTAGAATCTATCAATAGGAAGCACTCACCTAAAGATAATGTAGTAGCTGTAGAGAATAGTATTAAGACTGGATTTAAGTGGGTTAATGCGGATTTAATGTTCCTCACACCTAATATTAGAGATTATGTTGAGTTAGGTCTTAAAGAGAAATTAGAGATCTTTAGAAGAGATCTAGAGAAGTCTTTAGAATTAGGTGTTCATCAAATAACTTACTACGCAACTATAATACCGAAGTACTCACCAGGGTATAAACTCATTAATTACGGTAAGTTATATCAGGAAGTCGAAGCTATTAATTACTTCTTAGAAGAAGCTTTGAAATTTATTGAAGAACATAAACTTCACTTAGTTAGGATATACTCAATAGCTAGGAAACAATATGAGTATGCAACAGTTAATTTAGAGATGGTAGGTCCTTTAATAGGGTTAGGAGCTAGTACTTGGAGTAATACTGGGTATTACCAATACATAAACATACATGATGTGAATTCATACATTAGGTCTTTAAAGAATAATCAACTACCTGTAATATATGCAAGGAAATTAAGTAAGGACTCTATAGCTTGGAGATTATTCTTCGATCAACTAACTACTACTATAATACGGGATGAAGTATTTAAGTCCTTAGGTATAGAAATACCATTAACAATTAAGACATACTTAAAACTCATGGAACTATCTAAATTAGTTAAGAGATTTGAGGATGGTTATAAACTTACTAAATACGGTATTATAGAAGTTTATAAAATGCTTATGAACTACGTTATTGAAGTACCAATTAAAGTTACAGGAATGTTAATGGAATTTAAGGACTTTAGTAAATCACCTTACGAGCTTATAGTAAGGTAAGGTCTATAGGAAAAAAGTATTATTAAAATTACACTAATTAGTAAGACTATGTCTTAGGTTTTAATAGCGTATGTGGTGGTGGAGGTGGATTCCAAACTATCCTAGGTGGTATTGGGTATGGATGTCCTGTCTCATGGGTACATATTAACCCATCAACCCACTTATCAATAAGATTAAATGGTACGATAGCTACCATCTCATCATCAATATATAGTCCTACCCTCCTAGCACCACTACATGGGAGTGTTAGAACTAACTTACTAGTCTTTAAAGTATTAGCGATACCGTAACCACATATCCCGTGGACGCCAGTAGCTGCCAATGTTGCGGGTTCACCACTAAACCATACCCAGCCCTCAACAACCTTCAACATCTGTGCAGGGTTCCCAGCAATAAGTACTACATCAGGGTCTACTGATAACTCGTTAAGTGGGCCCATAAGAACAGCCTTATAATCTGGAGGTAACATAGGTATTGAAGTATATAACTTCCTAGCAGTATCTACATCTACTGTATGTGCGTAAGCATCCTCATTAACAATTACGTCCTCAGGTAACTGTATTAAGCCTAAGGAAGTAGCACCCCTCTTACAAGCAATATCATCAGCAGTAGCATAGTATGTAAGACTGTGAAGTCTAGCTAACGTAGATAACTGACATATAGTAGCTCTATCAGGAACTCTAGATACGTTCGGAGGAACACTACTTAACTCCTTAAATAACTTAACACCTACAGGATCACTCCTTAACCTAAGCTCCTTAATAATTAACTCATAAAGTTCTTTTAAATTAACCAAAACTAACCCCAAATAAGGTATATGAGGAGGAATAAATAGTATGATGATTACGACTACATGTATTAGTTAACAGTACAGTGCTTCAACCCCTAAACTACTATTATTTAAGGACTCATAACTAGTTATCACGTATATTAACCTCTAACACGTATACATGTGAACACTTCAATAAATATCATAACTTCTTTAGACTATTAGTAAGAACTCCTAACTAATCCTTAACGTCTAACTACATCATAGATATAACTACGTTAGATTATCTAAATGCTAATATACCTTAGTTAAGAGTTTTTATAGGGTTAGTTCATGAGTGAGGAGTATGTTTATGATGTTATAGTTGTTGGTGCAGGGATTTCAGGTTTATCAGCAGCTCTATACCTAGGTAGGTTAGGACTTAAGACAGTTGTGATTTCCGTAGATGTAGGTGGTCAACTAACTTATGCTTCAGTTATTGAGAACTACCCTGGTTTAGAGCCCTTACCAGGTATTGAGTTAGTCTATAGAGTACGTGATCAGGTTAAGTCTTACGGTGTTAATATAATCGTTGATGAGGTCGTAAGTGTTGAGAGGGTTAGTGATGTATTCATAGTTAAGACTAGGAGGGGTTATACGTATAAGTCATTAGCTGTAATAGCAGCTTGCGGTAAAGCACCTAAGAAGTTAGGTGTTGAGGGTGAGGAGAAATTCATCGGTAAGGGATTAAGCTATTGTGTAGTATGTGATGGTCCTTTATTTAAAGGTAGGAAAGTACTACTAGTTAGTTTTGGTGTTAAGGGTATTGAAGGTTTAGAACTCCTAGCACCGATAGCTCTTGAAGTACATTACGTAGTACCTAATGTAAACGACGTAAGTATTGAAGTAGCTAGGAAGTTCAGTAATGTAAGTATATACCCAGGGTATAGAGTTATTAAGTTATTAGGTGAGGATAAGGTCTCTAAAGCCGTTATACAGTCTGGGGACGACGTTAAGGAGTTAGAAGTTGATGGAGTATTCGTAGAGTTAGGTTTTGAGACTAGGATAGACTTCCTAAAACAATACGTAGATATTAACGAGAACGGTGAGGTAGTAGTTGATAGCTTAGGTAGGACTAGAGTTGATGGGTTATTCGCAGCTGGTGACTTAGTAAACATACCTTATAAACAAGCTGTGATAGCTGCTGCATCAGGTGTGATAGCTGCTCTAAGCACTATTAACTACGTAAATAAGGTTAAAGGTGTTGAGAGGAGGGTAAGAGCTGATTGGGAGAAGAAGGTAGGTGTGAGTAGGAAGAAACCGTTTAGGCTGTAGAGATAGTTGATGAAGTTTTCAAAACTTATGAGAGGTACTTAATAATTAGGAGTTTATCACACCTAAGTTTAATGAGTTGTTAGGAGTGTAGTACTACAGGACTCTAGTAAATACTGGTTTAAGTTAGTAATTTCTTAATGACT
Organism: uncultured Desulfurococcaceae archaeon; assembly: GCA_964655125.1. Classification (GTDB taxonomy): domain Archaea; phylum Thermoproteota; class Thermoprotei_A; order Sulfolobales; family NBVN01; genus CAZZLT01. Next base: position 6,351 of record CAZZLT010000019.1, on the reverse strand, counting down.
TCAGAGTATACCTTAGGTAGAATCCTTAACGACTTAATATCTACGTATTCATCATCACCATGCATACCACCACCTATAGCACCGAAATCTACAACCTCAACATTATACGGTGTGAAGAACCTAGAATCACTCGCACCAGCACCCTCACCTACAGAATACTTAACACTTAAGTTACTTAATACCTCAGTAAATACGTTAACTAATCTTGAATTCTTAGGGGTATTCACAAACCCACCGGTATCAGTCCTAACATCTACTTTAGCTTCAGGTATTAACTCATTAACTACCTCAGTAAATGCTTGAGAGACTAACTCCTTAGTTGACATAACCCTAACATCAAGTACTAATACATGTTTATGAGTATCACTAATATACATGTTAGGTGTTATAGATATACCGAACTCGCTGAAGGCCTTAACATGTATTGGAGTCCTAACTAATGTTGAGACAGTCTTAATAAGTTTGGTTAAGCCTAAATCAACTCTAACTTCATTACCTGAATCCTCAGGGACTACATACTCTACAGTAACTGATGGCGGTACTACATTACTCTTTAAGAACTTACCCTCAATTGAAGTTACGTAAGCATCTAACTCCTTAATAAGTACTGAAGTACATACTAACGGGTGTGAATCAACACTAGGTATGAAGTAAGCTGCATGTGCGTGCTGACTTACTGGGTAGTAAGTATTGAAAGTCTTAATACCCTTCCTACCCCTAATAACCTCAAACTCTTTAGGTACTTCAACAACAACTTCAAAAATCTTCCTCCTCCTACATATAACTACGTGGTTAGCCCCATCACCATTAATTAAGTACTTAGGTAGTAAACCATCACTAACTAACTTCTTAACTATCTGTAAAGCACCGTACTCACCACCAACCTCCTCATCACCTGTGAAGGCATATAACACCTTACGATTAAGTCTCAACTTACTTAACTCAGCTAATGCAACCATCATCGCAGCAACATTTGACTTATCATCTAGAGCACCCCTACCGTATAACCTATCATTAGCTAAAGTAGGTTTGAAGGGGTCGTAACTCCACCTACTAACATCAGCAGGAACTACATCATAATGAGCTAATAACATTACGTAAGGCTCACCATCACCTACAGAACCAAAGATACTGTAGTAACCATTAAATTCTAAGATACTAACATCAATACCGTAATTACTTAAGAACTCGTAAATATACTTAACAATATCATATGATGGTTTAATACCTCTTACAGGGTCATTAACACTTGGGAATGATATTAAATCACTTAAGACCTTAACTACATCTAACATTAAACCACCGTAACATAGTTTAAACTAAATATTTAAGCTATAAAGTTTAAGAAGTTAGTTAATCATTAATTTCATGATGATGAACTTTCGGTCGTAATGAATTAATGATTGATCTTCCTCTCACTGATCCTCACCAGAATATACTCTAGGTTAATTTATTGATTATGTCGGATTCGTAGTAATCAACTACTTTCAGCCGGTTTGCTACTAATCACTACTCATAAAGCTCGTGCTTCATCATCAATAAAACCTAAGTAAAACGTAATTTAAGTTTAAATTACGGAGTTCTCAAACTCCGTCTTAAACGAATACTTTCAACATCACTAAGAGTTAATTCACTAAGAGATGCTATTATAATTATTAGTAAAGCATATACTAAACCTAAAACATCTATTAAGTATCTAGCAGTCCTATACTTCCATAAATACCTATTAACTAAGACTACAATACCTGCATATCCGTGGAGAGCTATTAGTAGAGATGCTACGTACCTAAGTAATGGTAGTGTATGTATCTTAACTGATGTAGGGTATGTAAACCCTATTAATGACGGTACCGTCGATATCATACCATAACCACTTAATATGTATAAGAACATTACTAAGGATAATGGGATTGATGAATACTCGACAATTTTTAAGCAAATACGTACCTTCTTACTCATCTCCTTAACCTCGTATAGATCTTATGGAGTTCTTCGAAGGACATCTTATGAGGTGTTAAAGGTACACCTACTGGGAATATATAGAGTGGTCTTTCATTCCTCGTAGCTTTAATGATGTTAGCTACCTCATCATCGTAGAAAGCACCTATAGCTACAGTACCTAAACCTAACGCTGTAGTCATTAAGTATATGTTCTGACCTACATGGCCAGCTTCAAGAATAACATACCTAACACCTCTATCACCATACCTACTAGTAGTCCTCTCATAAACTGCACAGATCACTATATTTACAGGTGCTTCCCTAACCCAATCCTGCATTAGTGATGCCCTCCAAAGCCTATCCCTCATATCACCACTAACAACTAGTCTTAAAGAATGTCTCCTAAAGTCATACTTATAAACACCTGCTGGTAAGTACTTACCATCACCTAAGTAAACACCTCCCTCACCAACAACTACGTAAATCTCTAGAGGGTATGTAGCACCTGCACTAGGTGATGCCCTCCTAAGCCATCCGTGAATATCCTCAACAACTCCTTGAGTAACCCATAAAATCATAGATAGTTGAGTTATGTTTAAGGGTTTATCACTCCACTCCCTAATACTCTTCCTAAGAAGTACTGCCTCCTCAACACTTACTGTAGTCGTCTTAGTCGGTAGGGGTAGTAAGAACTCCTCACCCAAATCACTCACACCGACATCTACATTAGTTATTGGGGTATATAAGGACATTACTACATAAAGAATTATACTTAATGTTAAGGCTATTGACAGTAGTAGTCTTAATCTCAAATAAAACCCTTAATAACTACTAATTCATAACTATTAACTTTTTGATCTATATATTTAAGTTGTAGAGGTAGTACTTCATCATAGGTGTAGTGAGTTTATGATTAATTTTCTAAGGAAGTTTAGGAGGGAAACCCCTAAGGAGAGAGGGTATATTAGGGATTATATTACTGGAGCACCTCACGAAATTACTGAGGGTGAGTTAAGGAGACAACATATTGAGAGGAGATTAGTTTTAGAGTTAGGATATCCTAAGGAGTTAATAGGTGTTGATGTAGATATCTTAAGAGATGGTAGGTCTTTAGGTAGGGTTGACTTAATAGTTTTTAAGGACTTAACATCTAAAGACCCCATCAATAACTCATACATCTTAATATTAGTTAAGAGTGGGGATCTAAAGGACTTAAGAGAATTACTACTCCAGACTAGTGCTGAGTACGGATTACTATATGATGGTATTAGATACTTAATTTTGAGGAAGTTTGAAGATAATGTATTAGGAGAGGTTAGTAGGTTACCTAAATATGGTGAGAAGTTTAACGAGTTAGATACACCATTAAGTAAGGACTTATTAAGACCTACTTACGAGTTAAGTAGTTATGTTAATGACTTATACGAGTATTTAAGAAATGTTGAAGGACTTAAAGGTCGTGAGTTGTTTAAGGAGGTAATGAAGTTAATATCTATTAAGTTAAGTGATGAGTTATTAGAAGGTAATGAGGTTCTAGCATGGGTCTCTAATAAGGAGTTTAACGAGTTACGTAGAGGTATTGATATAACTGACTTAAGAGATAGGGTAGTATTTTTAATGAGGAAGGCTAGAGATAAGTTCTTAGATATTGATGAAGACTTAAGAATTAATCTTAAATCTATAGCTGAATTCCTTAGGAGACTACATGGAATCTCAATCTTTAAGTCAAGTAGTTATGTTAAGTTTGAATCCCTACATACTATTGCTAGAGATTTCATGAATGTTGATAGAGGTGAAGTACTAACACCATACCCTGTAGCTGAGTTAATTACTAAGGTTATAAACCCAAGTACTAATGAGCTAATCATAGACCCCGCATGCGGTACTGGGACGTTAATTAACTTAGCAGTAGATTACGTTAGGAATAAGCATAAGTTAAGTCCTGAAGAACTCTCAAAATACTTAAGAAATAACGTGTTATGTGTTGATATAAACTCAGAGTTAATTAAGTTAGCTAAGATCTACATGACTTTATACTTAGGTCAGGTAGGTAATGTATTAGTAGCTGATAGTTTAGCATCATTTAATGAATTAGAGAGTATATCTAAGAAATACTCAATACCTGAGAACTTAATACCTGAGGAGGGTAAGTTCGATATAGTCGTTACTCACCCACCATTTAATATTAAGCAGAAAGTTACGAACCCTGAAATACTAACTCAGTATGAATTAGGACGTAAGTGGAGTTATGATAGACCTACTTCAAGATGGGTTAAGAAGTCAGACTTAATTAAAGAGCAATTTATTGAGGTATTATTCCTTGAGAGGTGTTTTCAACTTCTAAAGAACTACGGTAGGATGGCGATAATACTACCTGAGGAAATACTTGCTTCAGGTCTTCTAGGTTATGTTAGACAGTGGATTGTTGAGAATTTAAGGGTATTAGCTGTGATCTCACTACCACACCCAACATTCATAGCATACGGATTTAAAGCTAGGGCATTCGTACTAGTAGGTCAGAAGATCCCTAAGGAGGAGTTAGAAGATTTAGTTAAGAAGAGTTATAACATACTCACAGTATCTATGACTAAGATAGGTTATGATGCATTCGGTAAGATAGCTTATAAATTAGATAAAGAAGGTAATTTAATCATTGATGATTTAGGTAATCCCGTACTAGACACAGATATACCGTTAGTGATAGAGAAATTTGAGGAGTATAAGAAGAGTGAAGGAATAAACTTTTAAACTATTCAAACCTAGATAAACAGATTAAATAATGCTGAGTAGGAGGACTATAGGTTACGTAGAAGGTATAGTCTCAATAATAATTAATACTATACTATTCATAATTAAGTACTTAGTTGGGATTACGTATAACTCCATAGCAGTAATTACTGAGTCAATACATACGTTATCTGATTCCCTAACATCAGCTGTAGTAATAATTAGTTTTTGGATAGCTTATAAACCACCTGATGAAGAACATCCCTTTGGGCATGGTAGGGCTGAGAGTGTAGGAGCTATAGTTGTCGGGACATTACTAGCAGTTACTGCTTACGAATTACTTAACGAGAGTGTTAGGAGGTACTTAAGTAGTGAGTCAATGATGTTTAACTGGGTGTTAATAGTAGTTCTACTCCTATCAGCTATAGTTAAGGAATTACTTGCTCGTTGGTCTTTAAGACTTGGGATTAAGTATGATTCTAAGGCATTAGTAGGTGATGCATGGCATCATAGGTCTGACGCTATACTATCAGTACTAGTATGTTTAGGGATACTACTCAGCAGTTATTACTGGTGGGTAGATAGTGTGTTAGGTATGATCGTATCAACACTTATAATGTTCATAGCTATTAAACTAGTAATTAATACTTCGAAGGATATCATGGGCTATAAACTACCGTCCAAGTTAGAGGTTGAGATTAAGGACTTGATATCATCGATATCTAAGGATATATCAGATATTCACCATATACACATACATAAATATGGAGAACATACAGAGATAACACTACATATAAGACTACCTCCTAACATGAGATTAAGTGAAGCTCATGAGATAGCATCTAAAGTAGAAGAAGAACTTAAGAATAGGTATGGTTGGGAAGTTACAGTCCATATAGAACCTACTAAGGAGTGAGTCAATTTAACATCTAAGGATATTAACTTCATACTTAATTTACAACTAAAAATTTATTATCAATTACATCTTTACTAATCAGGTGTTTTAAGATGCCTAGAACTCTTACTAAATGGCAGGAACGCTTAGTTACGTTCATCGCATTTCTTATGGGTTTATACAACGTATACACACTCACATTTGCTGTTTACGACATATTCGCTCATATGGCAGTAAACTTAACATTCGCACTACCGTTAGTATTCCTAACCTTCCCAGCACGTAAGAAGGATATTAGTAAGATTCCATGGTATGATTACCTACTAGCAATAATCTCCGCTATACCCCCATTAATGCTATATCTTAACTATATCTCATGGGTTTACGGTAGGTGGGCTTTCATAACTGACCTACCTACAGAGCAATTCATCTTAGGGTTGATATTCCTGGTAACAGTTGTTGAGGCTGTTAGGAGGTGTACTGGGATACCGATGATGACGGTTGTCCTAGCATTCCTAACATACCTGTATATAGGGCCTTGGCTCCCACCACCTCTAAGACATAGAGGTTTAAGTATTATTAGGATTGTAGAAGCTAACTACGTGACAGGAGCTTACGGAGTATTCACAATACCTCTTCAAGTCATATCTACATACGTTATTGCATTTACTATTTTAGGTGCTGTATTTTCTGAGGCTGGTGTTGGTAGGTTCTTTATAGATCTTGCTAAGGCTTTAGTTGGTAGGATGGTTGGTGGTCCTGCTAAGATTGCTGTAGTTGCTTCATCA
>CAZZLT010000018.1:0-28125 GCA_964655125.1 uncultured Desulfurococcaceae archaeon | reverse complement strand
CTCAGCTAGTTTCTCAAGGTCTACATCATTAGCTAGAGGTACCTTCCTAGTATGTACTTTAAGGATCTCTAACCTAGCCCTCCTATCAGGTGGTGGTACATATATAACCCTATCAAACCTACCAGGCCTTAAAAGAGCAGGGTCTATGATATCAATCCTGTTAGTAGCACCTATAACAACTACATTCTTCAACATCGTGATCCCATCCATCTCAGCAAGTAATTGATTAACTATCCTATCCGTAACCCCGGAATCATGTCTCTGCCCCCTCATAGGTGTTATAGCATCTATCTCGTCAAAGAATATAACTGCAGGAGCTACTTGACGAGCCCTCCTAAATATCTCTCTTATAGCTCTCTCAGACTCACCAACCCACTTACTAAGTACTTCAGGACCTCTAATAGCTATGAAGTTAGCACCTGATTCAGTAGCTACTGCCTTAGCAAGTAACGTCTTACCACACCCAGGAGGACCGTAAAGTAACACACCCTTAGGCGGTCTTATACCCACCTTCTCAAAAATTTCAGGGTACTTTAAAGGCCATTCAACAGCTTCCCTTAACTGCTGTTTAACCTCGTTTAAACCACCAATGTCAGACCACCTAACCTCTGGAACCTCAACAAATACCTCCCTCATCAACGTTGGGTGTACAACCTTCAAAGCTTCTAAGAAATCATTCCTAGTTACTTTTAAATTAACTAACTTCTCTGGTGGGATAGGCTTATTCAAATCTATATTCTCACTCTTTAAGAACTTCCTAAGTGCTGACATAGCAGCCTCCTTAACTAACGCAGCTAAATCAGCACCTGTATACCCGTGAGTAATCTCAGCTAACGCATCTATATCTACATCATCAGCTAACGGGACATCCCTAGTATGCACTAGTAGAATCTCCTTACGAGCTCTCTTATCAGGTGGTGGGATCTCAATCTCCCTATCAAATCTACCAGGACGTCTTAAAGCAGGGTCTATAGCATCAATCCTGTTAGTAGCACCTATAACAATTATCTTACCCCTCTCCTTAAGACCGTCCATCAACGTAAGTAATTGAGCTACAACCCTCTTCTCAACCTCACCAACAACCTCCTCCCTCTTAGGTGCTATAGCATCAAGTTCATCTATGAATATTATTGACGGTGCGTTCTTCTCAGCCTCCTCAAATATCTCCCTCAACCTAGCCTCACTCTCACCGTAGAATTTACTCATGATTTCAGGACCGTTAATAGCTATGAAGTAAGCCCCTATCTCATTAGCTAATGCCTTAGCAAGTAACGTCTTACCACACCCAGGAGGACCGTAAAGTAACACACCCTTAGGCGGTTCAATACCTAAATGCTTAAACAATTCTGGGTGCCTCATAGGTATCTCAACAATCTCTCTAATCCTCTCCTTAACATCCTCTAAATCACCTATATCCTCCCACGTAACCTTAGGTATCCCCCTACCAACTGCTTCCTCCCTAACAGGCTCTTCCTTAATAACTAACTCAGTATCCTCATCAATGTATACAGCCTGTGATGGTTGTGTAGATATAACTATAAACTTCATAGGCTCACCGAATGCGAAGGGTATCTGTATAAATACTGCCTCACCCCTAACTACAGCCTTATTAAGTAGTAAGTTCTTCACATAATGTACGAAATCACCACTAAATCTTATAGGGTATGTAGGTGCTAATACAACCTTAGTACCCCTCTCAACTCTAGCCTTCCTAACCTTAACATACTCACCTACAGCAACACCTAAAGACTCACGTACGTACCCATCTATCCTTATTATATCCTTACCCTCATCTTCATCATAAGCTGGCCATACCTGAAGTATTGTAGAACCTTTAGAACCCATAACCTCTATAAAATCACCAACCTCGACATCGAGGAGCTTCATATGCTTCCTACCTATCCTACATATCTTCCTAGCTATATCCCTCTGCTTAGCTGTCTCAACACGTAACTCAATAATCCTCTCTTTACTCATAATTCCCACCGTCCTGTTAAGTACTATATCAGACCTCCTTAAATACTCTCACTAATATCATAGGAATTACTTCACATCTTAAACTTAAGTTAATGTTTAGCTGAAGTAGTCTACAATGACAAAATATTTAAATCCTTTCTAGAACGTCAATACCCATAACGTATAATCCGTTTTTAATTACGATATTAGTTACGTATGTAAGGAATAACTTAAACTGTTTAACACCTTCATCTACTTCATGAAGTATTGGTTGGGAATCATACCAAGCATTAAATATATCTGCTAACTTATTTAAGTATGTAACAAGTATCTCAGGGTCTAAATCCCTGAAGGTCTTACTCATCACATACGCAAACTTACTAAGCTGTAAAAGTAACTCCCTACGTGTAGGGTCGTTAGCTGATGTAAAATCTATTAAATCCCACTCTATCCCCCTACCATACTTCCTCAATACCCCACAAGTTCTAGCATAGGTATACTGAAGATACGGTGCTGAGTTCCTACTTAAGTCTAGAGCAGCTTCAAAGTTGAAGTTAATCACCTTCGTAGGTGAGGAGGAAAGCATCATATACTTAAACGCACCAACAGCCATAACCTCCTTAACATAATCATCTACACTAATTCCTCGAGACTTCATAACCTCCTCAACCCTAAACCCTAAATGATCTAAAACTTGATCTACGCTTACGTACCTCCCCCTCCTACCACTCATCTTAATACCTGGTAATGTAACTAATTCGTATGAGTAGTGAAGGAGTTTACTAGCTTCATCCCTAAAACCTAAAGCATATAGAGCTAACCTTAACTGTGCTTGAGCTAATGTCTGTTCATTACCGATAACATTTATCACTAAATCAGCGTTGAAGTCCTTAAACTTACGGATACTGTAGGCAATATCCCTAGTAACGTATAGGGTAGTACCGTCACTCCTCATCAAGATTAACGGTGGGATCTCAGTAGCTTTAGGTAGTTTAAGAATTTGTCTTAATAGGTCATCAGATTGTAGTTCTTTAAAGTCTAACGCAGGTACACCCTTATGTAATGTGAAGTAATTAGACTTCCTAGCTAGGTCTAATACCTCCCTCACCAAACCTGAGAAAACTAGATCGCTCTCTAAATCCCATACATCGAATCTAATACCGAGTCTACGTAATGTGTAGTCAATACCTGTTAAGACCTCCCTCACAACATATCTGAAAACATCAACTACATCCTTATCACCTACCTCATAACGTCTCATTAAGTCCTCAATCACTTTATCCGGATCTTCATCCTTAGATATCTCATTCAAGAGTTTATCAACTAAGACCTCATCCCTAGACCTAAGCTCTGCAAGCGTAGACATTAACTCATCTAACTCTCGACGCTTACTAACTAAATCCTCACTAACACCACCTAAACTCTTAATATCGTTTCTAACCTTAATGATATCTACTACAGTATTCGTAACTGCGTATATGAACCCAAACCATTCATCAGGTCTTAAGCCCTGCGGTACCTCAGGCCTCCCTAACTTTAAATAACCGTAAACTAGGGTAGCTACCTGCCTCCCAAGGTCGTTTACGTAGTACCTCCTCTGAACTCTATGACCTCTAACCTCAAAAATCCTTGAGAGGAACTCCCCTAAGACTGCATTCCTTCCAGACCCTATATGTAGTGGGTGTACTGGATTAGCACTGACAAACTCTACAACAATGTTTAACCTCTTATAATCTTTTACGAAGCCGTAATCCTGCCCCTTAATCCTTACAGTATCAGCTAGTATTCTAGCGTAGTTAACCTCATTAATAAAAACATTTAAATAACCCTTAACTATCTCTACATTCGAAAATATGTTGTTAAGTGATAGGTCTTTAAGAGTGTCTGAAAGGTCATCCACCCCAACACCACATACTCTAGATAATCTATAGAGGGGTATGGAGAGGTCGCCGAACTCCCTCCTACTAGGCTCCTCTACAAATACTACTAAGTTACTCGGCTGTATACCTACGCAAACATCCTTAATCCTACTATACACTAGAGAAGTTAGTGAATTAACTACGTAAGAGAATGGGTCATCAACTACCAATATATTCAATCCCTCATTAAATCATAATCAGTAAATATGTAATGATAAGTCCATAAAATCTATGGGTAAGTTCTTACCCTCACTCACTAGTTTATCGTAGGTACCCTCAAGAAAGCCCATAAACACCGGACACCCGTCAAACTTACCCTCCCTCTCACACCTTCCTTTCTTCTCACTTAACTGTCTTAAGAAGCAATTACCTAACCTCTTATCAAAGTAAGGACATATCTTATGGTAAGACTTAGCACTCTTCAACATCCTCTCAACCCAACGCTTCTTAGCATCTTTCTTCTCAATAACTGTTGTAGAAAGTGCTTTCTTTAGCTCATCCTCAGTAACCCTTGACATGACGTACTCACCTCTAGTAGATGTTTACTGAGTCATTACTTATAAGTTTATCTAACTACGAAGTAGTTGGATTTTAGATCCCAGCAACGATGAACCTACCATCAGGTTGTGTGTAGACTACACCCTCATTTACTAAACGTGTTAAAGCCCTCCTAATCTTATCCTCACTAGCTAATCCAGACAGTATCGAATGTAATTCCTTAACATTCATAGGCTTATTCCTAAGTAAATCTAATATAATCTTAATTAATTCATCCTCGTTAGGAGCAGTAACTACTAATACATCAGGGTCTTCGTAAACTACCTTAAGCTTCAACCTCCGTGAAGGATCCTCATACCCTCCCTGATTTAAACCCATACTCAGCCCTCCTATTCACTTAGTACTGATAGATTTATTAACTTTAACCCTATAAATCCTTATAGGAATATTAATTGCCTTGTATGTGGTATAAGAGTGGTTTATGTACATCACCTGCACTAGATAAACCATCAAGTGATGTCACACTACCAAGTAGATGTTTAGGTCAAGGATACACTACATGTAAATTCTTTAGAGATGTAGATACGTCAATAATACCTGAGGCAAAGAGTGGTAGAGAGTATGGTAGACCGATACTCATGATCCACGGATTAAATAAACCTATGAAATCTGATTGTAAGTACTTCAGACTATTAAATCACGAAAGCGGTAGTTACTTAGCTGCATGTGAAGTCCTTAAAAGATACTTAAACATTTATGAGGTACCCTTATGTATCAACTACTGGAATGACTGCCCATTCAGGAAGCTACAGGATGAAATACCTTAAACAAGAGTTACTGTCCTTAAAGTTCTACCAATATCCTTAATAAACACTACTAACTAATAACCCACCATAACTTCTGTGATATACATTATGAGATAAGTTTTTAAGGAGGTAGGTATAGGTATTTGATGACGATAGGTGAGATGAGGATGAGTAAACCAAGCTATGTTAGATTCGTAGTACCTCCGGAGATAGCGGAGAAAGCTTATGAAGCCGTGAAGAAAGTTAGAGAAAGTAACGGTAAGATTAAGAAGGGTACTAATGAAACTACAAAAGCTGTTGAGAGGGGTTTAGCTAAGTTAGTACTTATAGCAGAGGATGTAGACCCTCCAGAGGTAGTTATGCATTTACCGTTACTATGTGAGGAGAAGAAAGTACCTTACCTATACGTACCTAGTAAGAAGAGGTTAGGTGAGAGTGCTGGTATTGAAGTAGCTGCTGCTAGTGTAGCTATTATAGAACCAGGTGGTGTTAAAGAATTAGTTGATGAGTTAATCAGAGCGTATAATGAGTTAAAGAGTAAGAGTACACCTACTAAGAGCTAAACAACACTTAATTAAAGTTTTTCTTTAATTTTTCCTTAATCACGATATATTTCATCAGGCTTAAAGATAACGTTAACTTCATGTTCAACTCTCTCAATACTATCTGCTGCATGTATGATGTTCTCTCTAATCGATAATGAGTAATCACCTCTTATAGTCCCAGGAGGTGCTTTACTACCATCTGTAGGACCTATCATTAACCTCACAGCATTAACTGCATTATCCCCTTCAAGAATTACAGCAACAACAGGTCCTGAAGTCATATAATCTACTAAGTCGTTAAAGAAACTCTTACCGAAGTGTATATCGTATAACCTCTCAGCCTGCTCCCTACTTAACTTAATCATCTTAAGAGCTCTAATCTTAAACCCCTTCTTCTCAAACCTTGATAAGATCTCACCAACTAAACCTCTACGGACCCCATCAGGTTTTATTATTATTACTGTCTTTTCCAAACCCACCACCTAATCTAAACATAACTTACAACTACCTTGAGGATATATATCTTGAAGTCCAAGGTAACTTCCTAGGATCCCTACCTAACTTAAAATTCTTTAAACACTTACTTGAGCAAAACCATAAGATACTCCCATCATTTCTTACATACATTAAACCACTACCTACCTCTATATCACTCCCACAAAACGAACATTTAGCTACTGCAGGCATTTCAAACACCTCCACATCAGTAACTATAATTAAGTAATACAAGTGATATATAAAGTTATGTAATCATCTCAACAACACATAACATACTTACTTAACTAGTAAGAAACTTGATAATCGTAAGAAATCAAAATAATTTATAACACTTAACACTATCAGTGATTAGGGTTAGGTATGAGTGAGGAGAAGAAGATAGTGGTTAACCAACCTGAAGTTAACGTAGTTGAGGAATTCGGTTTCCCAGCTGAGGTTATACAGATAATAGGACGTACTGGAGTTACTGGTGAGATAACTCAAGTCCGTGTTAGAGTCCTTGAAGGTAGGGATAAGGGTAGGATAATCACTAGAAATGTAAAAGGACCTGTAAGAATCGGTGATATAGTCATACTTAGAGAAACTGAGAGAGAAGCTAGGAAATTAATAGCACGTAGATAACATCACTACTTTATAGTTACTAGCTTAAACCATGAACAACTCATTAAAGAATATTAACTCGTAATACTTAATCAACTGAAAACTCTAGAGATAAGCAAAAGTTAAGACATAATCAATTCTAAACAAACCACAACACTGTATTAAGTATGTTTAAATAGATTAAGTAAGTAGATGAGGGATAAGTCTGAAGTATTAATCCTTCCTAACTCTTTAGGTCTTTTAATAGATGTATAATTGAGAGACCGTATAGTTGTTGACTCCTCTGCTTAATCTCTATAATCTCTTTAATAGTGTTTATAACTCCCTCATCTAAGTAATCTTTAAACTTTGTAATGACTGTTCTTAAGTCTTCCTCAGTAGGGTTTGTATAGAGTATATCGTTTTCATCAAAATGCCTCCCAACCATTACATTACCTCTTATAGATATCGCTACACTAGAACCTTTCTTCGCCTCCAGTACGTTCTTACCCTTATCCTGTACCTGCATAATCACACCTAACTCCCTCCCATCATCTCTCATGAGTGGGTAGCCAGGCCTAATAACACCCTCTAAAACCTCAACCCCAACAATTGCTGGGTCACTCCTCCTAAATACACATCCAGGTAAGACTTTAATCTTAGCTGGAAATACAGTTCTTAATAACTCACGTTTACGTTCCTCCTCCCTTAACGCATTAACCCATTTCTCATAAGATTCTATGAGCCTATATATTAAATTATCACTTAATATCTTAATTCCCTCCTTTAACGCTAACTCCTCAGCATCTGGTAATGGCTTTACATTAAACAGAAGTATCACTCCTAAGTACTTATTCTTCCTAGCTACGATGGATGCCTCTATAACATCCCTCTTAGTTAGAGGCCCCACATCAGCTACCCTAACCGGTACACCCTTACTCTCTAAAGTATTAACTATAGCTTCTAAAGTCCCTAAAGCATCTGCTTTAATAACTAAGCCTTCAATATCTTTCTTAAATCTAACTAAGGATACCTCCTCAGAAACTTTCTTTACATAGTCGTTAATCAAGAATTCACTAGGTATTACATACATCGGTGCTCCAGCAATAACCTCATCAAGATCTGGTGCACTAATCCTAACACCACTTGCAGCTACAACCTCATCAACACTCATGAACGAACCCTCAGGTGCTCTCATCTCATCTAAAGGTCTAGGCATTAGTAGAGCCCTTACCTTAGTTACTATAGGCTTATTCAAACCACCAACAACTATTAAATCCCCTCTCCTCAATATACCGTTGTAAATTATAGTATCTATACATGTACCTAGACCTACTACCTCCTTAACCTCTAGAACTACACCGCTTGCAGGGCCTTCAGTAAACATTAACTGCTGAGTTAAGTACCTCTGAGTAAGTCCAGCTAGTACTGCTAATAACTCAGCAATACCTTCACCAGTCTTAGCAGATACAGGAACTATAGCTAGAGTTTTAGTAAAGTCTTTAACTCTATCAAATCTCTCAGCATTAAATCCTAAACTACTTAACTCACCTATAAGCCTATATATCCTCTTATCTAATTCCTCAACAACATTCCGTGACTGCTTCTTAATAGTTACTAAATACGGTTCCCACTCATTAGCTTTCCACCCAGGTACCTTATCAATCTTATTCGCAGCTACTAGGAAGGGTACCCTCCTACTTCTTAATATCTCAATACTCTCAATAGTTTGCTTCTTAACACCTTCATTTACATCTATAACCAGAATTGCGAAATCCGCAATACTCCCTCCCCTCTTCCTTAAATTACTAAATGCTTCATGACCTGGAGTATCTATGAAGAGTAGTCCAGGTATCTTAAGCTGTATATTGAATAAAGACCTCAACGGTTTTGTTAATTCGTTAATAGCTGATGCAGGGACTAAACTAGCACCTATATGTTGAGTCATCTCACCAGGTTCTTTCTTAATTACTGCTGTCCCTCTAATCTTATCTAGTAATGATGTCTTACCATGATCTACATGTCCTAAGACCACTACTATTGGTTGTCTTAACCTCTTCTCAATACTCATTTAGTCCCTACTTCTAAACGATCTTATACCTTAAAATAGCTACTACACCATTAAATGTCTTCTTAATCCACACGTACTCAGGTATAGTCTCCGGTAATACGTATACCTCAGCACCTGACTTCTTAGCTAACTCCATAAGCTTCTCAAAC
The DNA here is from genome assembly GCA_964655125.1 of uncultured Desulfurococcaceae archaeon. GTDB lineage: Archaea > Thermoproteota > Thermoprotei_A > Sulfolobales > NBVN01 > CAZZLT01. The sequence continues at coordinate 19,104 of CAZZLT010000018.1, read as the reverse complement.
TCAGGCATATCCTCAGTAACTACTAATGACTTAACCGCACCCATATTTAACGCATTAACTATATCATCAAATCCGTAAAGAGCTAAACCATCATCTTTAGCTAGGTGAAACTTAAATTCCTCTAAAGCATTCACTACCTCAACATACCTCTGACCTTTAATCAGTTCTGAAGCCCTCATAACAAGTTCTTTAAGACCTGGCTCCCCTTGAGAACCCACATCAATTAAGGCATCTAAAACCTTCTCCTTCAATCTATAGTCTATGTAACCACCTTTAACGAAGTCTAATTTAGCATAACCCGGACCACCCACTAGAATACCTTTAAGCTTACCACTCTCTAGGTACGGTATGAAGTACTTATTAACTATCTCCCCTACCCTCTTATAGAACTCCTCAACTAACTCCTCAATAATCCTATCGTAACGTCTCTGAGACTGACCACCCTTACTATGCTTCCCAGGTACGTAGCCCTCAACCTCCTCTAAGACCATAAGTGATGAACCCTTCAACAACCCTATAGTTGCTTCATCACGTTCTATAATTATCAAACCATATACTTCAGATTCCTCAAGCATAGCCTCAAGAAATTCTAGATGGAAATGCTTATCAGTCCTGTAGAAGTATACCGTCACAGGATCTGGTGGTGAGAACATCAAACATATAAATTCACCAGTATCTTCATTCTCACCAGCGAATATCACTAACCCATTCCGAGGGATTTTTGATATGTTACTTAACCTATCAATAGCTACTGTTAAAGCCCTCTGAACCCTATCTTTAGTCCTCTTAAGTTTTATATTATCTGTAATAGCTAATTCCTGCCTCAACATGTTTATGACGTCACTTACAGGTCTACCAGGTGGTATGTACAACGAAAGTAATGTAGTTGCATGTGCTTTCCAATCCTTTAACTCCTTAACTATCCTCCTAAGCTTATCCCTATCTATACTATACTCACTAAATACTATCCACCAACTAAACTAAAATCATAGTACCCCTTAAAAACCTAACAACTAATTATTGAGTAACTACCTTTTTAAGAAAGTAGTATTGTGGAGTTAGTTAATGGTCATAAGAATGAGTAAGAGGTTAGTAGTATTCGTAGGTTATGATAGTAAGAGTTATGAGTTGGTTAGGAAGCTCCTAGGTTATAACTTTAGTAATATAGAGTTAATACACATCCCTGAAGTTGATGATAAATCATTAACTGATACATTATTTCCAACTATAATTGCTGAGGAGGTATGTGATGGTGAGTTAATCCGTGAGGAGGTACGTAGATTAAGTGAGATTAGATACTACATCGAGTATGAGGATGAGACCTACAATACGGTAATAGTAGCTTAGGGTGTGGAATTTTTAGAGTTAGTCATAACTACTCATGAATAAATACTAATTCTACAACATCTCCTCTAACGTTATCAACCTTAACAAAACCATACCTTACTAACTGTACTACCTCACCAACCTTAATAGTCCTCAAGTACTCCTCACCATAACCTCTAATCTTAAGTAAGTTAAGGTCTTTAGGTCTTATAATAACTACCTTCGTATTCCTACTATAGGGTACCCAATGAACTATAGGTGCCTTAACCTTCTTAGCATCACTTAACTCCGTACTTACAAACTCGGTTATTACCCCTTCAACACTATCACTAACATATCTAATATTCATGAACTCCATCAACCTAATATAACCTATACTCCTAAGTAGATCAACATCTGATTTATCAAGTAGAACTGGTGTATAACCATCAACAACATCTAACGTTATCTCTCTACTACCTAATGACTTATTAGTTGGGTGGAGAGGTATTGACACTTTAGTAAGACTTGAAGGTACTGAACGTATGAGTACTTTTACTGGTGGATGACTTACAAACATTAATCTCTTCGTAATAGGGTCTATGAGTTTCCTATTAATAGCAGCTATATTCTCCCAACTAATCGATGCATCACTTACCTTAACACCAACTTCTAATATCACCTTCCTTATAGTTTCAGGGATAATACCTCTCCTCCTCAGAGATGCTATAGTCCCAAACCTAACATCATCTATGGATTTAAACTTCTTAGGAAACTTCCTCAGAAGTTCTTTAATCTTAGACTTACTTAATATAAACCCCTCCAACCTAAGCCTACCTAAGTTAATTACCTCTGGATAAACCCAACCTAAGTGTTCGTAGAGATATCTCTGTTTTAAAGTATTTACCATATGTTCCTTCCCACGAAGGATATGTGTTATACCCATTAAATGGTCGTCAACACCTGCAGCGTAATTATACGTAGGCCATAAGATATACTTAGAACCTACTATAGGGTGTGGATTCTTATCAGTATCTACAATCCTAAAAGCTACCCAATCCCTAACTGAAGGGTCTGGATGTGAGAGGTCTGTCTTAATCCTAATCACAGCCTCACCCTCCTTAAAGTAATTAGAGAGTATCTTATCCAATAACTCTAAGTTAGTTTCAACAGCTACTGTCCTGTGAGGACATGGTCTCATACTCATCTTATACTTCATAAACTCATCCTTACCGCATAAGTCTACATACGCACCACCAACTCCTATCAACTCCCTAACAACTGAGTAGTACAACTCCATCCTTAGAGACTGTATGTACTCCTCATCCCATCTAATACCTAACCACTTTAAATCCTCCTTAATAGCACTATATGCCTCAGGCATAGGTTGCTTAGTCCTAGGGTCAGTATCCTCAAACCTTAAAATCATCTTACCATTATACATCCTAGCATACTCATAACTAAGTATTGCAGGTCTCGCATTACCTAGATGTATTAGGAAGTCAGGATTAGGTGCAAATCTAGTTCTAACCTCTTTATACTTCTCAACGTTAGGTAGTGGTGGTAATGTCTTAACCTTAGGTACGACCTCCCTCTCCTCGAGGATTTCAGGGTATTTCTCCTTAGCTAATCTAACCTGTTCCTCTAAACTCATACTGTTGATCCGAGATACTACCTCAGAGACTATACCCTCTAACTCCTTAACCTGAGGTCTCAACTCTGGGAAAGAACCTAATAACTTACTTAAAACAACTTTAACTAATGCCTTACCATCATGTTCTATAGCGTTTTTCAAAGTAAGCTTAACTATAACATCCATGACCTCACTACTTAACTTCCCTGACATACTCACCATCCGCTAAGTAGATCATATATCCTTGAGGTTTATCGATTACCTCCTCTATAAGGATTACATACCCACTACGTACAGATTTAAACTTCCTTAACTCACCCTTACTAGTCACTATATAAGCTAACACATCACCTTCCTTAACACTTAACGCTTCATCAACATGTAGTAGTACTTCATAACCTCTAACCTCTACAACATCTACCTTAGCACCGTTAAGGACAAGTATACACTTACTAATCCTCTCATTACATATGACTAACTCCTTCTCTAATAACCCTCCAGAAATGAAGTTCTTTATATCAATACATTCAACCTTCTCAAAACTGTTGATGTTCTCCACTGTTGTTGTAGTCTCTACAGAGGTAGTACTAACTAAATAACATGTAATACCTTTATAGTAGTTAGTGATGTCTTTCAAGTATTCTCTTACTTTAGCTGTTAAACCCATTAATACAACCTCTTAGTTAGGAACTCAGCAAATTCCTTTAGTAAGTACTTAGCCTCTAAATCCTTAGTATTTATCTCCTCAAGTTTAGACATACCCTTCCTTAAGTACTCCTCAGCAACTCTATTACTGTAATCTAGAGCACCAGATTTAATTATGATATTAGCAACCCTCCTAAACTCCTCAACACTAGCATTTCTATTACCGAGGACGTTAAGTATTAACTTACGTTGCTCATCATTAACCCTCTCCAACGCGTAAATAACTAATATAGTCTTCTTACCCTCCCTTAAATCACTGAATACCGGCTTACCTAATACCTTCTCATCACCTATTAATCCTAACTCATCATCTCTTATCTGAAATGCTATCCCGATACTCTTAGCGAACTCACTAATCCTCTCTAAATCACTCTCCTCAGCACCAGCTACAACCGCACCTATATAAGCTGATGCTTTAAATAGAGCTGCTGTCTTCTTAAACACCATCTTCAAGTACTCATCAACACTAACATCATCCCTACCTTCAAACTCCATATCAAGTGCTTGACCCTCAGCAACAGTTACTGCAGCCCACGTAAGTTCTCTCAAAGCCTTAACAACTCGTTCGTAAGGGATGATACCAACTAATCTAAACATTACCTCGAAAGACTTAGCAAAGAGTAGATCACCAGCTAATATAGCCATAGCCTCACCGTAAACTTTATGAACTGTTGGGATACCCCTCCTAAACTCATCCCTATCCATTATATCGTCATGAATTAAAGTGAAGTTATGTAATAACTCTACAGAAGTTGCTGGATATATGGAGATATCCTCATTAAGTCCGAATAACCTAGCTGAGAGGACCGTGAGTAGAGGTCTTAACCTCTTCCCACCAGCTTTAAGGAGGTAGTATGACGCGTCATACAGTTGTTTCTCATCACCTCTAACAACCTCACCTAATAATGTATTAACCTTCTCAGCCACCTTAACAGCATACTTAAGTAATTCACTACTCATTCAATCACCTATATAAGACATTATTAAGGTATTTTTAAACCGCGTTGAGTTATCCAAGTATTGAGTGGGTCGTAAATAACAATTGGTTTACCCCTTAACTCATTAATACTCCTCGAACCAGTGAGTAGTAATAAAGCTTTAATTGATTTAATTAACCCGTCTAAGTACTCCATTAACGTACCTGAGTAGTAAGCTCTGAGTAAGGGTAGTGCTAAACCAGCTGCGTTAGCCCCTAGTCTAAGAGCTTTAACAACATCTAAAGCTTTTCTAATACCACCACTAGCTATTATTTCAGAATTCGGAGCTACTGTCCAAACCTCAAGTATTGAAGCAGCTGTAGGGACACCCCAACATAGTAACTCTCGAGCTAACCTCTCCTTCAACTTATCATCCTTATACCTAGCTCTTAACATCTCAATTTTAGCCCAGTTAGTACCCCCAGCACCAGCAACATCGAAATGACTTACCCCAATACCTACTAACTCCTCAGCAACCTCCTTAGAGATACCGAAGCCGACCTCCTTAATAACTATAGGTACTGATAACTCCCTCATAATGACCTCTAACTTCCTGAGAAAACCTTTAAAGTTATGTGAACCCTCAGGCTGTACTAACTCCTGCGCTACGTTTAAATGTACAGCTAAGGCATCAGCAGAAACCATACTAACTATCTTATCTATCAATGATACATCATATCTTATGAACTCGGATATACCTATATTAGCTAATACTAACGTAGTTGGTGCGTAATCCCTTACTACAGAGTAAGTACTCCTTAGAGATCCGTTTTCAATCGCCTGCCTCTGACTACCTACACCTAACCCTAAGCCTAAGACCTCAGCCACCTTAGCTAACTCAGCATTTATCTTCTCAGTCTCAGGAGCTCCTCCAGTCATACCACTTATTACTATAGGAGCTCTTAACCTCCTACCTACAAACTCAGTAGATATATCAACATCATCTAAGTCTAACTCCGGTGCTGCCCTATGTATTAAATATACACATTCAAACCATGTTGTTAACGGACCCTCTACATCCTCTTTTAAAGCAATTTCTATATGTTCTAACTTCCTATTAATACCTTCATAACTCAATACTTAATCACCGTACCTATAGAGGAATTACCATGTAAGGACTTATATAAGTTCCCCTTAACTAACCCATTCACGATCTTAACATCAATACCTTTAACACCGTGTTTTAACCCCTCCATAAGTTTAAACATCATAGACCCAGTAACATCATACTCACCCTGAGAGAACTCTAAGTTCCTTAACTCATCAGCTCTAACATACTTTAGTAGTCTCGCATCACTATACTTCTTAGGGTCTTTATCGAATAAACCATCAACATCTGTTACGAATATAATCTCATGAGCGTTTAAGTCTTTAGCTAATAACCAAGCTATAGTATCACCTGAGAGGACTATGAATGAGTTAACCCCTAAGACAACATCACCGTATAGTACTGGTATGAACCCTCTCATTAAATAATCAATAATTAAGTTTCTATCGTAGTTAACCCTCCCATCAGCCTCAGCTTTAAAGACTGTATGCGGTGGTATTGAAACTACTGGTAAATTAACTCCTAATAACTCCTTAATTAATAATGTGTTCAGTAATGTCATAGCATATGAAGTCTCTGAAAAACACTTACTATCTATCCTACCGATAGAACTTAAACACTTACGTACTACGTAGTGTCCAAACCCACCACCACCATGAATTATTACTAACTTCAGACTCGGTAATTCATTAACAACATCTGCTAACTCAGATACTAACTGCTTAACTACATCATATCTAATAGTCATAGGTGTATCCTTAAAAGTAATTACACTACCACCTAACTTAACTACCTTTAAGTACCAATCGTACCTCAAATAACGTCACCTTACCTAAGTCTTGAACATAAGTAAAGAAATTAACACCAGTAGTAGGTTTAAAGCTTTGAAGTATTCCATCAACAATACCACTAACACCTACCCATAAACTATTATATAATCTTATATAGTTGCTTAAGGATTTATAGTCTTTCTCAACTAATGAGTTATATATGCTTATAATTAATAACCCAACTAGACGTGTTAACGGTGTAGTGAGTACTTCATTACCTACTACACTACTTAAGGAGATATCCTCAGTACTTAACATCTCCCTAACATAACATGATACATCTGTTAACTTAAGTAACTCACCATCATATCTCCATATGTAAGGCCCACCAACTACTTCATACTCTCTAAGTGCTGTGATGCAGTCGTTAATACCTAACCTACTATCCACTAACCTAAGTAATCCATACTCATCACTACTTAACCTACCGCTAAGTAATTTAATCATTAAATTAGTTATAGCTACGTATATGAATCCATCGTATATGTAATCACCATCAACACATACCCTAAATCCGTAATTAACTCCTAACTCATTAAGTATGAACTCGTAGAAGTCATAAACATATCTACCTACTGTTTGAGGAACACCTAATAATTCTAAGCCCTGCTTACTTAATACCTCAACACTTACTGTAATTTTAGAATCTTTTATAGGGAGTACTATTACCGGGTTATGTTTCTTTGGGAGTGGGAGACAGAATAACGGTATATACACTACAGACCTTAATTTAACACCTTCATTAACTCTAGACAATGAAGAGACCGTTAAAGAATTCTAACTGCTGCGTAACCAACTACAGCATCCTTCTCTCCAGTGATATCCCCTGAAGTCGCATACATAAGTACCTCTCCCCTCCTACCACCGACTTTATTAGCGTAGTAAAGTAACGTTAGCACAGGCCCTACACCACACATACTTACATCCTCTTTAGTTACGACTTCAAACACCTTCATAGGGTCTAACCTAACTATATGTTCGAGTACGTCATGATCCTTCTTACGTGCTTTATCATCAGGTTCGTAGTGAGTCATATCACTTGATGCTAAGACTATTATATCCCTACCTAAGTCCTTAGAAGCACTAGCTATGGAGTTAGCTAAGTCCTTAGCTATCTCAGGTACTTGATAAGCAAATACTATCGGTACGAACTTGAAAGTACCGAAGATGTACTGAAGGAAAGGTAGTTGAACCTCTATAGAATGCTCGAATTTATGAGCGTCGTAATTCACATCAACGTAATTAGACCTCCTCACGATCTCTAAAGCTAATTCTGAATCTACCTCAACATCACCTAGAGGTGTTGACCATACACCCTTATCGTATATAGAGACTGCAGTACCTAAACCCGTATGATTAGGACCTAATATAACGAATGTATCTGGTTTACCCTCCAAAGCAATTCTGTAGTACACATGTGCTGCTACTGGACCACTATACATGTAACCAGCATGTGGTACGACATAACCTATACTTTCCTTCAATCTACCCTCATACATACTAGGTAGTTTCCCAGGACCTAAACTATGAGTAAAACACCACTTAATCCTTTTAATGAGTGTATCAGATGTAGATTCGTAGAAATAACCTGCAACTGCTGGTAACCTCTTAAGTAACTTCATTAACTCACCTTAGTTTCGAAATCCTCATAACCTACCGGTAGATCACCATTAGGTGATATCATACCCTTCTCTCTTAAAACCTGCCTAGTTAGTAACCAGTAAATAACTGCTAAAGACTTCCTACCCTTATTATTACCCGGTATGACTAAATCAACACCTGATAACCTATTATCAGTACTAGCTATAGCGACTACTGGGATACCGACCTCTGAAGCCTCAACTAATGCCTGAGCATCAGCTCTAGGATCCGTCACAACTACTACGTCAGCCTCTACATAAGATGATAACCTAGGATTAGTTAGAGTCCCAGGTATAAACCTACCGATGATATGTCTGTTATTAGTAAGACGTGCAAACATCTCTACAGGTTTAAACCCGTACTGCCTAGCTGAAACAGCTAAGACTGACCCTACGTTAAACCTCGATAAGAACTTAGCAGCTACTCTAATCCTCTCATCTATTAACTTTACATTAAGTATGTAGAGTCCGTCAGACCTTAACCTATATACGAATCCCTCCATATGCTTAGTACATATGTGAGTCCCTATATGAACACCTGCTGATAAGTAGATATCTAACGGTACTAGAAGTTCTATAGCACCCTTCTCAGTAATTAACGCTCTCTCAAACTCCTTCTTCTCCTCAGACGGCTGATACATACTCATACCTTCCTAGAATACATAATTATCTCATTTATTAAATCCACATGTGAGAGGAACATCCTCCTACAGCAATACCTAGTAATCCCTAAATCATCTAATACCCTACCCGGGTTCTCACCCTTACTAACCCTCTCAGCAAATTCCCTCCACTTATCACCTATTAAAGCACCGCAAGTAAAACACCTAACAGGTATTATAACCATTAAGTATCACCTGTAGGACTTCTGCCTCCACCTCCTAGCACTATAACGCATCCACTTCTCAGGTTCTGTCTGTCTAGGGTCTCCAGCAATCATCACCCTACTATACTCCTTAAAACGTTGTTTTAACTCCTCACTACCTGTATAAAGTATTAAAGCCCTAGCAATAGCTGTCCTAGCAGCATCTGCTTGAGCCATAAAACCACCACCAGAGACTTTAACCTTAACATCAACAGACTTCCAAATAGACTCACCAGCTAGTAGTAACGGCTCCATAATCTTTAAACGAGCCATCTCTATCGGGTATATCTCTAAAGGTATACCGTTAACCCATACCCTACCCTTACCTGGTTTAACTACTACCCTAGCAATAGCTGTCTTCCTCTTACACGACGCTAAAACAACTTTCAACTGTTGTTGCTGTGTACTCAACCCTTCCACCCAAGCATTTTAGCTATCTCACCAACTGTTATAAATCCTTTACTAAGTCTTGAAGATGTGTAGTCTACTTTAACAACGTTATACTTCTTCAACTCCTCCGGGAAGCCTATATAGACCTTCAAATTCTTAAATGCTTCAACACCTCTCCAACTATCCTTAGGTAACATACCCTTAACAGCCTTCTTAACTATAGCTACGGGGTTCCTAGGCCTCTTCGGGGACCACTTATACGGATTCCTTAACGTCTTTATCTCTAACCAAATCTTATACGATTCTACAACTATCTGAGGATTACCACTCACAACAGCTTTCTCAGCGTTAACTATGTAGACTTTATACCCATCTAGTAATGACTTAGCTACTATAGTAGCTAACCTACCTAATACAGCACCTTCAGCATCTATCACCAATACCTTATTACTCATATTACCACCTTCACACCAGAACCTTTAGGAAATTCCCTGATTAAATCCTTAATATGAATTACTCTACTTCCTGACCCCCTAACCTTCTCTAGAGCTGGTAGTGATATTGATACAGTAGCTAATGTGATTTTCTTAGTAAGACTACCTCCTCCTAACACCTTACCGGGTACTACTACAACATCACCATCATTAGCATACCTATTCAACTTACTTAAGTTAACTACTACACGTTTCCTAGCAGGTCTAGAGAGTAATTCAGCTACGTAACTCCATATAGGTGCGTTGTAATCCTTAGCGTACTTATTCAACTCCTTAATCAGTAGTCTTAAGTTTATGTTTGTAGGCCCTGTACGTCTCATCTTAACTCCCCCCAACACTACCTAACTTGTTAAGTTCGTTGTAAATTATTTGAAGTTTATTGATAATTACTTTAAGAGCTTCTGATAATATCCTCTCAGGTTTTAACGCACCACTACTCTCAATATAGAGTACGTACTTATCCTCATACCAGCTTAAGTCTATAGCATCACGATCACATACCTTAACACACTGCCTACATAAAATACATTTACCCTCATCAACTTCAATACCATCCCTCACTAACTTAAGTACACCTCGAGGGCAGACCTCAATACATTTACCACATAAATTACATCTACTACTGTTTAAACTCACTTTAGCTAAGTAAGTAACTGTAGCTACAGTAGATGGACTCCACTTTATATGTTCTTTACCTCTACCTAACCTAGCCCTAGCCTCAAAAGCTAATCTCTGTCCAGGTGCTAACACAGCTATAGGTATATCTGGTGAGACCGGTCTAACGTCAGGGTCTTGCGAGATTAGATCACGTGAGTAAACTGTTAATACCTCATCCTTAGCTGATACATCAAGTGTTAAGATTGTGTAACAACCCTCAACCTCAGTACTCTCAGCACAATCCTCCGGCATTTTATATTTCTCTAACGCATCATCTGAGGTTAGTGGTATCATACCTAATCTATGAGCTATTATCTCATCATACAGAGCTGATGTATTATCCACGAATATTACCTCATCAACAGCCATTGTAGGGACCTCAGCTAATGCTACCCTCCTAACAGCGTTAAGTAGGGGTAGTGAGACACCTTCAAATAATAACTTTATATGGTTCTTACCCTTATCTAAAACATTAACGTTTAAACTCATTAAATCCACCTACACTCTACGTCCACGCCTACCGCCAGGTCTTCTAGTACTATCGTGAGGAATAGGGGTTACATCCTCTATCCTACCAATTATAAATCCAGCCCTAGCTAGAGCTCTTATAGCTGCTTGAGCACCTGGACCCGGTATCTTAGGTCCGTGCTCACCCGGACCTCTAACCTTAATATGTATAGCACCTATACCTTTATCCATAGCTTCTTGAGCTACTTTATACGCTATCATCATTGCAGTATAAGGTGATGGTTTCTCCCTATCAGCTTTAACAGCCATACCACCAGAAGCTCTAGAGAATGTTTCAGCACCGCTTAAATCAGTTATAGTAATTATCGTATTATTGAATGAACTGAATATATGTGCTATACCCCACTTAATCTCCCTCACTGAGAACAATCCTATCACCTAATCCTAACAATACTTTGTTTAATTGATGAAACAGGCACGACTAAGTTCTCCTCATCCCTACTAACTAAATAACCAGGTGAAGTAACTCTACGTATACCGATAGCTATATGCCCATGAGTTATTAATTGTCTAGCGTGATGAATACTTAATGCTAACCCCTTCTTAAACACTATCGTCTGTAACCTCCTCTCTAAAACACTCTCAACATCTAATGCTAAGATATCCTCTACAGCAGCATTCTCAGAACTCAGTAGTCCTAGACGGTATAACTTACTAACTAACTCCCTCTCCCTAGTAGCTCTTAACTCTGGGGGAAGTGATAGTAGTGCCTTAGCCCTCCTCCTGAACTCCCTAAGAAGTGTTTGAGCTTTCCATAACTCCTTCTTATTCCTAAGACCGTACTTACCTATTAACTCCATCTCCCTAACTAATCTCTCCTTAATCCATGGATGTCCAGGCCTCTCCCAAATCTTACGAGATTTCTTAGGGTCACCCATAACACATCACTTCTTCTTACTAACACCTACTGTAGGACCTATCCTACCGGTTGTATGAGTCCTCTGGCCTCTAACCTTAAGCCCTAAAGCATGTCTAATACCTCTCCAAGACTTAATCCTCTTCTCCCTCTCAATATCCTCTCTAGCAGCATATAATAAATCAGCACCTATTAAATGTAAGTCTAAACCGGTGATGTAGTCCTTCCTCCTATTTAAAGCCCATGAAGGGATACCATAACTTAATAAATTAGCTAATACAGCCTCTATCTTCTTAACATCACCCTCAGATAGATAACCAACCCTTAAATTAGGGTCTAACCCTAACACCCTAATCACATGCATTGCTAACTGATAACCAACACCCTTAATCTTCAATAAACCATACGGTAGTCTAAGATTACCATCTATATCAGTACCAGCCACCCTAACTATATGCTTAAACATAGCTTCAGGCATTACAGCCCCACCAATATAGTGCATTAAAAACTTTACTACGGAGAATATATAAGTTTTTAGAAATGTATCCCTAACTAACGTTTCAAGGAGTTCACTATAATAGTTTAAGACGCCGGGGGCGGGATTCGAACCCGCGTGGGCTACGCCCACCAGCTCTCAAAGCTTGCCTATGTCCGTCACGCGTTTCATCTGGGAAACGTAGAGCGTGAAACTCGGTAAAGCGCCTTGATAATACTCTAAATAAAGAGTTTGCCCTGCGAACGAAACCTGGCAAGTGGCAAGCTTTTAAATCTGTTTTAAGTTCTTAGATACCTGTATAGAAGGGAGATCTATGCCTAGCTCCAACCTGAAGATAGGTGCTTTAGCCCTAGCCATCTTAGTGGGTGTAGGGGTAGTGCTGTACGTATCTAATCTTCACCCTCTAGAACCACTGGAGCTTCTAGAGCTGGTAGAGCCCGAGTACAGCGCCCCATCTCCTCTACCTGAAGAGGAAGCTACGCAGGAAGCTCCGGCGAAGAGCTATCCGAGGACTGTTTACGTGAACGGTGTCGAGCTCAAGTTCAGCGAGTACCACGGCAAGTACTTCTCTCAGGGGCTAGGCGTTAGCGAGGTGACTGAGGTTCGAATAGTGTGCGACCCTGAGGGAGAGATCCTCGAGTTCTGAGTTAATGTCAACTCCAGCAAGCTGTACGAAGCGGTGAGGAGGGTGTGGAACGAGAGCGGCGTAATCTACGCAAAGCCCAACCCTCCCTTCAGCTTGCACAGCTTTATCGAGAGGCCTGTGTTTGTGAACTACGTCTATAGACACCTACAGCGTCTCCACCTCTGGATAGAGGTGAGCAAGTATTTGCTTCCACGCATAGTTACCATAAGAGAGATCGTGGAGAGCGGCAACACAGCTATACACTTAAACATATCCTAGAATATCTATAAATGCTCTCTCTAATCATAGAACCTCTTTACATAGTCTATATATCGATAGAGATAGAGTGCCTCCCATCTATAAAAACTCCAAGAATCTACAGCACATATAACATCAACATATTCTCTAATCAATCTATTTTCTATATTCATTGACTTAGCAACTACATCAGCTGCACACTTCGAGTTGGAATCTATATATAGCTTTACACCATATCTAGACAACTCATTAATCCATTCTAAATCCCATATATGATGATCATACCAATATACATCAACACTGTTATCCTCTATACACCTCAGCAACTCCTTTAAACTATCAACATTAACACCCATATCAATTATCGATATAGCTTCATAGCTTTTATTACTAAGATCGCATATCTTTTCAATCTCTATAGGCTCTATAAACAGTACATAATATTCATTTTTCTAATACCTTATACCTAAAATATAGGTAGCTGCACCAACAATACCGTCAAGATCTGTATGTGTAACTATATCATACATTTTACCTACCTTATAGCTTTAAACAGTATAGAAACTTAGCTAATATAAAATAGTTTTGAACTCCATATTTAATTTAAAACAATGTTACAGTGTTTTATACTCTATTTCTGGTATTTATATAGATTAGTTTTTATCTTGGTATGTGATATGAATCTCTGTGCTTAACACATGTCAAATTTGGATATGAATAAAAAGATTGGAATAGTAAAAGAGCTGTTAAAGAATATACATAGAGGTGAAAGTGTTGAGGAGATAAAGAGAAGATTTAGCGATACATTATCACAGATTTCACCTTTTGAAATACCGATTATAGAACAGCAACTTGTTAGAGAGGGTACATCTATTGATGATATTCTAAAGCTTTGTGACCTTCATGTAGAGCTTTTTAGAGAATTTCTAAAGTCTAGAGAGCTAAGAGATGTTCCAAAAGGACATCCAATAGGTTTTCTTATGAGAGAAAATGAATGGATATTGAAACAAGCTGATGCCTTAGCTCTTTATGCCTCTGCATTAACCCAGTCTAGAGGAGTTGAAGAAACTAAAAACATTTTAGGTGCTTTAAATGCTGTAGTTCAGAATCTAAGAAGACTTAGACTTCACTATAGAAAAATTCAAATGCTTGTATTTCCATATCTTGAGAGAAGAGGTATAGTTGCTGTTCCAAGGGTTATGTGGGGTAGGGAAGACCAGGTTATAGTCAAGATGAGACAACTTAGCGAGTTTATATCTAAGCTTTTAGCCGTTTTGATCAATGGCTATTAATAGTATTGCTAATAGGGCATTGGAGATTGCTAGAGAGATTTCTGAATTAGTGTTTAGAGAAAACAAGATATTGTTTCCAGCTGTATGGGCTCTATTTAGTGAAGGTGGATGGGCAGCTATAGATGAGATGGCAAATGATATTGGTCAGTTAGTCGATGTTGGTGAAAAGCTATGGACTCCGAAAACCAGTCCTTTTATGCCATATGAGATAGAAGTTACTATAACACATGAACAAATAGATAAACTTCCACCAGAATTTAAGTCAATGGCTTTAACACATGGTATTCAACCTGATAGCTATAAAATTAAAAGAGATGAGGATATCGATTTAGAGACAGAGTTTCTAAGTGTTAAAGAGATAAGCTCTCTATTCAAGTCATTGCCATTGGAGATAACATATGCTAATATTGATGATAGAGTTAAGTTCTTTAGTAAAAGTATGTTTGGAAGAGGATTTACAAGAACTAAGACGATTATAGGTAGAAGAGTGGAGCATTGCCATCCACCAAGACTAGAAACATTGATTAGAAAAACTGTTGATGAAATAAAATCTGGTGAGGCAAGCTATAGAGAGTTTTGGACTAGGGTTGAAGATAGAGTTATAAGGGTTTTAATAATAGGTGTGAAGGATGATAATGGAAGATACCTAGGAACAGTAGAAATAGTTGAAGATTTAACAGATGTTATAAATAATGTAGATGAAATTAAAAAGAAGATTCTAGTGCTCTAAAATGAAATTCGGTATTTGAGATAGCATATAGATATCTAATACCGGCAATAAGAAGAGAGATTGTGAAGATGCTTATAAGAAGAGGTTTTATGGAGATAGAAGTTGTAGATAGAATAGCTAGAAAAGATATAGATTTCTATCAAATATATGAGGAAATAGATAGAATAGCTCTATACGCATTATCAAACAGATATCTATGCTCTACACATAAAGCCATAGAGCCATATATAGATATTTCAAAGTGTAACATATGTTCAAATCTATTTTCACAACAAAAAGTTATTAGCTTGATATCTCTCATTTAATAGAGGTGAAACTAAGTGTATAGTTTACATCCATATAAACTTACTGAAGGAGTTTACTGGGTAGGTGTAAAAGATTGGAATAGAAGACTCTTTGACTCTATAATACCTTTGCCAAAAGGAACCTCTTACAATGCCTATCTAGTTATTGGATCAAACAACATAGCTCTTATAGATACTGTTAATCCAGGTTTTGAAAAAGAGCTAGAAGAGAAAATTAGAGGTGTTATTGATCCAGGAGATATAGACTATATTGTTATGAACCATGCAGAACCAGATCACGCAGGAGCTATTCCTTACATTCTCAACATTGCATCAAAGGCTAAGCTTGTTACAACTTCTATGGGCTTAAAAATGGCTAAGATATTTTATGGTGTACCTACTGAAAGAATTCATGTGGTTAGAGATGGAGATATAATATCTCTTGGCTCAAAGACTTTGAGATTTATAGAAGCACCAATGCTTCATTGGCCTGAGACAATGTTCACCTTTTTAGAGGAAGATAGTATTTTATTTTCATGTGATTTCTTCGGATCACATATAGCTGAAGGAATGTTCGATGACGAGGTAGAGGATATATTAATTCATGCTCGGAGGTATTGGGCAGAAATAATGATGCCTTTTAGATCAAGTGCTTTAAGAGCATTAGAGAAGATATCAAAGCTTGATATAAAAATTATAGCACCATCACATGGACCAATATATAGAAATCCAAATAGAATTATTGAGAAATACCTTGATTGGTCACATGGAAAAACAAAAAAGAAAATCTTAATAGCCTATGTAAGTATGTGGGGATATACATACAAAATAGTTAAGCTTATTGAAAATAAAATTCTTTCACAAGACATAGATGTAGTTGTTCATGATATAGCATCGGCTGATGTTGGTGATATTGCTAAAGATCTTGTAGATTCAAGTGCCGTTATAATAGCAACACCAACTGTTTTAGGATTCGCGCATCCTCTGATAATACAAATAGCTTATCTTCTAAAGGTTTTAAAACCTCCAATAAAATATGGAGGAGTTATAGTGACATATGCCTGGGGGAGCAATGCAGATCAACAGTTAATAGACATGCTTAGAGATACTAGAATAGAACTTATAGACGTTATTAAAGTTAATGTTACTTTAACGGATAATGATATAATAAAAATTAAGGAGTTTATTGATAAACTTGCTAAAAAGATTAGATATAGCGATTAAAAGCAAGGCTTTAGAGTTCTCTAACTGTTTTTAAACCCTCGATTTAACACTATTGATTTAGAAAGGTGTTGACAATTATTGTGAATAATAATGTTATTGAACAACATGTTGAGAATATAAAGAATATGCTTGAGGCTGATAAAGAGGTTGAAGCAGGTAAGCTTCTAAGCTCTCTTGATTCTCCAACAGCTTATAATGTTATTGTTAGACTTAGTAGTGAAGAGAGGTATAGGGTCTTAGCCTATTTAACACTTGAAAATCTTGATGATGTTCTTGATAGATTTCCAGAAGATATATTATATGAAATTGTTGTTATCAAAGGGATAGATGAGTTTTCGAAGATTATAGATAGTATCCCACTTGATAAAGCTACTGACATTCTTATAAAGCCGCCACCTAGATATAGAAGTGAAACTTTAGCTGTTTTTAAGTAAGGAGAAGGAACATGAGATAACGAAGCTGCTTAGATACCCTCCCGAAAGTGCGGGAGGTATTATGACTCCACAGATATCTATTTTCAATGATTCTATGACTGTTGGTGAAGCTATTGAAATGTATCTAACTAGATCTAGGCTAGGATTCTACGATAGACACTATTATATATACTATCAACAGCAATGGCAAGTTATTAGGGTATATAGATGTTAAATCGTTTCTATCAAGACCAAGAAATATAAAAATAGGTGAATGTGTCACAAAGCCTGAAATCACTGTAACTGTTGATAAAGATAGAGAAGATGCAGCTAAACTTTTCCTAGAATACGATCTTTTAGAACTTCCTGTGATAGATCACGATGGAAATCTTCTAGGGGCTATAACAATAGATGATATACTTGATGTTTTAGTAAGTGAGTATTCGGAGGATTTACTAAAATATGGAGGTATAATTGAAGCTTTAAAAGGAAGTTATATAACTTCAAATCCTTTAAAACTAGCTTTAAGAATAATTCCAATGATTATCTATCTATATCTAATGAACTCTATAACAGGGTCTATAATAGCTACATTTACAAATGTTATTGAGATATTCGCACTTTTAGCTGCATTTCTACCAATGCTAGCTGATAACTCTGGCAATATAGGTGCACAGTCATCGTCATTAATAATAAGAAGCCTAGCTCTTGGCGAGGTAAGAATATCTAGACAATATATATATTGAGGATATTATTAAAAGAGTTTACAACAACAGCTGTAATGTTATCTATATTAATACCTATAGCGTTTGGTATAGCATTTACAACAGCATCAACATATTTCTTCATAGCTTCAGCAATAGGCTTTGGAGACTCTTCGCCATACATCTTTCTAGGTAACATTCCAATATATATTGCATCGGTATTTAAATCTCTTGCACATAGCCATATATGAAGCCCTATACCCCTAAGAATTTCATCAGTAATAACAAGAATAGATTCAGCCCTACTTGGTACGTGAAACAATGTGGGTCAGCTATATGGACAGCGCCGGGGGCGGGATTCGAACCCGCGTGGGCTAATGCCCACCGGCTCTCCAGGCTTGTCGATGTTCGTCATACGTTTTATTTGAGTACGCGTAACCATGAAACTTAGTAAGACACCTTGATAATACTCCTTATAAAGAACTTACCTGGCTAGTGAAACCCTCAACACAGATCCTCACCACGGCAACCACTACTAGATACTACTTATTTTTACGGTAATATTTAGCTGTGCGGTGGAGGGGTGCTTTCTTCACTGCCTCAGTACTATTAGGAGGTTCACTCCCTTATTCCCCTTGTACAGCTTCTCCCATATGTCACTGTACCCTACAGGTAGGTAGACCTTGTAGTACCTATAGGACTCCTTAATAACTGTCCTGCCCCTAACCAGCATCCTATCTATAATCAGCAGGTACGGTGTGGACATTGCGCCATCTAGAATACTTGAAGAAACACATATTTGTAGTGAAGTAAAAGCGATTTTCATATCTGCTAGACTCAAATACACAAACCCAAGTATATCAAGTTCCATAAGTAAGTATTTAAACTTATCATCAAAATTGTAATTGCCTAGTTAACTAGGATTGCTTCATACTCATGGCAGTTTGAACTCCTTTCAAGGCTTAGTTAGGTGAAACAAATACTTGGCGGGCACGTGATTCTAGTATCTGTGGTTGAACTACATGAGTGGCTCGCGCTATGCCACGAGCCTGGGGTGACCCTAAAAACCATAAAGTCCTTTAAACTACTCTAAACTATCATTTTCGGGTCTGTGGCGTTACTATTAGTGCTAGTAGTGCTAGAAGTGTTG
>CAZZLT010000017.1:0-10911 GCA_964655125.1 uncultured Desulfurococcaceae archaeon | reverse complement strand
AACGTCTCTGAAGTTTTAGGTGGTTCTACATACTTACTAATTAAGTCTACGAATTTACGGTAAGTCCTAAGCAGTTTAGACTCTCTAAAACTAATACCTACATAAACACTACCTACTCTAGACTCACTACGACGATAACTAACTAACTTAGGTATGTATAGTCTTAAACTCCTTAAGTAATTACGAGTACTAGGTAATAAAGTAATTGTTAATGAACTTATTATTAATGATGTTATTATAGGTATGTTGATTACGTATATACGTATAGACTTACTAAACACTAGATCACCTACTAAAGACTTAATATCTACCCTCAAATCACACCAGAGGATAGTATTCCAAGGTATTGAAATACTTAATGACTTTAATGAGGAATTAACTAATTCTTCAAACTCATAACCACATACTGATAACTTAAGTATGTATGGGGTAGTACCTACATTTAATGTTAATGAGGTATTAAATGGAGGTATTAAAATTAAATTACTTACGTAAACATTAACTTCAGGTTTTGTCGGAGTCAGTAATTTATAAGTCCATGAACTACTTAAGTAAGGACCCCTACCCTCAGTAACCACCTTAACTAACTTACCACTACTTAAATCAGTATTCAACGGTACCTCATAAAAACCTCTAAAAACCTCTAAACTACTTACTAATACATCATCAATGAATATAGAGGTATTTAACGGAGTATTAAGTGATGCGTTAATAGTTAATGAAGTCAGTAAACCATTAACTACTTTCGGAGTAATTATTAACTCAGGTTTTAAGAATTTCAGTAACCCTCTAAACATTCCTTGACCTACATACGTGTAGTTATTGTAAGTCCCGTAAACTCTTACTAATACTTCAAAAACTACTTCAGGAGTTAGTTTAAGACCTCTTACTAAGAACTCCTCAGCAGGAGGTACTTTAAGGATTATTGAGTAGTTCTCATTAGTAGGTACTGAAGTATTTAAGAATATGTATAGACCACCATAACTTACGTATATGAAGGCATCTACAAACTTAACATCAGTAGGTGCTGTTACGTAAATAGTTAGTAGGTAATCACTACCACCGTAGATAAACTCAGGAGCTCTTAACGAGATATTAAGTATGTAGTGTGTAATCCCTAAATACCTCATCACTAAATCATTTAATACATCATTAACTACGTTATAGGTAGTACTTAATGATGTGTAGAAATCACTTAAGTACTCACCCCTCAATACAGGATCTCTAAAGTATTTAGTAAGTGTATCTACGTAGGATGAGATACTCATGTTTAAGTCGTAGTAAGTCCTGTATAGGTCGTAGATTAAACTCCTTAAGTAAGTAGTATTAACTACATCACCTAACGACTTATAAGTAATTAGTAGATCTACTAATTGATTAAGTCTTAAGTAAGTACTCCTATGTATGTAGTTAAGACCACCTACATCTACAGATAACGCAGTACTTACTAACTCCTTACTTAACTCGTAATTACCTGATGAGATACTGTCTAAGGAGTCCTTAAGTAGTTTAAGTAGTGGTGCAGGATCTATAGAGTAAGCATTAAATATAGGTAGTACGATCAGTATGAGTACGTACACTACAGTAAATACCTTAAACCTCAATCCAAACCCGAAAAACTAATCATGTAATACTTAAATACTTAACTACTTAAGAACTTCATAAACTCTATAAGTAACTATTAAGGCGAAGGTAATTAACAACACTACATCAATAATCTTAAGCTTAACCCTAAACCTAAAACCGTAATTAACTGAAGTGTATATGAAGTACGTAAGTATCGTTATAGCTAAGTATGCATCAGGTCTTAACTCACCAACGTAAATTAAGGCTAACGTAGCTATAACTACCAACACCGTAAATATCAGTAAGTCCCTCTCAACCAATTATAAGACCTAATAACCTGAGGTAGTAAGTACTTAAAAACTTACTTAATAACCCTGAACCTAACTACGTAGTTATTACTGATTAAGTCCTCACTAACTAACTCTAAATCACTACCTAAGTACTTAGCACTCACACCTAATACTAACAATCTAATGTAGTTAGGTGGTGTCTTAATCAACTCTAAAGCATCTCCACTAACACCTAATAACTCAACAGTATATACATCACCAACTAACACATTAACACCTCTACAAACCCTAAACTCCCTACTAAGTACTTCGTTTAAGTAATCCCTTAAATCACTACCTACAACCTCAAACTTAGGTATACTGTCTAGAGGTAGTGCTAGGTAGGGGGTATCATTAACTAATCCAAAACCTAATGAAGTCTCTAAACAATTAACTGGTTTAGTAGATATTACGACTTTAAAATCATTTAAACATACTCTAAACCTACTACTACCTAATAACCCAGAATCCTCTAATACTTTAGAGACTAACCTACTTAACACCGTAACGTAAGTCCTGTATAACTTAGTAAGTGGTTCACCATATGTTAAACCAGTAGTAAGTACTACAATACCTAACACTAGAGTTGTTAGTGAAGCACCTAAAACTACCTCAAGACCAGTAATTAATGAGTAGATGACTGCTACAGTAGATGTAACTATAATTACGGAACCACTGATTAAGTACTTAAAATACATTTAATCACTCCTTAGGTACTGGAACCTTACTTAAAGCCTCATTAACTAGGTCTTGAGGTGTCCTACCCTCAACCTCAGCACCCCTCCTCAACTCAATCCTATGTGTGAATACCTCAATAGCTAATTCCTTAACATCATCAGGTATTACGTAATCCCTACCATTAATTAATGCTAATACCTTAGATATCCTGTACATGAATATAGAACCCCTATGACTAGGCCCTAACTTAACTAATTGATGACTCCTTAAGTAGTTAGCTAAGTCGACGATATACTTAACAACCCTATCATCTACGTAGACAAACTTATCTATAGATTTCTGAAGTTCTCTAAAACTACTTAAGTCTACTACACTACTAACTTCAGATACATCAATTAAGTAGATTTTATCAGACCTCTTAACAACTTCAAACTCCTCATCAACACTACTATAACCTGAGGTACATTTAATCCAGAATCTATCCCTTAATGTAAGAGTTAGTGGGTATGTACCGAACTCCTCCTCAGTAGGTACTTCAGTAGCTATTATATGGAAAGGTCTTAAAACCTCATACGTAGTACCCTCAATACTTACTTGATACTCAGCCATAACCTGAAGTAATGCTGACTGAACCCTAGTAGGTGTTCTATTCAACTCATCAAACATTAATACGTTAGTGAATACAGGACCCTTAACAAACCTAACACTACCGTCTAAACCACGTATGTAATAACCTATTAAATCAGTAGGTAGTAAGTCTGGATTACCTTGAACCCTCCTAAACTCACCACCGATTGCCTTAGCTAATGCCTTAGCAAGTAATGTCTTAGCAACTCCTGGAGGACCCTCAATAAGTACGTGACCACCAGCTACTAAAGTAGCTACTACATGCTTAATAAGTAACTCCTTACCTACTAAAACCCTACTTAACTCACTAATAATCCTTAAAACAACCTCCCTAACATCGTTAAAATCCATCTAAACACCACATATAACCTATGGAGAAGTTATTTAAGTTCTAAACTACATTACTTTCTGAGGAGGTATGTTATTACTGAAGTTAGTTCTAGGTAATACTAAACTACTAGTTAATGAGGTATTCACAACATCATTAGTAGTAGCTTTAATTTCAGGAGCTAAAGCACTTACTAATGTAGTGTTAGGGGCTACAAATATAGAGTTAGTAAGGCCTTGGACATACTTAATAACTACAGTATATAGTGAGTTAAAGTTAGTTACTAGTCTATGGTCAATACCTATGTGGTTACTAGTAATAATATCTACATACTTAATGAGTAACTACGTAATTCAAGACTTAAGAACAACGTTCTCAACACTAAAGTACTTAGGTAGTTCAGTAAACTATTTAATAAAGTTGATAATCACTAGATACTTAATAACGTCATCACTGATATGTATTACTGGGGTATCCGTAGGTGTTGTAGTAGCTCAAGTAGTTTTTAGAGTTATAGCATATATTATTAAAACACCTTATGAAGTACCTAACCTATACTTAAGTGATTTAATTGAGGTGGTAGTGATTACGTATATAACGATTTTCTTAGGTATGCTTAAACCACTAGTTAAACTAGTTAGGTGTGGGTATGTTCCTTAAGTTAATCCCTTGGGGAAGTCTTAAGTTAATAACTATAATACTACTGACCATATCTACAGCTACATCAATTACTGGATTATATGTAGTGAGTATCTCTAAAACACTAACTAATTCATTAACGTTAGGTAGTGATGATGTCCTAATACTCTCATCAACTTCTAAAACACCTTATACAGGTGTGGTTACAGACTTAAGTAATTACTTTAGAGGTATTGAGGGTATAGAGTTAGTAAGTCCTGAAGTACTAACACCTGTAGTTATAAGTGATAAGGTAGTGTTTTTAAGAGGTATTAACGTAACGTTGTTTAAGGATTTAGGAATTATTAAATACTTAAGTGGTTTATTACCTGAAACACGTTATGAGGTCTTAGTAGGTTCTAGACTAAGTAATTACTTAGGTATTAACGTAGGTGATTCAATAGTAATTACCGGTATACCTACTGGTAAGGAGGTTAGAGTTTTTGTTAAGGGTATCTACATATCAGGTACACCATTAGATGATGAGTTATTAAGTACTTCATCATTAGCTAAGGAGTTAAGAGGTATTCAAGGTAATTACGTAACATTAATTAGAGTTAGGTTAGGAGGGTATGTTAATGAGTCCTTAATACCTAAGTACTTAAGCCCTAGTACTAAGGGGTCGTCAATACCTACAACAATCTTAAAGGATTTAAGAGTTGTTGAAGGGGGTAGTGAATTACTTGATGAGGTGTTAGGTAGGGGTGTTAAGATATCAAGTAACTTCCTATGGAGTTCTACACTCTTAGTAATAACATCATCAATACTAACAATATACTACGGTACTTCATGGGTATTAAACAACTTAAATGATGTGTTAACTACCTTAAGGTTTGTAGGGTTAAGTAGGTATAGACTAGCATTACTAATAATTACTAAATTACTGATACTATCCTTAACATCAGGTATTGTAGGTTACTTAATAAGTTACTTAATACTTAAGTTAGTATTCAACTTACTAAAACCTCAAATACTACTACACACTATAGAGTTAGTAAGTGATTTTAATGTCCTAACACTATCAACTCTAATACCGTCAATCATGACTATATCATCAGTGTTGATTAAGGTTAGGGATCTATGACTAAATCAGTAGACCTAATACTCACGATCACATCTATAACGACTTCATCAGTAATAATCATATTCATGACCTACGCAGTATTGATAACGTTATTAGGTCTTATGAAGTCTAAGGAGTTCAGCAGTACTAGCTTAAGAGGTCTTCCTGAGGTAAGTATCTTAATTCCTGTTAAGGATGAAGCTGAAGTACTTAAGGAGGCTTTAAAATCTTTATTAAGTATTAACTACCCTTTAAGTAAGTTAAGGGTTTATGTAGGTGTTGATATAGGTTGTAGTAAGTGTTTAGATGTTTGTAGGTCTTTCAATGATGAGTTAATTATTGAGTGTGTTGAGGTTTACGGTAGTAAGCCGTTAGTACTTAATAAACTCTTAAGACGTGTAAGTAGTGATTACGTATTATTAATAGATTGTGATACTATCTTAAGTTCTAACATACTTACTGAGTTTCTAAAGGTGTTAGGTGTTGATGGTGTTGTAGGTGTTACTGGTGTACCTAAACCTAATAACTTATGTAGTGGTTTACTACCTAAGTACTTCTTAGTTGAGTGTAGGTTATGGCGTAGTATTACTAAGGCTAAAGACTCTCTAGGACTTATAGTTCAAGCACCTGGTTACTGCTCACTACTTAAACGTGAATTCATAGAATTAGTTGGTGGTTGGGAGGACTTACTTACTGAGGATAACGACTTAACACTACGTATATACGGTGTTGGAGGACGTATTAAGTTAGTAGGTGCTGAAGTCTATATTGAGAGTCCTACTAAGGTATTAACATTAATTAAGCAGAGGGTTAGGTGGTATAGAGGTACTTTAGAAGTACTTATTAGGAGGTGGGGGGTTCTAAGTAGGTTAGGTCTTAAGTTAAGAATTGATGCCTTCATGACCTACACATCACCTATAACACCAGCACTCTTAATACCTGCATTAATATCTAATACATTATTAGGTGGTCCCTTCAACTTAATTAACGCTATATTAGTAATACCTCAAGTGTTAACACCGTTGATGATCAGTGATTTAGATATTATCTCAAGAATTAAACTCTCAATAATTACATTACCCTACGTCATAATAAACTCTATAGCATCTATAATAGCTATAACTACGTTAGTACTCGGTATTAGGATTAGTTGGTGGAGGACTGAGAAGTTAGGTGTTAGGTGCTTCATTAACTAACTACTTAGTAATTACGTTGATAGTATCTACAGTATTAATACGTTTAATACCTTACTTAAGTACTGGTATACCGTACCATACAGATACGTATGCAGTACTACCGCTCATGGACTTACTTAAGCTTAAAACACCTACGGAATTAACACCTAATTCAGGGTTTGATAACTATAATGTTTACTGGCCTGGGTTGATAGTATATGCAGTAACTCACTCAGTAATTACTGGTTGTGGGGTTAAGGAATTAACACCTATTACAGTACCTTTAATTAATGCGTTAAGTACGTTACCACTCATAACCTTACTTAGGTCTTTAGGTATGTCTAGGACTTCATCAGTAGTTACATCATTGATTTTCGGGTTAGTAGGTACTGAAGTAGTCTTAGGTGCTGGTGTTACTAAGGAGGGTTATGCATTAACTATAATGATGACTGTATTAACTCTAACATCATTAGCTATCGTTAGAGGTCTTAAGAACTCCTACTACTTACTAATTATCTCATACATATCATTAATCATAACCCACCACTTACTAAGTGTTATAACTTTATTAATGACTTCATACATAATCATTACTTACTTGATTGGGAAGGTCTTAATTAAGAGGTTGTTGATGACTGTAGCAGTATTGATTATTAACTCAACACTATTACTAACATATATTTACTCATACTCTATCAATGCCTTACCAATAATTAAGACATTAACTACATCAGATATAATCTCATTAACTGCTTACGAATACCTAACTACACTCCCTATAATACTCTCAATAATTACTCGTAATGAGTTGAAGAAACTGATTAAGTTATGGTTTATAGCTATCTACGTCTTAGTAATACTACTCACTATAGCTGTAACTAGAGTTGAGGTAGTCTTCAACGCACCTACAGTAAGTACTTACGAGTTAATACTATTCACACCGTACTTAATCATAGCTTTACTAGGTTTAGTAAGTGTTGGTAAGATCTATGAGGGATATCTAAGCATATTTACGTACTTAACAATACTTGGTTTAGTAGGTATTGAACTATACTTAATATTCGGGACTCCAGGACTTATATCTGAAGTTTATAGGGTATCTACATTTGTATACTTAGGTATTTCAGTACTTACTACCTACACATTAAGTATTATTAGGTCTAAACATGTTAAGGTACTCACACTAACAGTACTATCTATAGCTCTACTAGTAAGTACTTACGTACTACCCTACACAGCCTTCAACTCCAGCTACATAGGTGGTTCTCAAAGGGTTTACCTACCATCAGATATAGTTATGAGTGACTTCATAAGGTATTACAGAGGTAATGTTAGTGTATGTGGTGATTTAAGACTTAAGTACCTACTATACCTAGACGTAGATGTTGATGTTGGTGGAGGTCTTAAATACCTACTTAACTACTCAAAACTTAACTGTTACTTAGTAGTTAATGAGTTATTCCGTGATACTGGCTACATAGCTCTTCAGTATGGAGTACCTGTAGTCATCGGTGATCACGTATTTAGGGGTAATTCATTAGTTTATTTAGGGGGTAGGAACTCATTAGTAATTCCTTTAAAGCAGTGATTAAGTTAATTAGGTTTCATGAGTACGGTCCTCTAGTAATTATTACTTGTTTAACTACTGCCTTACTAGCTACTAAAGAATTAGATATTAAGTTAGTTAAATTACTAGTATATGCTACCTCAGGATCCATATCAACATTCATACTTAACGATATTGTAGATGTTGATGAGGATAGAATGTTAAGTAGGTTTAGAAATCCACTAGTTAATAGTGAGTTAAGTGTTAATACAGCACTCATACTCTACCTACTAACTGCTACAGCGTCAATCACTGCTTTAGTAGGTCTTAACATATACGTAATTACTTTAGCGTTAACAACACTAACACTATCATACCTATACTCAGTAGGTATTAGGTTTAAGGATTTAGTACCTACAGACTTACTAATCCACGGTCTAGTACCTACATTACTAACAATAACTACATACATAACATATAGACCGTTAAGTCTAGACTTACTAATACTTGCTTTAATAGTCTTCACATCATCAATAACTTCAGAACTACTTCAAGAGATACGTGACTTAAGTATAAACTCTAGAAGTACTGTTAAGTACTTAGGTATTAAGGTTAGTAAGGACTTAATACTTACGTTAGTTATGATCGCTTCAGTACTCTACATACTATTAACACTTAGTAGGTATGACCTTAACTACTTAGTAATCTACTCACCACTAACTTACTTCATAATAGAACCAGTGATTAAGTTTAGAAGTAATTACTTAAGTGTTGAGGAGGTTATAAGTAAGTTAAGGTTTAGGACTACGTTATTAGTTACTCTAGCTTTAACAACTTATGTAGTGTTAAATACTAGTCAATACACCATTAGATAGTAAGTACTTCCTACAATTAACTAATATGTCATTAGCGTTAGTAGCTGTGATTACTATTGAAGTCTTAAACTCACTTATAAACTCCTTAAACATGGTGTAGACTAATTCAGAGTTCTCAAAATCTAAATATGCTGTAGGTTCGTCAGCAAGTACTAACTTAGGCTTATTTATAAATGCCCTAATAATTAATACCCTCTGCTGCTCACCACTACTTAATTCGTGAGGGTACTTACTAGTTAGGTGTTGGAGGTCAAACCTCCTAAGCAGTTCTAAAGCTATAGACTCTCTAACAGACTTCTTAATACCTAGTAGGTATAGAGGTAATGTGATGTTCTCAAGAACTGTTAAGTAAGGTATTAAATTAAATGTTTGAGGTATTATACCTAACTCCTTAAGTCTTAATGAAGATGCTTCAGAATCTGTTAATCCCTTCGAATCCCTACCTAAGACTATCAACTCACCACGATCAATACGTTCTAGAAGACCTATCAACTTAATCAACGTAGTCTTACCACTACCAGACCTACCTATAATACCTACAATATCACCTTCATCAACAACTAAGTTAATACCTCTTAACACGTAGTTACTGTTATACGACTTCCAAACATCTCTAAGTATCGTTAAGACCATACCAATAGTATGTTTAGTCAGTACTTAAAACCTCTAATAAGATTCCCTAGGTAGGAAAATTTAATAGTTAGTAAGTAAATTAATTATTGGTTAGTGACTAGAAGATGTTGAAGGGTATATCACCAGTACTAACCACAACTATACTAGTAGGTGCTGTATTAGTCATAGGTATCTCATTCATGTCATACGCAGTAGTACTTAGTAATACTCAGAGAGTTGAGGTGTATATACGTAGTTTAGTTGCTGATGAAGCTCTAAACACTTTAATATACATAGAGAAAGATATTGTGAGTGATAGTACAGTATCACTGTACGTAGGTATAGTAAACATCCTCAATAAAGACACTACATACTATATAACTACGTTTAAGACAGACCGTTACGGACTACAGGCTAAGGTATATAAACCGTTAACTACATCAATGAAGTACTTCAATGAAGGTGTATTCACTGACTTAAATAGAATTATCGTAGACTCCAGTAAGGCATATATAGTCAGCCTCTCAGGTGATTACATACCGTTAGGTACCGGTACAGTAGAAGTCTACGAATACCGTTACAGACATACAGGACTAGTAAGTATAACCATTAATAAGGAATTACTAGGTAGTGACGACTACATAGTAGTTATGTTATTAACTAACGTAGGTGGTGATTACTACGAACTACTACAACTAAGTTATCAGGTGAAGTCATGAAGTCTAGATTAAGTAGGGGTCAAGCAGAAATAATAGGTGGGTTAATAGTAGTCTCAACACTACTACTAATAGTAATACCATTAGTAATAAACTTAATGACAACATCAACAACAATCACAACCAGAGGCTACACAATAAGATCACAATTTGAAATTAGTAGATGGTCTGAGAAATTAATAAGTAATAAAACACACATAATTAATCCAAGCTCAGTAGATATAGAGATAGTTAGGATATGGCTTAAAGACGGAACACTAAAAGAATTTAACCCATGGATAAAAATCCCAATAACATCATCAATACCTATAGAAGTACTAGGCATAAACAACATATCAGAAATAGATATAATAGTAACATCTAGAGGCAGGGTATTTAAGATAGAGGAACTACTCCCACCAATAATAATACCACCCATACAATACCCACCGCTAGGGCTAAGAAGTGAGGATATAATAGGTGGTCAAAACATCTATAATGTTAGTCACATAATATATGCTAACTACTCAAGGGACGGGACAACATGGCATCCTGGATATGCAGGATTTTACGTAGATGGTGACGGTTGGTACATAAATTTAAACGGTACGTGGGTTAAAATCGATAAAACTGGTGAAGAAGCTTATACAGACTTAGACAATAATAAAGCTAGAGAGTTAGTAGTTCTTCTAAATACTACTGATTACTCTGTTGTTAAAGGTGGTTTACAGGTTAATAT
>CAZZLT010000016.1:0-35357 GCA_964655125.1 uncultured Desulfurococcaceae archaeon | reverse complement strand
CTAACCTGGGATCGAGGGCTGCAACTCGCCCTCGTGAACCTGGAATCCGTAGTAATCGCGCCTCAAAATGGCGCGGTGAATACGTCCCTGCTCCTTGCACACACCGCCCGTCAAGCCACCCGAGTGGGCCAGGGGCGAGGGCCGCTCCCTAGGGGCGGTTCGAGCCCAAGGTCCGCGAGGGGGGCTAAGTCGTAACAAGGTAGCCGTAGGGGAATCTGCGGCTGGATCACCTCCTAACGAAGCGGGCCTTTCTCCCACCGGAGTTCACATGCTGGCAAGCCCAAGGGCTCGTAGCTCAGCTTGGTAGAGCGCCGCCTTTGCGAGGCGGAGGCCTCGGGTTCAAATCCCGACGAGTCCATTTCTCATGCACTCGGCGATGGAAAAGTCGCCGAGGAAGGGTTTAGCCCCACGTGGGCAATGAAACCGTGCATAGGCTCGTCCCTAGGTATTCACTGGAACCGGTGAGGCCCTTCCGGCAATTATCCCGGCCAGTGGATGGCTCGGCTCGGGCGTCGACGAAGGGCGTGCCAAGCTGCGAAAAGCCCGGGGGAGGCGCAAGGAGCCGTAGAACCCGGGATCCCCGAATGGGCAATCCTGCCCCTTCGGGGGCGCTCCCGTATGGGAGCGGGAACGCGGGGAAAGGAAACATCTGAGTACCCGCAGGAAAAGAAAGCAAACGCGATGCCGTGAGTAGGGGCGACCGAAAGCGGCACAGCCCAAACCGAACACCCTCCCGAAAGGGAGGGTGGATGTGGTGTTGTAGGTGCTCCCCGTTAGTCACCCGAGGGGTTAAGCCGAAGTCCGCTGGAACGCGGCGCCGTAGAGGGTGATAGCCCCGTAGGCGTAAGCCCCAAGGGTGTGGGGAGTCACCTGAGTACCGCGGGTTGGAATTCTCGCGGGAAGCTGGGGGTCATTAACCCCCAAGGCTAAATACGTCCCGAGTCCGATAGCGCAATAGTAGGGTGACCGAAAGCTGAAAAGAACCCCGAGAAGGGGAGTGAAAAGAGCCTGAAACTGGCCGGGGATAGTGAGCAGTGGCCCGAAAGGCAACCCCGTCGAAGGAAAGTGCCGCGAGGCACAAGTACGAGACGGGGCACGCCGGGGTCGTTGCGTACGTTTTGAAGAACGGGCCAGGGAGTGTACGGTAGGGGCGAGGCTAAGGGCTGTAAGCCCGGAGCCGAAGGGAAACCGACAGCCCGCAGCCCGCAAGGGCGAGGGGCGGGGTGTGCTCGCCTGTAGTCCCTACCGTACGACCCGAAGCCGGGCGATCTAGGCGGGGGCAGGGTGAAGCGGTGCGAAAGCACCGTGGAGGCCCGCAGGGGTGTTGATGTGCAAATCGCTCCTCTGACCCCCGTCTAGGGGTGAAAGTCCAATCGAGCCCGGGGATAGCTGGTTCCCCCCGAGACATACCGCAGTATGACCCGTCCGGAGGTTGGCGGTGGGGTAGAGCACTGATAGGAGGATCCGGGGGGTGACACCCTCGCCCTCCTGTCAAACTCCGAATCCACCGCCGCCGTAGATGGGCGGAGTCAGGGCAGGGGGGTAAGCTCCCTGTCCGAGAGGGAGACAACCCAGACCGGGGTTAAGGCCCCAAAGTGCCGGCTAAGTGTAAACGATAAAGGAGGTCCCGGGTCGAAGACAGCGGGGAGGTAGGCTTAGAAGCAGCCATCCTTTAAAGAGTGCGTAACAGCTCACCCGCCGAGACTCGGGGCGCCGAAAATGGACGGGGCTCAAGCCGGCCGCCGATACCCCGGGGCTCCGAAAGGAGATCCGGTAGGGGGGCGTGCCGATGGCGCAGAAGCCTGAGGCGTGAGCTCGGGTGGAGCCGTCGGTAACGAGAATCCTGGCGGTAGTAGCAGCATAGTCGGGTGAGAATCCCGACCGCCGGAAGGGCAAGGGTTCCACGGCAATGTTCGTCAGCCGTGGGTAAGTCGGTCCTAAGGTGGCTCGTAACTCGACGCCACCGAAAAGGGAAGCCGGTTAATATTCCGGCACCGCTGCCCGTTGCCTTCGTGGCACCCGACGCCTCGGGATAGGCCGAGCGGGAGCTGCCAGCCCGTCCAAGCGTCGAAGCCCCCGGAGATCCGTAATGGAGAGAAGGGGGTGAAGGCGTGATGGCGCAAGTCGGCCGACTCCTGGGGCCCGTGAAAAGGGGGGCAGTTGGACCGTACCGAGAACCGACACAGGTGCCCTGGGTTAGAAGCCTAAGGCGTGGCGGAACATTCCGGCCGAGGGAAATCGGCAAATTAGCCCCGTATCTTCGGTAGAAGGGGTGCCTGCGGTTTAGCAGACCGCAGGTCGCAGTGACTAGGGGGGAGCGACTGTTTACTAAAAACACAGGGGGCTGCAACCCGGCAACGGTTTGTACAGCCCCTGAGTCCTGCCCAGTGCGGGTACCTGAAAGCCGGGTACAACCGGTCGAAGGGCCCGTAAACGGCGGGGGTAACTATGACCCTCTTAAGGTAGCGTAATACCTTGCCGCTTAATTGGCGGCTTGCATGAACGGATTAACGACTCCCCCACTGTCCCCGGCCGGAAGCCGGCGAACCCGACATCCCAGTGAAGAGTCTGGGGACCCCCGTTGGGAAGCGAAGACCCTGTGGAGCTTTACTGCAGCCTGCCGTTGCTCTACAGCTGGGGGTGCGCAGGGTAGGCGGGAGGCTTCGAAGCGGCCTCTCTGGGGGCCGTGGAGCCGTTGATGAGACACCGCCCACTTCCAGCTGTGGAGCTAACCGGCTCTGCCGGGACATCGGTAGGTGGGCAGTTTGGGTGGGGCGCCACTCCCCCGAAAAGGTATCGGGGGAGCCCAAAGGTCGGCTCAGGCGGGTCAGAACTCCGCCGTAGAGTGCAAGGGCAAAAGCCGGCCTGACCGGACCCTTGAACGTAAGGGGTCCGGCCGGGAAACCGTGGCCTAGCGAACGCTCGTGCCCCCCTCGGTGGGGGCCGGGCATGACAGAAAAGTTACCCCGAGGATAACAGGGTCGTCGCGGGCGAGAGCCCCCATCGACCCCGCGGTTTGCTACATCGACGTCGGCTCTTCCCATCCTGGGGGTGCAGCAGCCCCCAAGGGTGGGGCTGCCCGCCCATTAAAGGGGAACGTGAGCTGGGTTTAGACGCCGGCGAGGTAGGGGTTATATACTTATACTCCCTTCTCAGTAGGGTAAGTGTGGAGCTCCAGCTTCAAGTTGCTATTGGATGTATCCTCGGAGATGGTAGGTTAGACGCGATAGGCCCAGGTAACTCTAGGCTGCTGGTGCGCCATAGCATTAAGCAGTACGAGTACTTAGCCTTCAAGCATAGCATACTGAAGCCGTACTCTTTAGGCATATTCTGTATCGAGTGGGTTGATAGGAGGACCGGTAAGCTGTATAGAGCAGCGGGTTTCAACACTGTAAGGCATAGAGTATTTACTGAGCTATATCACGCATTCTACCCGAAGGGCCGTAAGGTTGTGCCGAGGAATTTAAGTGAAATCGCAGGCGAAGTTGCTTTGGCTATACTGATAGGTGATGACGGAACCTACGATCAATCATCAAGAACGGTAAAGATATCCGTTGACGCATATGACCTCGAGAGCCGGAAGAGAATAAGGGACTGGCTTTTAGATATGGGTATTGAGAGCACGATAGAGAAGGATCGAATATACATACTAAGACGCTCCCTACCCCAACTCGTGAGACTCACCTCTAGGTACTTACCTCCTTCAATGCTTTATAAGCTCGGAATCGATTCCCCACCTCCCGGCGGAACATACCGTCGTGAGACAGGTCGGACTCTACCCACGGGGGGTGCGGGCCGCCTGAGGGGAAGGCGTCCTCAGTACGAGAGGAACGGGACGTCGCGGCCTCTGGTGGACCGGCCGTTCGACAGAGCGTGCCGGGCAGCTACGCCGTGGGGGGTAACCGCTGAAAGCATCTAAGCGGGAATCCCTCCCCGAAAAGAGGCGGCCGTTCCCGGTTTATGCCGGGAGGAGGGCTCCCGTAGAAGACGGGGTTGATGGGGCGGGGGTGTACGCCCCGAGGGTTTCCGAGGGGTTCAGCCTGCCGCTCCCAATCGCCCGACGCTGACAATGTCTGGGGTGGGGTTGGTGTAGGTGTTATAGGGGTCTGTGTGTGGCGTTTACTCATACTTTAAATTTCTTTTCTTTAGGTTTTGTACCTCCTCTTAAGTACCACCCTACGTCAAACACGTTCTTAACTACTACGTCATTACTTCTTAAATCCTTAATCATTAAGTCATCTACTAATGAAATACCGACTCCGTATACGTAGCCATCACTACCTACTACGAATACTATACCGTTACGTCTTAACTTAGGGTATACCTTAACAACTGATGTTTTAAGTATATCCCTCCCGTAAAGGAATGGTTTTAAACCATCATCAGATACAACTACAGTACTTACGTACCTACCCAACCTACTGAATACTGTATTAGCTAACATAGTTGACGGTATTAGGTAGGGCTCCCTACCCCTAAACCTACCAACATATACACCTACACAGTAAGGTACCCTACCACTACGTCTTAAGACATCAACAACACCTAACAACTCACTACTAACCAAGTACACCTCAGTAAACAAACCTGAACAAAACAGTAACTCACTATAAGGACTTAACAACTCAGTAACATCTACATCAAAAACACTTCTTAACTCACTTAAAACCCTACCACACAACCTACTAACCTCAAAACATGAGAAACACTTTAAAGCTTCCTTAAGAGGCATATGAAGAAACCCTCCATACCATGAACATGTGGGTAAGTCCTAACACACCTCCTCAAATCATCAGAAAACCTAGACCTACCAAACTCAGTAATACCTGAGTAGAAATCAACAATCTTAGGAATATCAGCAACCTCAACACCGTCGAAATCATTAAGTACTAAATCAACTACGAATTCACCCTCCTCGGGAGCAATACTACAAGTACTGTAAAGCACGTAACCACCACTACACACACTCCTTAAAGCAGTCATCAAGAGCTCATACTGAAGCTGTGAAGCCCTAACTAAATCAACAACATCAGTCTTAAACCTCCTAGACCTATCAACCTGGATAATACCCTCACCAGTACAGGGAGCATCAAGCAACACCTTACTGAAGAAACCCTCACCAAACACCTCAGGGACTAACCTACCATCCATCCTAACAACAACAACGTTATAAACACCTAAACGTTCTAAATTACTCCTTAAAGCCCTAACCTTAACCCTATCAACATCAACAGCAACTACAACTCCAGAACCACCCATAATCTGAGATAAGTGAGTAGTCTTACCACCAACACCAGCAGCTAAATCTAAAACCCTATCACTAGGTTTAGGACTTAAGATGATAGGAGGTAGTAAAGTAGCTAAACCCCTATGAACATAGTACATACCAGCTAAGAACTCATGAGTAGCACCTAAACTAACAAAACCCTCACTTAAAACCTCGAAAGCATAACCACACCAACCAACACTACGTAAGGTAAAACCCAACCTACTTAAACGCTCAACTAAGTAACCACAGTTAGAAACCTTCAAAGTATTACACCTAACAACCTTATTCAAACCCCTATCAAAAGACTTAAGCAACTCCTCAACAACATCCCAATCACCAAACATCATATAATACCTCTCAACCATATAATCCCTAAACCCATACCTACTAGCTAAAACCCTAGCACGCTCACTAACATCAACACTAAACAACTTAACAAGCTCATCAATTTTAGGGAAAGGCATCAAAACCAGAATAACTAACGAGGTAATTAAATTAACTTAAAACTACCTAAAAACCAAACAAACACCTAATACAGTAATCAACATACCGAGAACTACTGTAGGACATGGTAACTCATTAAGTACTAAAACACCTAATAAAGTAGCACCTACAGGCTCAAGAGCTACTAAAGTAGATACAGTAACAGCACTCATAAACCTCAACAAATAATTAAAGACTGTATGACCACCAACCATAGGCCCTAAAGCAAGCAACATGAAGAACAACCACGAACTCAGAGGGTAGTAAATTAAATCAACACCTAATGAAGTAGCTATCAAGAATGTTGTCAGAGCTGATGTAGAGTAAGTAGGGAGTACATACTCAATAAGACTACAGAACCTCCTCACATACCTACCAATTAAGAAGTATATAGAAGCTGATACAGAACCAACTAAAGCTAGTAAAACACCGTATGATGAGTAAACATCAAAACCACTAACTAAGGACATGATAAGAATACCTAAGACGCAGAGGAAAACACCTAAGTACTGATTAAACCTCAACCTCTCACCAAAAATAAAGTACGATTCAACAGCTGTGAATACAGGGTATGTAGAAACTAAAGTAACACTAACAGCTATAGATACATACCTTAAAGACTCAACCCAAGAAATGAAATGAACACCTAAAGCAAGACCACTAACTAATACGTAACGTATACCTACACCTCTAACACACTTAAAACTAATACCACGAAGACTAATCAAAGATAGAAACAATACTGAGAAGGTAAGCCTCCAAAAAACAATAGCTAATGTAGGAGCATCAACCAACCTCACAATAATAGAAGCTGATGAAACACTCAACACACCAACAACAGCTAACACTAAAACCTTACTCATAATGAATAAATACGAATTCTAAAGAATTAAACCTTATAGTAAGAATAAGTTAGGGTTAAGATGATTAGAGAGTATGAAGTTAAGTTAAGAGTCTCAGACCTAAACAACGTTAGGGAAGTACTGACGAGGTTAGGTAAATTCGTTAGGAACTACCTAGAGAAGGACTACTACATAGACTTCAGGAAGTGTTTAGGGGTTAGAGGTGAGGACACAGTATTCAGGGTTAGAGTGAGGGTCATCGGTGATGTTGAGGAGGGTGAACTAACTATTAAAGGCCCTAAAGAATACTACTACGGTATTAAAGTAAGAGATGAAGTAAACGTAAGGATTGAGAAACCTGAGGAAGTAGTAAGGATACTTAAGAAATTAGGTGTTAAGGTATTAGAAGTGGTTAAGGTGAGAGAGGAGTACGTATTAGGGAAGTATAGAGTACTCCTAGATAATGTCTACAGATTAGGTAACTTCATAGAAGTAGAAATACCTGAAGTAGAGGATATGAGTAAAGCTAAGGAAGAACTAGATAAACTACTTAAGGACTTAGGAGTTACTGGTGAGTTAATCAGTAAGTCATATGCTGAGATGATCATGGAGTTAGGGGGTTGTGATGAGTAATACAATAGCTATACTTACAGACTACGGTTTGAAAGACCCCTACGTAGGGATGGTTAAAGCAGTAATAAATAGGATAAACCCTCAAGCAGTAATAATAGACATAACACATGAAGTACCTAAGTACCGTGTAGATGTAGGTGCCTTCATACTTAAAACCAGTTATAAGTACTTCAGGAGAGGAACTATATTCCTAGCAGTAGTAGACCCTGAAGTAGGAACTACGAGGAAGGGAGTAGTAATACGTACTAAAAACTACGTATTCGTAGGACCTAACAACGGACTACTAACACCTGCAGCCCTAGACGACACCATAGAAGAAGTCTACGAGATTAAGAGTGATAGTGTGAGGTTATGGGAGGTCTCAGAGACATTCCACGGTAGGGATATATTCGCACCAGTAGCTACGTTAATAAGTATTAAAACACCTATAGAGAGTCTATGCAGTCCACTACCTACGAACGAGTTAGTAATTATTGACGTACCCCCTAGAAAACCTGTGTTTGAAGACGGTCAAGTAGTTACGAAGGTATTCTACATAGACGGCTTCGGAAACCTAATACTCGATCAGAAGTTAGAAGACATACTAGATGTTTTAAAGACTGGATTAGGTGATGACCTAATAATCAGATTTAAAGGTAGGGAATACAGAGTTAAAATCACTAAGACATTCGCTGAAGTATGTGAGGGCTGTATAGCAATATACCGTAATAGCTTAGGATTAGCTGAAGTAGGTGTTTTTAAGGGGAATGCATCTAAAGCTTTAGGGATATGTGAAGGTGATGTAATACGTATTGGGAAGGTATTGTAAGAGCTGTATACGCAGGTAGGTTCCAACCAATACATTACGGACATGTAAACGTTATTAAGTGGGCTTTAGAAAGAGTTGATGAGTTAATAGTAGCTATAGGTACAGCTCAAGAAAGTCATACAGTAGTAAATCCATTCAC
The DNA here is from genome assembly GCA_964655125.1 of uncultured Desulfurococcaceae archaeon. GTDB lineage: Archaea > Thermoproteota > Thermoprotei_A > Sulfolobales > NBVN01 > CAZZLT01. The sequence goes on along the minus strand of CAZZLT010000016.1, from coordinate 27,183 downwards.
AGCTGGTGAGAGGTTAGTTATGGTGAAGTTAGCACTTAAGGATGAAGGTATAGACCTAAATAGAGTCTACATAGTACCAGTACCTGACATACTAATGAATTGTGTATGGGTCCACTACCTAAGCATGTACGTACCTAAGTTTAAGTACGGAATAGCTAGAAACCCACTAGTGATCAGGTTATTCAAGGAAGCTGGTTATGAAGTACTAATACCACCACCGTACAACAGAGGTGAGTACTCCTCAACAAAGATTAGGAAGTTAATGTTATTAGGTGATAGTAAGTGGAAGGATTTAGTACCTAAGAGTGTTGCTGAATTCATAGAGGAGATCAGAGGTGTTGAGAGGCTTAAACAAGTCGTAGGTGTGGATTAGTGGATAAGGTAGTAATAGATGGTAGTATAGGTGAGGGTGGGGGACAGATACTAAGGACTGCAGTAGCACTATCATCAATACTTATGAAACCTATAAAGATAGTAAACATTAGAGCTAAGAGACGTAACCCAGGACTACAGAACCAACACATTACAGCAGTTAAAGCAGCTGCAGAACTAACAAACGCAGTAGTTGAGGGGTTATACCTAAAATCTACTGAGTTAGTATACATACCACGAAGGTTAAGACCTGGTAAGTACTCATTCGATATCGGTACAGCAGGATCTACAACACTAGTACTACAGACTATAATACCTATAATGCTGTTAATGCCTGAGGAAGTAGAAGTAGAGATTAGAGGAGGTACTGACGTACCGTGGAGCCCACCAATAGACTACTTAAGAAACGTCATACTCTACCACCTCAACATGCTCGGTGCTAAAGTAGATGTTAAGTTAATCCGGAGAGGTCATTACCCGAGAGGTGGGGGTATAGTAACTGCTAAAGTACTTAAAACACCTGTAAAGTTAAGACCTATAAACCTCGTAAGTAGGGGTGAGGTAGTTAGAGTTAAAGGCATCTCACACTGTGTTAAACTACCTAAACACGTAGCTGAAAGACAAGCTAAAGCAGCTGAGGAATTCCTGAAGAACTCAGGGATTAAACAACCGATAGAGATAGACCTCGAATACTACAACCCAGATAAAGACCCACACCTAGGGCCAGGATCCGGGATAGTCCTATGGTCTGAAACAGATAACGGTGCACTACTAGGTTCTGACGCCTTAGGTGCTAAAGGTAAGAGCGCTGAGGAAGTAGGTACTGAAGCAGCTAAGAAGCTAGTAAGTGAGTTAAGTACTAAAGCAGCCCTAGACACGCACATGAGTGATAACATAATAATATACTTAGCATTAGCTAACGGTAAATCAGAGATCACGGGGTCGTCACTCACACTACATACATACACAGTAATTGAGATAGTTAAGACACTCACAGGAGCTGAAGTAGAAGTCGACGGAGAACTAAACAAACCATTCAAAGCAGTCATTAAAGGAATTAGCTATACATTCACATCCAATTATAAGTCTTAACCATCATAAAATTACTGGAACTAAACCACCGTAGAAAATTAAGTCTTAAACCCTACAACAGTAATCAGAGACTAACCACTACCCTCAGACTTCACCTTAATTAAAGGTTGGCTAACTAATATCTCCGCTGTAGTAGGGTCGTACTTCCAGTCAGGCGGTAACTTACCTACTGATTTATAATACTTAACTAATCGATGAATCTTAGACTCCACCTCTATCAAACCCCTCTCACTATGGTAATCCTTAGGATGTGCCTCAAGATGTTTTCTAAGGTTTACAGCCCTCCTCATCAGGTTGTATAAGTCCTCAGGTACTGATAACTCAATACCGTACTTCTTAAGAACATGGCATACCTTAACATTCAATACAGCTTTAGTTAATGGAATACCGTACTGATCCCTCAGTATAATCCCTATCATTGATGGTGGGTACCCCTTCTTAGCTAACTCGACTATTAATAACTCAACCTCCTCAGGACTAAACTGTAGCCACTTAGGTTGGACCGGGGCTGCAGGCCTAATACTATGTGATTCACCTTTCTCCTTACCTTTCCTCATACCTCAACCTACGTAACATTACATATAGTATATTTAAAAATTATTGTTAAACCATTCGACGAAGTTCTTAAACGCTAAACCCCTATGCGATACCCTATTCTTCTCCTCTAAACACATCTCAGCGAAAGTCCTCTCATAACCTCTAGGTATGAATATAGGGTCGAAACCGAAGCCACCAGTACCTCTAGCCTCGTAAGCTATAGACCCGTAAACAACACCTGTGAAGACCTTAACACCGGTATCAGGTGATGCGTAAGCTATTACAGACTTGAAGTAAGCCTCCCTCCTATCTAAACCCTCCAACAACTTAAGTACACCCTTAACCCCTAACTTCTTATAGAAGTAAGAACTCATACTACCTGGAAATCCGTTTAACACCTCAATAAAGAGGCCTGAATCCTCAACAATCAACGGCTTACGAACCACTAACAACGCTGTTAAGGCTGCGTAGGAAGCTATAACCTCCAACTCATCACTCTGAACCTCAAACTTAGGTACATCAGCAGGTATTAACTCTATACCGTACTCAAGAGCTAAAGCACTTAACTCAGTAAGTTTACCACGATTCGATGTGACTAAATATAAAGACCTCCTCAAACCCTCCTAACCCTCCTCTCCTCAACATACCTACCTCTAAGCCTTATCTCCTTAACAGTATTTAAGATATCATTAACTTCGTTAGGACTAAGTACTGAGCGATACCCCCTAAGAAAGTAAGTCATTAATTCCTTAGACATACTATAGTGAATACTTTCGAAAGACCTCATGAGTAAGTGGATATCGACAGCTTTATCCTCAACATCGTTTGAGATCTTAGCTAAGCCGAAGTCTATCATGTATAGAGACCCATTCGACGAGACAATAACATTAGAAGTTGTTAAATCACCGTGAGTTATATCATTCTTATGAAGTTTACCTACGTAAACACCTAATAACTCGAGGTAAGCCCTCCTAACACCCTCATCAGCTAAACCTATATAATCTCTTAACAACATACCTTCAACATACTCCATAACTATTACCGAGTTCTCTAAATCGACGTAGAGTACTGTAGGAACTCTAACACCTAAACTCATAGCTAATAACATTATCTTAGCCTCAGTTAAAGTCCTATCCCTACGTACTACTAAATCAAGTTTAACATCCCTATAAGGCTTCGAAACCCTATACTTAACTACTACATCATACCCTAGAAAACGACCTCTATATAAGTTAGCCTCAGCCCCAGAAGCTATTAACTCTAACTCATCCATGGGATATCAACACTATCAGGTCTCCACCTCTGCCTAACATAAGCACGTTCAGGTTCTACAGTCACACCATACTTAAGTGCTAGAAGACCTGTCCACGCAATCATAACACCATTATCTACAGCGTATTTAGGCTCTACAACACCTAACTTAACACCCCTTAAAGCGCTGAGGACTTCAAACTTAGTCCTTAAGACCTTACTAGCAGCAACACCACCAACAACTAATAACTCCTTCTTCTTAGTATGTGCTAGACCACGTTCAGAGACCTCAACTATAGAGGTATAAGCTACCTCCCTAACAGAATAACATATATCTCTTAAGTCATACACACCACCCCTAAAGAGTTTTAACGCAGCTGTAAGTAGACCTGAGAAGGATACGTCCTGACCCTTAACTACGTATGGGAGGTTAATGAAGTTCCTACCCTCATCAGCACACATATCTAACTTATGAACACCGTTAACTACGTATGGTGGTGCTAGACCTACCTCCCTAACGAAGGTGTCCATGAAATTACCTAACGCTATATCTAACGTCTCACCAAAAACTCTATACCTACCGTCAGAAAAAGCTAAGATCATAGTGTTCCCACCAGAGAGGTAAACTATTAGAGGGTCCTTAAAACCAGTTAACAACTTCCCAATCTCTATATGAGCTACTGCATGATTAACAGGGATTAAAGGTTTTCTAAAGTATGTAGCTAAAGCCCTAGCAATAGTAGCACCAACCCTTAAACAAGGACCTAAGCCAGGGCCTAAAGCAACTGCTATACCGTCAACATCCTTAACACTTAACCTAGCCTCTAATAAAGCCTCCTTCAATACATTAACAGCATTATCCATGAAGTACAACGCAGCTTCTCTAGGGTGGATACCACCACGTGATGGTATGTAGTTAACCCTCTTATCAGCTAATATGTAGGGGTGTTTATCCTCAACAACACCTACACCGAAGGTATGAGCTGTTGACTCTATACCAACTACTATCATGACTAAATCTTCCAAAACTACCGTTTCTGAGTTAAGAACTCAACATAATTACATTTACCGCAGTGCCACCTAGCTATAGGGGTTTTATGTAAAGCCATCACCGAACCACATCTAGGGCATTTCTTATTCTTAAGTACTATCCTCCCAGTACTATAGTTGAACTCGTAGAGTTTATACCTCTCAGCCAACGTAGAACACCTCAGCTAGTATCCCTCTTAATGATGTACTCAGGTTCGAATGTAATAGCCCTCTCCCTACTATCGTAGATGTTCACCCTAGCTAACGACTTACCGATACCATACTCACTAACTATACTCCTCACGTATATGTTCTCTGGAGGCTTACCGTAAACCTTAGATAACACCTCACGTAACTCCCTCCTAGATGGGGTACCACTACTGAAGTGACTTATAACACAGGTTAACTCTAACCTCTTAACTAGAGGGTTATACCTCTCATTAACTACCTCTATATACCTCTGTTCATCCAACTTTATCACTTTCCCCGACTCACTCATACACCTACACCTAAGTTAAACTCATAATATTATGACTAACTAAGTTTAAAACTATTTAATACGTATAGCATACCTACCAGGTTTTGAAATACCTAACATCTTAGCTACTTCAGACTTCTCAGGATCTACTATTATCGCAACACCACTCCACTCATCAGTGAACGTATCTGAACCACAGTTAGGACACTTATCAACTTCATGATGTACTAAGAGTTTACACTTAGTACATGCTTTTAAAGGCTTCCTAACCCTCTCAGAAGACACCTTACCAACCCTCAACCTTACCTAGATAAGGCTGTCTTAAAGTCATAGCAACCTTAATCGATGTCGGTGTGTTAATACTAACACTCACCACCCTACCACGGACTACATCACCCCTCCTAAAGACCTTCTTAGTCTCCTCACCAACTAGTAAATCCTGTAACTCATCATAGACTACCTTATCATCAAGAACTTGTGAGATATGGACGAACGCATCTATAGGCCCTATATTAACGAACATACCAGTCTTCTTAACATCTACTACCTCACCTAAAGTAACCTCATTAAGTATAGGGTAGTAAGTCAGTACATCAGCTATGACGTCATGGTATGTAGCACCATCACCTTGTAGTATAACCCCTTCAGGATTCACATTAACGTCTAAGATAGCTATCACTAAACCTAATACAGAATCAACTCTCTCCTCATACCTCCTCCTCAACTCATCCCTCGCCACCATCTCTAAAGGTTCTCCAAACCTATCTGGAGGGATTCTAACTACATCCCTTATCCTACACAATCTAAACATCCCCTAACCACCACACTATAAGCCTAACTCTAAATACATATTAATACCTTAATTAAATCTTTAATATTTTTATAATTAAGGGCATCACTATCAAACTCAGGGTAGTGTTTTAAGACTGTTAAGGATATAATAACACATACTTAAACTTACTAGCCCACCAAGTAACTACCTTAATACCTAACCTCAGTAACTCCTTCTTAAGTTCATCATCATTAGTAGCAACTATGAATTCCTTCCTTAAGTCCTCACGAGATATGAAGAAATTAATTATTGATTCATCCCCTGAACACTTAGGATGGCTTGAAATACTGATAACCCCTACATTATACCTACGTATGTATTCTAATGCTAGGGTAGCAGCACGTCCTCTAAAACCGTAACTCCTACCAGCAATACCTGATAACTCAGTAAGTATACAGTCTAAGACGTAGTACTCACAATTACCTAACTCATCATTAATTAAACTAATTACGTCTACACCATCATATACCTGAAGTAACACACTACTATCTAGTAAGACCTTACACTTCCTTAAACCACTATCTAAACCTTGATAAACCCCCAACCAACTAACCTCCACCTACCCAGTACTTGCCTACTAATAGCAACCCTCATATCATCCCAAACCACTATAGGCCTCCTACATCTAACCTCCATAAAATCTTGAGATAGTTTAGTAATATCTGCTAGAGTTACTGCAGTACCGACTGTCACCATTATCACCTCGTTAGGTCTTAACTTCTCAACCTTAACAAGTTCTTTAGTCCCTAACACCCTCTCAAGGAGGTTATACTCTATACGTACCTCAGTTACAGGGTCTGGTAATGTACCAGCCTTACCTAACACATTACCTACTAACTTATCAGCTTTAGTTAGGGAGGGGTCTAACTCGGTACCTATAGCTACTAAACCACCAGGTCTAGCCTCATCAAACTCATCCTCACCAAACTTAATACTGACGACCTTAGATGTTAACCCCTCATAATATACCTTACCCCCCTTCTCAACCCTAACCCCAGGCTTTATCTCAACCTCATCACCAACTCTTAACACACCTCTAATAAGTGAACCACCTACAACACCACCGACTAACTCCTCAGGTGGTGTACCAGGTCTATTAACTTCGAAGGACCTAGCTATAAACATTAGAGGAGGTGATGTAAGGTCACGCTCAGGTACCGGGATATACCTATCTATAGCCATGAGTAAAGCATCAATATTAACTTTATTCAAAGCACTCACAGGTATTACAGGAGCTGACTCAGCCCAAGTACCTCTTAAGAACCCCTTAATCTGTCTGTAATTATCTAAAGCCTTCTCCCTACTAACAACATCAACTTTATTCTGAACAACAACTACATTCTTAACGCCTATAATACCTAAAGCAGCGAAATGTTCTCTAGTCTGAGGTTGTGGGCATGGCTCGTTAGCAGCTACAACTAGTAACGCCCCATCCATTAAGGAAGCACCAGCTAACATAGTAGCCATCAACACCTCATGACCTGGAGCATCCACATATGATATCCTCCTCCTAAGAACGCAGTCGTCATGTAGGGGTTCTGTTAAATACCTATCAGGTTCCGGTAGCTGCGGACATACGTATAAGTTCCCTATAGCATACCCTAACTTTATAGTCATAGCCCTCTTAAGTTCCTCCGAATGCTTAGCAGTCCAAACACCAGTTAATGCTTGAGTTAAGGTAGTCTTACCATGATCTACGTGACCAACAACACCTATATTAAGTTCAGGTTGCTTAATACTGGTATTACCCACCTACTACCCTCCTTTAACAAACCTCTCAATAAAGACTACTTCATTAAAACCTAAGTACTTGAATATATCATCTGATATTAACTTCTTAGCTATTTGAATATTCTCGCTTAAGTACGTATCCCTAGGTAATTCCACAGTTAAACTCTTAGAAGAATCATCAATACTTAACTTAACCTCCTTCACATCAACCCCCTTAATATGCCTAGCAATTAAATACCTAACCCTCTCATCAACACTCTCTAACTTCTTAATTATCCTGAACGAGTATATTAGAGTCTTACCAGCTAGTGGGTGGTTAAAATCCACTACAACTCTACCACCACTAACACTCCTTATAACCCCTAACTGCCTGTTAATCTCGACAACCTTACCTACCTCAGGTCTAACACCAGACCTTAAGAAATCCCTTAAAGGAACAGTCTTAACCTTATCAGGGTCTCTAACCCCATAAGCTTTCTCAGGCGGTATCTCAACCTCAACATCAACACCTACATCAGCATTCTCTAAAGCCTCCTCAAACCCCTTAATAACCCTACCCTCACCAATAATCACTAATAACGGTTCGTAAGTCTTATTAGGGTCATACACCTTATACTCCTTAGCCTTCTCAGCTGAGGTAGTCTCAATAACTTCACCACTTTCCTTCACTCTCACAACATAGTCTACTAAAACCATATCATTCTTACTTAACGGCATGCTACACCCTCTTGATATACCCATTAACGTTTTTAAGCTTAAGTGATGTGATGTACATTACTAAATATTCCTCAAGTATGGAGTTTCATTAATTAGGATTAACTACCTCGAGGCTTTAATTGATGATAACGCTAGTATGATATGTCTTAATATATCATCTACGACGTTATTTAATGTTAATATTTTCTTAGAATTATCTATAACAGCATCTACTACGTAAATTAATGAGTTGTTAATTACGTAGTTCCTCAACGAGAAACCTTCAGGTACATCATTATCATCAGGTCTTAACGCGTTAGAAACTGCTTTAGCAGTATCAACATCATCTAAACCTAAATTAATAATTACTGAAAACCTCATCCAGACCCCTAAGATAACTACTTAAACTCCTTAAACTTTAGTAGAGCACCAACCCTCTCAAAAGGTTTCTTAACTACAGTATCTATAGTTTCTAAAGATACTTCAGATAATGGTAGGTAATTCTCATTACCAACCTCATACACTATGATAGAGTTTAGAGGTGTGACGTAAGACTTAAGTATCTTTGAAATAGGTGTTAGGGGTACTAGACTATCTAGTCTAGCCTTATACACGTTCTTCCTAACTTGAACTAACCCTCCATCCCTCACAGAATATACCCTACTAATTAAATCCTTAAGTAACTCCTCATAGTTAAACCTTATCAAAGGTATATAGTTTGTGATGAGTACTGACGTAACCACATACTCAACACCATATACATCTGATATAGATACTAACGCATACAGTAACTCATATACGTCCTTAAACACCCACTCCTGAGTAATTATGTAGTTATCACCTATTAAGTCATTAGATGAGAACTTCATCTGAGTAAAGACTGATATACAATCCATCACATACTTGATTAAGTCTTCTTCACTTAAACCTTTAAGATCTTTAACACCTGAATACCTCGGTACGAATAAATCCAAACTCCTACTTAAGACTACGTTTAAATCATATACAGAGTAATTAAAGAGTTTAGGCCCTCTAACAACTTTAATAATGTTTAAATCACTTAACTCTCTTAAGTAATTCTTAAGTAACTCATCTACTTGTTGATATCTTACCCTCGGTGTAAACCTACTTAACATTGATGCAAGGACGTAATACCTAACGTCATTTGTCACGATCATAAAATCCTCAAGAGCTTTAAAGATAGTGTAGGAGTAGTATGGTGTTAACACCTCATAAATAGTCCCTAACTTACGTAAATCCATACGTTCACTCCTAATAAGACTTAAAGACCTCTTCAAATCCTTCACACCTACATCTATAGCTATCGTAGGTACGTCATCTAAGACTGAAGTACTCTCTACATCAAGTACTGTTAAGTACTCGAATCTAATATCATTCTGTTGTAAGTACTTTAGAATAATACCTGCAGCTACTACAGAGTCTATATCATATGAAGTCACTACCCTTACCTTACCACCCTTCTTCCCCTCACTAACTAACTTAATTATTAAGTCCCCCACACTCTTAAACACGTTTACTGACGTCAAGAGTACATCGTCACGATAATATTTCAAACAGGAACATATATGTTCTAATCCAACCGTAAGTGATGGTGATTCATAAAGTCCTAAACACTTAGTACGTGAAGGACCTACCACTCCTCAGTTAAAACAATCCTGTACTTCAATTCACATTAACAACTCTTATAAACTCCTACTCCTATGTTATTGAAGGTGTCTAAGTAAGTGTCTTCAAGAGCTGTAGTTAAGGATAAGTGGAGGATGAAGCAGTGGTATACTGTACTAGCACCGTCAGTATTCGGGAATGTAGTGATAGCTACTACACCAGCTGATAAGCCGTGGAAGTTACTCGGTAGGACATTCGAGGTAACTTTATTTGATTTAACAGGGGATTTCTCACAAGTACATATACATCTGAAGTTTCAAGCTTATGAGGTAAAAGATGATATAGTCTACACTAGGTTTAAGGGTCATGAACTAGCTAGGGATTACATGAAGAGTATAATTAGGAGGAAGAGTAGTAAGGTAGCAGCTATAGTTAACGTAACTACTAAGGATGGGTACGGTTTAAGGATTACTGGGGTAGTTTTAACAGCATTTAGGTGTAAGTCGTCTCAGAGGAGAGCTATTAGGAAGATAATAAGTGAGGTCATCTTTAATGAAGCTAGTAATAAGACATTAGATGAGTTAGTCCAGGCTATGGTATTCGGTAATCTAGCTAATGAAGTATTCCAGAGAGCTAAGAAGATATACCCACTCCGTAAAGTCGAGATATACAAGTCTAAATTACTCACTATTCAGACCCCTGAAGGAGTTAAGAAGGCAGTGATAGTACCTCAGAAACCGGAGTCGTAAACGTTAAATAATGTTTAAAGTTAATTAACTTATACGTTAAATCCTAATCAGGTGTGTTTTACGGATGCAGTAATACTAGCCGGTGGTAAGGGTCTAGGTCTAGAACCAATAACTAATACGAGGCCTAAGACATTAATCCCTATACTCAACAGGAAATTAATTGAAGACCATATAATGAAGTTATATGATGTCGGGGTACGTAGGATCGTAGTAGTAGTTGGTTATATGGGTGATAAAGTCAGATCCTCTGTTGAGAGATTATGTAGTAGCTTAGGTATAGAGTACGTCTTCGTAAATCAAGACCCCCCACTAGGTACAGCACATGCACTGTTAAATGCTGTTCCATACGTTAAGAGTGAGGACTTCATCACCGTATACGGGGATATATACTTTAAATCATCTAAGGTTTTAAAAGACTTAATAAGTTATAGAGGTAACGTAGTAAGTGTTTCAGAAGTTAAAGACCCTAGTAAGTATGGTGTCGTAGTCGTTAGTGGGGGTAAGGTTGTTAAGGTTGTTGAAAAACCTAAGGAGTACTTAAGCAATTACGTTAACGCAGGTATTTACAGATTCACTAAAGACGTGATGAAGTTCTTAGAGAAGACTGAAGTTTCAGTAAGAGGTGAGTACGAATTAACATCTACTATTCAGTTAATGATAGATAACGGTATAGAGTTTAAGTATTTAGTAGTTAATGAATGGTTAGATGTTGGGAGGCCTTGGTCTCTAATAGAAGTTAATAAGCTAGAGTTAGAAGATGTTAATACTCAAGTAATTAAAGGTTTTGTAGAGAGTGGTGTAACTATTAAAGGACCTGTAATTATTGAGGAAGGAGCTGAGGTACTCTCAGGTAGTTATATAGTAGGCCCTGCATACATAGGTCATGGAGTTACTGTAGGCCCTAACGCATATATAAGACCCTATACTGTAGTCTTAGATAACTCTAAGATAGGTTTTAACGTTGAGGTTAAGGAAAGTATCGTTATGGAGGACGTACACATCTCACATCAATCATATGTAGGGGACTCAGTAGTTTGTGAAGGTAGTAACTTAGGTGCTGGGACAATACTAGCAAATCTAAGATTTGATGAGAAGACCGTTAAAGTGAGAGTTAAGGGGGTTTTAGAAGATAGTGGTAGGAGGAAGTTAGGTGCATTCATAGGTGGGTATGTAAGGACTGGAGTTAACGTATCGGTATTCCCAGGAGTTAAGATCGGTGCTTACTCATGGATTTACCCAGGTGTTGTAGTTACTGATGATGTCCCCCCAAGAAGCATACTTAAGTATAACGGTGTTTTAGTTAGTATGTGTTGAGTTACCCGTGGGCTAAAGCAGATACTATCTTAACTATATCACCGTCATTGAGTACGTAATCACTCCCAACCCTCTTCTTATCCTTAGCTAATACAGCGTAGAGGAACCCCTTACCTAAGTCTGTATGTACCATATACGCTAGTTCTAAGGCAGTAGTACCTCTAGGGACTAAGTAAGCATCAGGTAGGATATTCCCCCTACTATCAGTTAATTTACTAGCGTCTTCGACAGGGTATACAGTAATCATGTTGAGGGCATTAAATATAGCTGTGTTTAATACTTCCTGAACACCAGTACCTCCATACCTCCTCATGAAGTCTTCAATCCTTTGAAGCACCTCCTTCTGCTTAGGTGTTAACACATCACCTCTAACTACAGTAAACCTACTATCACCTGGTAAGTAATCTATAAGTCCTGACTTACTAGCCCTCCTTAAAGCTAACTCATACTCAGCACTAGTTGGGATTACGATCCTATCAGGTAGTTCCCTCCTAATACGTACTAAATTATCCTCTGCCCCAGGTAAGTCCATCTTATTAGCAACTATAACTATAGGTTTTGAGATACTCCTTAAAGACTTAGCAAACATCCTTAACTCCTCCTCACGCCATGAAGTGAATTTAGTGTTATCAAGTCTTACATCCTTAATAGCTCTTACTACATGTTCCTTCCTTATAGATATCCCAGAAAGCTTCTGAGTAAGGTATTCTATAGCTTTATCGTATGAGAGTGTATCTAAAGTCCTACTCAACCTTACCCAATCCCTAGATATCACACTGTAGAACCACTCATCAATTTCAAACTCTATAGCCTCTATATCTACTAACGGGTCATGCCTCCCTACACCGACGTAATTACCCTCCTCATCAGTACTACCTGAAACATCAACTATATGTAGTAGTACGTCTGCCTGTCTTAAATCATCTAAGAACTTATTACCTAAACCCCTACCCTTATGAGCATCCCTGATAAGACCTGCAACATCTATTAACTTTACAGGTATGAACCTATAACCTCTTAAACATATAGAGTTCTGAGGATCACACCTACTCAGCTTAAGTATTGAGTGAACACATAAAGTCCTTACATAACCTACACCTATATTAGGTTCTATAGTTACGAACGGTCTATTCTCTATCTTAACCTGAATTAAAGTAACTGCCGAGAAAAACGTTGACTTCCCTACATTAGTCTTCCCTATAACACCTACTAAAGGTGTTTTCGGAGGTATCACACCCACCTAATACTGATACGCTTAAGTCGTAAATAAATAATCAAACTAGTTAATCTAAAGTATTTAACTTAGTTAAGTTTTTAATTTAGTAGACTAAATAGAATGCTGTATATACGGTGTAGTATATGGCTAAATCAATGTACCACTACATCGCTGAGACCTGGAAGAATAGAGAGGAAGTTCTAGATGATGTAATTAGAGCTAGGTTAATTGAATGGCGTAGGGAACCGACAGTAGTTAGGATTGATAAACCAACTAGACTTGATAGGGCGAGAGCTATAGGTTATGAAGCTAAGCAAGGTTTCGTAGTTGTTAGGGTTAAAGTTAGGAAGGGAGGTTTAAACAGACCTAGACCTGATAGCGGTCGTAGGCCTAAGAGGATGGGTGTTTACGGGTACGCCCCAGCAAAACCTGATAAGTTAATAGCTGAGGAGAGAGCTAATGATAAGTACCCTAATTTAGAAGTCTTAGGTAGTTACTACGTAGGTGAGGACGGGATATACAAGTATTTTGAGGTTATATTAGTAGACCCTCACCACCCGGCAATAAAAGCAGATAAGGATATATCATGGATAGTAGAACCTCAACATAGGGGTAGGGTATATAGGGGTAAGACAGCTGCTGGTAGGAAGATGCGTGGTTTACTAGGTAATAGAGGTTTAAGAGGTACTCATAAGTGGAAGTGGAGGAAGAAGCAGAAGGAGAGGATGCTTAAGAAAAGACATGAAGCCTCAAGAGGGGCTAGGTTAATAGCCCCTAAGAAAGTATATGAAGACCTAGGTATTGAGAAGTAAGTGTAATTTTATGGATAAGACCTTCAGAGTCAGACATTTTAAAGCTAGTGTCTTTGCACACGCTACTGAAGACCAGAGTAGGGTTAAGTCATCATTACTTAACATACTCCCCCTAAGTATGAGGAAATCATTAAGTATTGGTGAGGAGGTAGTGATGGGTCACCACGGTAATGAGATAAGGATTTATGGGGTTGAATTACATAGTGACTTAGCCTACGAAACATTAAAGTACCTCATATGCTCCTTAAGTGAGAGTGATAAAAACATATTACTAATATCATTAGATAGTAGGGTTGGAGATACTAGTTCACACCTCCATATAAGGTTAGGGAAGCAGGAAGCGTATATGGGGAGGATAACTATCCGTGACGGTAATGACGTTATCAAGATATTAGTAACTGTAGAGGGGTGTAGAACTGTTGAAGACCTTAAGAAGTTTCTAACAGAGTTGATTAAGACTTGCTGAATACTTATGTAGATTTAAACATAAAGCCTTACAAGAATGTAGACTTAAGTAACTTACTGAGAATAGCTTCTAAGTTAGGGTATGTAGCAGTAGCTATAGAGGGTGTAGATGTAGTTAGTAATGAGTTTAACAGGTTGAAGGTCCTACCCAGAGTTACTTATAAGTATATGGGGAAGCCGATCACTACTTACGAAGGGTTAAGAAGTCATTTAATAGTTTATGAAATCGACCAACCAACAATGATTAAAGCTTTAACGAGTTTAAGAGGTAGATGTCATTTAATACGTATAGCTAAGGACGCTTTAACCGGGATTAGGAAGAAACATATAAACGCCTTAAGAAGTTGTAGAATACCTATAGAACTCTCAGTTAAGGAACTCATAAGTAATAACTCAATCAACTATACGTACTTAAAGAACTTCCTTAAACTCCTACCGTATGTTGAGAGAGGTGATATTGAGTTAGTAGTTAGTAGTTATGCTGGGGATGAGTACGAGTTAATCCACCCTATACAACTAATAGCACTACTTAAGGAGTTAGGATTGAGTGAGTTAGTAGCTATTAAAGCTTTAACAGGAGTACCTATGAAGATCTTAAGGATGGTAGGAAGTGGAGTTTGAATTAGTGATATCGTTAATATCGTTAGTAGTAGTGTTAACGTTAGCGATATATATGTATAGAGTTGATAGAAAGCTTAAGATGTTAACTAATGCTGTTAGTAGTAAGTTAATTATTAAGGTATTAAACACGTTAAAGAGTAAGAGGAAGCTTAGGAAGAGGTATATAGTCTTTGAAGTCTTAAGTAGTAAGAGTGTAGGTAAGGGGGAGTTAGAACAAGAGGTAAGGAATACCTTCAAGAAGATCTTCGGGGATATACATCTAGCAAGAGCGTCTATATCGTTATCCTACTACGACGAAAACTTAAATATAGGGGTGATAAAGTTCACACATATATACAAGTATAAGGTCTTAGCATCATTAGGAGTTGTTAAGAGTGTTAGGGATACTAAAGTACTTATAATACCCTTAAGAATTACAGGTTCTTTAAGGAAGGCCCTCAAATACATTAAAGATAAGGAGCAGTTCATAAAACGTTAACCATAGTACTAATGTTAGGTAGTTGAATAGTATTTAACATAGTTAGTAATTAAGTGTTATCTTTAGCTTAAGTAATTATTCTTGAGGTATTACCTATAGTAATAATTTATGTAGCGAGTGTATTACAAAACATATTAAGCTATGAAAACCGATTAGAGGGGGTGTAGTGATGTGAGTAGTAGTAGGAGTTATAACTCTGTAGGGATTGTAGGTAATGATGTCATAGATTATATAAATCCTACATCATATACTGATAAGAACTATGAATATTTTAATTCTGAGGTAGTGATTAAGTACTTAAGGTGGGTTGAGTGAGTACTGTAAGAGCTAGAGCTTACTGTAGTTCAGCTAATCTAGGTTCAGGCTTCGACATAGTTGCAGTAGCACTTGATGCTTATTATGATGAGGTAGAGGTTAGTTTAGTTAGGAACGGTAGTGGTTCTGTAGTGTTAGAGAGGGTTGAAGGAGTATTCGCAGAATTAGTTGATAGGAGTTTAAATACATGTGTTGCTGCTGCTAAGGAGTTACTAAATTATGTAGGGAGGAGAGATGTTGATGTCCACATAAGGCTTTGGAAGGGGATACCACCATCAGCTGGTTTAGGGGGTAGTGGAGCTTCAGCAATAGCTACTCTTAAAGCTCTAACTTCAGCATTAGATATAGAGTTAAGTAATGAGGAGGTTATAGAGATTGGGGGGAAGGCTGAAGCTGTAGTTGCTGGTGAAGCACATTACGATAACGTATCTGCTAGCTTACTAGGTGGTTTAGTCCTACTACTCTCTTTAAAACCTATTAAGACAGCGAGGTTTAACATATACTCATGCTTCGTCGTAGCAACTCCATTAATTACAATGCCACCTAATAAAACAGCTATTATGAGGAGTGTCTTACCAAGGTATGTAGAGTTAAGAGATGTTGTTAAGAATTCTGCTAAGTTAGCAGCTTTAGTAGCTGGTTTCTTAACGGGTAATTACAGGTTGGCTGGGTACGGTATGGAGGACTATATAGTAGAACCTGCTAGAGCTCCACACATACCATGTTATGAGGTCGTTAAGAGGGAGGCATTAGCAAGCGGTGCTTACGGTGTAGCGATAAGTGGTGCAGGTCCTTCACTACTAGCTCTATGTGAAGATGAGGAAGTAGCTAAGAAAGTATCTAAATCTATTAAGGAATCCTATAGTAGGTGTGGTATAGACGCTTTAGTTAAGGTCGCACACACAGGTAGTGCTGCAGAAGTTATTGAGTAGTTCATTACATTATACTCAGATCGTCGTGGGTTATTCATTTAATCATTTTGGAGCGGCTTCATCATCTACTCAAGACTGGAGTCTAAGTTAATAAATCTTTATTAATCCTTTAAATCCTCTACTTATTAGATGATGTAACCGTCAGTGAATGAAGTGATGATTTATGGGACCCTCACTGACTAATACGGAGTTGTTAACTAGCATATGATTAGAGGTAGTAGGAGAGTAGTTGATATACTTGCTAAGATTCTCTACGAGGTTAAGGAACATCACGTATCTGTTGATGTAGCGTTTAAGAGAGTATGTAGGGGTAGGTGTGTTAAGGGGTTAGAAGAACGTGAGGAACTCTACAACTTAGTTAAGAACTTCATCTCAGATTACTTCAAACTTAAATGTTATGTCGGGGATGAAGAAGTAAGTTATAGAGAGCTTGCTAGACTATGGCTGGATAAGAAGTACGTAGTAGTTAATGAGTTATACTGTATTTACTCTTACCCTAAATGGTTTGTAGATGAGTTAGTTAACATACTCGGTGTGGATGAGGTTAGTAATGTTCTTAACGCTATGAATAGTAGGGTCTGGTGGTTAAGGGTAAATACTTTAAGGACTTCTGAGGAGAGTGTTTTAAGAGAGCTTGAGTTAGAAGGTGTTGAGTTTATAGTTTCTAAGGAAGTCCCATACATGGTTAAGGTATTGAATTCTAAGAGACCTATTAGGATGTTAAAACCTGTTAAGGAGTTTAAGGTAGTTCCTCAAGACCTAGCAAGTGCTGTAGTTGTTGAAGCACTTAAACCAGGATTTAATGAGAGTATCATAGACTTAACAGCAGCACCTGGTTTAAAGACCTCATTAATCATGATGTTGTCTGAGAATAGAGCTAAGGTGGTAGCTTGTGATAAGAGTTTAAAGAGGTTAAACATTATGAGGAATCTACTTAAGAAGTTAGGAGTTGATTTAAGTAAAGTCTCCTTAATACATTCTGACTCTACAACTATTAGTCTTAGACGTTTTGATAAAGCATTAGTTGATGCACCATGTAGTAACTCAGGTGCTGTACATAAGGACCCTGGAATTAAGCTATCATTAACTAAGGGTAAGGTCTTACATAACAGTATTATTCAGAGTAAGTTATTAAGTAATGCGTTGAGACTAGCTGATTACGTAACATTCTCAACATGTTCTATACTACCTGAGGAGGGGGAGTTCATAATCTCTAAGTTAGATTTAAGTGATGTTAAGCTGTTTAGAGCTATTACTTGGGTTGGTAAGGGATACCCAGTAGTTAATTTCTACGAGAGTTTAATGAGGTTAATGCCTCATATACATGAGTGTGAGGGGTTCTTCATAGCTACTCTAACTAGATAACTACTTCTAGAACTGCTAAACTATTTTAAATCTCGTGTTGATATGTATCTTGGGTAATCTATGAGTGTTCAAGTTTTTGAAGTACATCAACAAAGTCCTAAGAAAGCTAAGGTCTTAGTAGCTAAGTTAGGTTTAGATGGTCATGATAGAGGGGCTAAAGTGGTTGCAAGAGCTTTAAGGGATGCAGGGTTTGAGGTCGTGTACTTAGGTGTTCATCAAACACCTGAGGATATTGTGAAGGCAGCTATTGAAGAGGACGTAAGTGTTATTGGGTTAAGCATACTGTCAGGGTCACATCTAGAGTTAGTTCAGGATGTTATCAAGCTTATGAAGGAGAAAGGACTTAACATACCTGTAATCGTTGGAGGTATTATACCGCCAGAAGATGTTGATGAGTTAAAGAAGTTAGGGGTATACGCTGTATGCGGTCCAGGTACTCTATTGAGAGACATTATCGACTTATTTAATAAGGCTATTAACCTATCTAGGAAGACTACTTAGGGGGTTAAATATGAGACTCCATCATATTGGAATAGCTGTTAAGGATTTAGACACTACTATGAAGTTGTATAAGGATGTACTTAAGCTGAAGTTACTAGGTGTTGAGGAGGTTGTAGAGGAGGGTGTTAAGATAGCTATGTTTGATGCTGGAGGTGTTAAGATCGAGTTACTTATGGGGACTAAACCTGACTCAACTATATCTAAGTTTATAGAGAGGAGGGGTGAGGGTATACACCACATAGCTTTCCAAGTAGATGATGTTGATAGAGTTTGTGATGAGTTAGTTAGAGCAGGTCTACAGCTAACATACCCTCAACCTAAGTTAGTTGCTGGAGGTTCTAGGAAGATAAACTTCATAAATCCTAAATCAACTGGTGGTGTATTGATTGAGGTGTTAACTGAGGTGAGGACCCCTGAGCGAGAAAGTACTTCAGAGAATGATTGAGTGGGAGAAGGAATTCTTAGAACCTTTTTTAAAGAAGTTCCCTGAAAGGAAGAAGGAGTTCTTAACTGAGGAGGGTATCCCTGTTAAGAGGCTCTACACACCATTAGATTTAGAGAAGTGGGACTACATAGATAAGTTAGGGTTTCCTGGTACGTATCCATTCACACGCGGTATCTACCCAACAATGTATAGAGGCCGTCCATGGACTATAAGACAGTATGCTGGTTACGGGAGTGCTGAGGATACTAACCAGAGGTTTAAGTATTTATTAAGTGTTGGTCAGACAGGCCTCAGTATGGCTTTCGACCTACCAACACAGTTAGGTCTAGACCCTGATGATAGGAGGGCTTGGTATGAGGTTGGGAAGGTGGGGGTTTCAATGCCAACTGTTGTTGAGATGGATATAGTGTTTAAGGATATACCTATGGATAAGATCTCAACGTCTATGACTATAAACGCTACAGCTATTGAAGTCCTCTCTATGTATGTACTAGTTGCTGAGTCTAGAGGTATCTCTAGAGCTGTCCTCGACGGTACTATACAGAACGACATACTTAAGGAGTATATAGCTAGGAAGAACTATATATACCCTCCAGAACAGTCTATGAGGTACTCAACAGATGCTATAATATTCTGTGCTAAGGAAATGCCTAGATGGAATTCAATAAGTATTAGCGGTTACCACTTTGAGGAGGCTGGGGCAACACCAGCTATGGAGGTAGCGTTCACATTAGCTGATGCTATAGAGTATGTTAAGTGGGTTTTAGAGAGGGGTAAGATACCTGTAGATTCCTTCGCACCTAGACTCTCATTCTTCTTCTCAGCAAGGACTAACCTATTCGAGCAAGTAGCTAAGTTCAGAGCTGCTAGGAGGATGTGGGCTGAGATTATGAAGGAGAGATTCGGTGCTAAAGACCCTAGATCTATGATGTTGAGATTCCATACTCAGACAGCAGGTGTTACCCTAACAGCTCAGCAGCCTGAGGTAAACATCATTAGAACCACTATACAGGCGTTAGCAGCAGTGTTAGGAGGTACTCAATCACTACATGTTAATTCATACGATGAAGCACTCTCACTACCTAGTGAGGAAGCTGTTAAACTATCTATAAGGGTTCAACAAGTAATACTTTACGAGTCCGGGGTTGTAGATACTATAGACCCGTTAGGTGGTTCCTACTATATTGAATGGTTAACTGATGAGATTGAGGGGAGGGCTTGGAAGATAATTGATGAAATTGATAGGATGGGTGGTATGTTAAGAGCTATAGAGTTAGGATATCCTCAGAGGGAGATAGCTAGGGCAGCGTATGAGTATCAAGTTAAGGTTGAGAAGGGTGAGATACCTATAATAGGTGTTAACGTATTAGTAGAGCCAGGAGTACCTAAGGTTAAGATACTTAGAGTAGATCCTGAAGTTAGGAAGAGGGTTATCGATAGATTAAGTAAGTTTAAGAGTGAGAGGGATAACGTTAAGGTTATGAGGGCTTTAGACGACGTTATGAGAGCTGCTGAGAATTCTGAAGTTAATATATTCCCATACATACTAGAGGCAATACGTAGTAAAGCAACATTAGGTGATGTGAGTAAGGTCTTAAGGGAAGTTTGGGGGGAGTGGAGAGCTCCAGAAGCAATTTAAATCTAGTACTAACATAATAACTAATGCTTTAGAACCCTCACACCTTAAATAATTAATTAAATCACGTCTTAAATCTACAGCAGCTTTATCAGACCTCACAGCAGCTGTAGCTCTACAGACGTAATCAGACTTCCTAATTATTATCTTGATATCATCTTCGTAAGTTAGTCTTTCATCACCTCTACCTACTATAATATCGTAGATACCGTTAGGAGTTAATATCATAGTTATGATTACTGACGTAGACCTCCTAACTAATTCCTTAAATGATGTGTTGAAGTCCTTCAATGCCTTAGTAGCTGAGATACCTACTATACAGTCCCCACGTTCTGTTAGGTAGTCCTCCTTAGTGAATTCTAGGGTTGTCCTATGAGTAGCTCTTAAATTCCTATGACCACTAACTATTAGGAATTCTGAAGAGATACACGTAGATAAGTCCTCCCCTACCCCAACCATAGTTAACATCATTAATTGAAGACCTATACTAAAGTATTTAAGATTTAATAGTCTTTAGTAGACATTACTATTGGTTGTTGAGGTATAGAGTACCGGAGGACTAAGGAGGAGTTGATTAACGAGCTTGTTAGAGCTGGTGTACTTAGGTCTGAGAAGGTTATTAAGGCTATGTATAAAGTCCCTAGAGAACTCTTCATCCCACCTAGCCTAAGAGATTACGCTTACGTCGATACCCCACTACCTATAGGTTATGGGCAGACAATCAGTGCTCCACATATGGTAGCTTTAATGACTGAGGTGTTAGACCCTCGAGAAGGTGATAAAGTCCTTGAAGTCGGTACTGGTTCTGGGTATCAAGCAGCTATACTGGCTGAGATAGTAGGTGATTCAGGTCATGTATACACTATAGAAATAATTAAGGAGTTAGTAGAGTTTGCTAGGGAGAATTTAAGGAAGGCTGGATACTCAAGTAGAGTTACTGTAATACATGGTGATGGTACTTTAGGTTATGAGGCTGAAGCACCGTATGATAGGATCATTGTAACAGCAGCTGCACCGGAAATACCTAAACCATTAATAGACCAGTTAAAACCTGGTGGTAGGTTAGTCATACCGGTAGGTGACCTCTACATACAGTACTTAACAATAGTTACTAAAGACTTAAACAACAATATTAAGATTGAGAAGGATACCCCCTGTATCTTCGTACCTCTAGTCGGTAGGCATGGGTGGAGAGGTGGTAGGGACATCATATAACTAACGTTAAGGACTCTAAAACCTTAGGTGCGTAGACTTCAAGATCTTCATAGATCTCCTTCCTTATCTTCATCACCTCATTAACAAACTTCCTTATATTCTCTGGTTCCCCATGATTTACTACCAACCTCTTAGGCTTTAGACCTGAGGAAATTAAATTCTTCAGATACCTAATTAATTGCCTATGATCTGAATGTCCTGAGAATCCCTCAATTGAGTATACCTCCATATTAACCTTAATAACCTGGAGTTTATCCTCAACCACCATATGAACCTCCTTAATACCGTCCCTCACCTTCCTCCCTAAAGTACCCTCAACCTGGTAGTTAACGAATACTATAGAGTTTTTAGGATCTGAAGCCATAAGTCTGAAGTACTCAACAGCTGGACCACCTGTTAACATCCCTGAGGTAGCCATAATTATTGATGGTTCGTTATATTCTACGATCTCCTCCCTAGCACTCCTATCATATAATACCTTAAACATCTCATAAGTGAATGGGTTTAAACCTGAGTATATCTTCTCTCTCAACTCCTTAGATAGTAGCTCCGGATATGCTGTATGTATTGCTGTAACCTCATTTATCATACCCTCAATATATACTGGGACTTTAGGTATGAGTCCAGACTCCATAGCATTAGCTAGTATCACCATAACCTCCTGCGCCCTACCAACAGATAATGTAGGTATTAAGACCTTACCCTTACGTTCTACAGTCTTCTTAACAATCTCTATGAACTTCACCTCAGCTTCCTCCCTAGACGGTTGTTCAACACCTCCGTAAGTAGCCTCCATTATCAAAGTATCAACTCTTGGGAATACATCATTAGCTCTATTTAAGAGTCTAGTCTTACCATACTTGAAATCACTTGTGTATACTATGTTGTGTAGGCCGTTACCTATATGTAGGTGGGCTATAGCAGAACCGAGTACGTGTCCAGCATCGTATAGGGTTAACCTTATATCTGGAGCTATATCAGTAACTTCATTATACTTTAACGGTATAGTATGTAGTAAGGCCTTATGTACGTGTTTTAGATCGAATGGTAGTGGCTTACCCTCACGTTTAGATATATCTAGTAGGTCTAACTGGAGGAGGATCATTAAATCCCTAGTAGCTTCTGTAGTATATACAGGACCCTCATAACCATACTTAAACAGGAAGGGTATTAACCCACAGTGGTCTAGATGTGCGTGTGTTACTACTACAGCATCTAATTCTTCAGGGCTAATACCTATAGCGTCAATTCTAGGCATTGATGATGTAGCGTCAGGTGCGTTAGGGTTGAAACCAAAGTCTAATAACACTTTACTCTCAGAAGTCTCAACAAGTATTGCTGACCTACCAACCTCCATAAAACCTCCTAAAGCTGTTACCCTAACATACCTATCCTTAAATAACGTATCCCTATGTATCCTCTCACCAATACTTCTTAATATCTTTAACCTCTCATCACTCTCACTAATTAAGTACTTCAGTGCTGAGTCTAGAATCCTTGATTTAAGTGGTGGTTTCCTAACTATCTTAGGTCTCCAACCAGTCTCTATAAATATCTTCTTATACAGTACCCTATTATTCATATAGAAGTACTTAGGTTCTGGAGTAGTTATAACTACCTCACCTAACACTCTATCAAAGCTTATATCATCTTCTGTTAACTTAGCTTCAGAAGCAACAGTATTTAGTAGGTATTTAATAACTTCCTTCTCAGGCTTCCTACTACTCTCATCAACTCTAACTACTATCCTCTTCCTAATAGTCTTAGCTATATTCTTGACTATCTCATCCTTCTCTACTACGAAGTTAACATTCCTCACGTAAACAGCTATTTCAGGACCTTCAAATTCTATCTTAGTTACCTGAGCTTCCTTAGGTATCTGACTTAAGATCTCAGAAACTATTAACTGTCTAACTTTATCTACAGACGTCATGTAGCTAAATATCACCTGATTTTAAAGTTATATTCTTTGTAGGAATCTTTAGTTATAACGACTGTGTCTACAGCCTCACCAGTGAAGACATCCCTCGCTATAGATGCTGATACTGCCTTAACTGCTAGGTTTAAAGCTTCGTCAATAGGCATATCCCTCCTATAATTACTTTCTATGATACCTATAGCTATAGGTGATCCAGAACCAGTAGCTGCGTAATCCTCCTCAACAACATCACCGAATAACTCTATAGCGTATAGTCTAGGTCTATCATCATAACCTCCTAAGAGTAACTGAACTATATATGGGTAATACTTTGATGAGTTAAGGATCAACGATAGTAGGTATGCTAAAGACCTCAACGATGGTGTGTAACCGTACATCACCTTACGACGTAAGATTTCAATTCTTAAGAAGTCAGCTAGTGTTTGAGCATCAGCTACTAACCCAGCTATCGTAAGAGCAGCTCTATCATCCATCCTAATAATCTTCTTAACAGCTTTATGAGCTACGTATAACCCACTACTAGCTCTTTTATCAGCTGCTAACACTACACCATCATTTACTACTATACCTACAGTTGTTGTCCCATGAAAACCTCTTAACACTACAATACACCTCAAAACCTACACAATTGAATACTTAGCAATTTATAAATATTACTATTAGAATTCCTAACCACTTATTACAGGTAACTTACTTTAATAACCCCCTTAATAATCCTAAGAAGGATGTATCTTAAGAATAATTATAACTTAAATTAGGTAATTCACAGAGTTAACTCGGGGTTAGATTAATGAGTAAGGAAGAGTTAATTAGTCGTGTAGTAAACGTTCTTAAAACTATATACGACCCTGAAATACCTATAAACATCTATGATTTAGGACTGATCTATAGAGTTGATGTTGATGAGAGTAACGTAGTGTATATAGATATGACTCTAACAACTCCAGCATGTCCTATAACGGTATTTGTAGTTCAGCAAGTTATTAATTATGTTAGGGGTGTGGAGGGGGTGAAGGATGTGAAGGTTAACATAACATTTAACCCACCATGGAATCCATCAATGATGACTAAAGAAGGTAGGGAGAGGTTTAAACAGTTATTCGGTTATGATATTGTTGAGGAATACCTTAAATCATCTAGATCAGGTTCTCCTAATGCCCGTTGAAGAACATAGGGAGTTATGGAGTGATGTAAAGGTTAAGTTCTGCTTAATCGTTACTAGTGATACCGTATTTAAGGGTTTAAAAAATGATGATATAAGTCCTCTTGTTAAGGACTTAATCAGTAACTCCGGACATGAGTTAATACTTAGTAAGGTAGTACCGAATGATGGTGAAGTACTGTCTGAGGAGATTATGAAGTGTTTAATGTTATGTGATGTGTTATTAATAACTGGTGGTACAGGTATTAGTAAGAAGGATATTACCGCTGATACAGTAGTTAAGTTCTGTAGTAGGATGTTACCAGGGTATGGTGAGTTATTTAGGTATTTAACCTACTTACACTTCGGTTCAGCAGCAATACTTACGAGGAATTACGCATGTGTATCTAATAACTCAGTGATTTTCTTAACTCCAGGATCTCCTCAAGCAGTAGAGTTAGCACTTAAGAAGTTAATACTACCTGAGGTTAAACACTTAATAGGTGAGTTAAGGAAGTAACTATATTAATGATCAGTTAATTAATTAACGGTGGTTTTAACGAGTTATGACCTGATCTTAAGGAATGGTAAGGTCATTACAGGTGTGAGTCAAACATGGTTTGAAACAGATATTGCTGTAAGGGATGGACGTATAGTCCGTATCGGATATTTAAAGAATGTAAGTAGTGATGTGGTTATAGATGTTAAGGGTAAGTACGTAGTTCCTGGATTTATAGATATGCATAATCATTCAGACATATCAATCATAGCATTTCCCGAAGCTCTAAACTCTCTGATGCAGGGGGTCACAACTATAGTTATAGGTAATTGTGGTTTTTCAGCAGCTCCAGTACTACCTAAGTCTTTAAATGATGTTAAGAGGTTCTGGAGTCAGCTCTCTCTAGGTATATCAGTAGATATTACTTGGAATTCATTTGATGAGTACTTAAGGACTTTAGAGAGGATTAAACCAGCTGTTAATATAGTCCCTCTAGTAGGTCACGGAACACTACGTATCAATGCCGCTGGATTTACTGACTACTTAAGTAGTGAAGCTTTAGGAATTATGAAGGAGTTAACCGTAGATGCTATGAAGTCAGGAGCTTTCGGTATATCTACAGGTCTTATCTACCCACCAAGTTCTTACGCATCAATTAACGAGTTAGTAGAGTTAGCTAAGATAGTAAGTAGTTATGGCGGTATATACTCAACACATATCAGGAGTGAATCTCATAAATTACTAGATGCTGTTAAAGAAGCGTTAGAGGTAGGTTTAAATGCTAGGTTACCTGTAGAGATTAGTCATTTAAAAGCTGCTGGTAGGTCTAACTGGGGTAAGGTTAGAGAAGTTATTGACTTAATAAAGAAGTATAGAGAGTACGGTGTTGAAGTCAACTACGATATCTACCCATACACAGCTGGTTCTACATCTCTAACAGCGTTACTCCCTCAACCACTATATAAGGACGGACTTGATAAACTGATATCTAAGTTAAGTGATAAGGAGTTTAGGGAGGAGGTTATAAAGTTAGTAGAGAGTAGTTCTGACTGGGAGAACTTACTCAGCATACTTAGATGGGATGATATAGTCATATCTTACTCATGGAGTTGTAAGTCTTGTGAAGGTAGGAATATATTAGAGTTAAGTAGGGAGTTAGGTAAGAACCCATACGACATAATCTTCGACTTAATATGTAGTGATCAGGGTAGGACTTTAATGGTAATGCACTTCATGAGTGAGGAAGACCTGATATACGGGCTTAAACAACCATACTCACTCATAGGTTCTGACTCCCTAGTCATCCCACCCGGTATAGGTAAACCACACCCAAGATTCTTCGGTACATTCCCTAGAGTTATTAAGAGGTATGTTAAAGACTTAGGGATATTAAGTTTAGAGGAAGCTATAGCTAAGATGTCTTCAATACCTGCACAGAAGTTAAGACTTAATGATAGAGGTATAATAGCACCTGGGTTTAAAGCTGATTTAGTAATACTAGATATTAAGAATGTTGAGGATAGAGCTACTTTTGAAGACCCTAATAACTACCCAGCAGGTATAGATTACGTCATAGTCAACGGATCCGTAAGTGTTTCTGAAGGAGAATACGTAAAGATCCGAAATGGTGAAGTTGTTAAGAACCCAGCAACCTTAGACATTAGCTAATAGTACTAATCATGAAGATTTAAATTTTAGAAGTAGATGTTATTAAGGCGTGATTAGTGTCTGCTTAAGGTTTCATCTATTTTAGTAGCCGTATTAGTTGTTTTGATTGTTGTTGTTGCTGGTGTTGTTGGTTACTTCGCAGGTACTACAGCAGTACCACCACCTAAGACTGTAACTATAACTACTACTGTAGGTACTCCAACAACAATAACTCAAACATTAACAACA
>CAZZLT010000015.1:0-28969 GCA_964655125.1 uncultured Desulfurococcaceae archaeon | reverse complement strand
TCGAGAACATTTTACTTGTTTCTTAATAGCATATACCCAGCAATTTTTGCTAAGCTTGGAAACGTTAACAATCCCTCGATATACGCTGAGCTAGTCAAGACCATCTCGGTCGGTGTTTTTTACTCCGAGAAATTAAAACATTGATAAGAGTCGGCAAGATTTCCATTGAAAACAACGATTCTGTGTTTGTATTTGGAGCCGCCGGCGGGATTTGAACCCGCGACCACCGGCTTACAAGGCCGGCGCTCTACCTGGCTGAGCTACGGCGGCACCCCATAAGAGTAATTCATACTTGGGTTTTAAGTATTTTATTTTTATAAAAATTTATAAGCACTGAATCGAAAAGTTTAAAAGACTGTGAAACAGTTTAAAAACTTTACTTATATGAGGTAGTGTTTATGTCTGAAAAGGTTATGGAGTCAAGGGAATGTCCTCCAGATAAGATAGTTTACGATGAGAGTAGAGGTGAGTATATCTGTATTGATACTGGTGAGGTTATTGAGGAGAGAGTTGTAGATCAAGGTCCTGAATGGAGGGCTTTTACTCCGGAGGAGAGGGAGAAGAGGAGTAGGACAGGGTCTCCATTATCTCCAACAATCCATGATGGTGGTCTCTCAACAGTTATTGATTGGAGGGATAGGGATGCTATGGGTAAGAGGTTAGAGTTTAAGAGGAGGTTAGAGGTTATGAGGTGGAGGAAGTGGCAGATAAGGACTAGAATTCAGGATAGTATTGATAGGAATATCACTCAAGCAGCTGCAGAACTTGAGAGATTAGCTGATCAATTAGGACTTCCTAGAGCTGTTAAGGAGCATGCAGCATCTATATATAGGAAAGCTGTTGAGAGAGGTGCTGTGAGGGGTAGAGCTATAGAATCTATAGTAGCTGCTGCATTATACGTAGCTTGTAGAGTTTATAAAATGCCTAGAACACTAGATGAGATTGCACAATACACTAAAACTAGTAAGAAGGAAGTTGCTAGATGCTATAGACTACTCATTAGAGAGTTAGGTATTAGGATACCGATTTCAGATCCTGCTGACTTCGTACCTAGAATAGCATCAGCATTAGGACTTAGTGGTAGTGTTATTAAGAAAGCTATAGAGATTATAGAAGAAGCTAAGAATGCTGGTTTAACAGCAGGTAAAGACCCTGCAGGTCTAGCAGCTGCAGCTGTATATATAGCTGCACAACTACTTGATGAGAGAAGAACTCAGAAGGATGTTGCTCAAGTAGCTGGAGTAACTGAAGTAACGGTTAGAAATAGATATAAGGAATTAACAACTTATTTAAAGATAGATGTACCTCAGTAATAAATATTTAACTAATTATTGAGTATCTTATGATGTATTGAGGTAGAGGATTTGTTAACACCTTTTGATGTAGTAAATGAGATCTTACCATATATTAAAGCATTAGTAGTGTGGAGCTTAAGTAGTAGGGGGTTTAGTCAGAGACAGATAGCTAGGACTATGTTTGTATCTCAAGCTCTAATATCTAAGTACTTAGCTAAAGAACCTCAATACTATATAAGTAAGTTAAAATCTTTAGGTTTTGATGAACCGGAGCTCAGTAGTGTTGTTGAGATAGTAACGACGTATATTAGGGATGGTAGGTTAAACGATGCTAATTTCTACTTAACTACATTCCTATTATCTAAGCTTAGAGACGGTAAGTTATGTAGGATTCATAGGTCGTTAACACATGGGCTACTAAACTGTAGTATATGTCAACAACTAATATTTGAAGTTGCTGATGAGTTAGTGCAGAAGGTCAAGTACGTACTAGAGAATTTAGAGTTAATACCTAATATTCAAGTATTAGTTCCTGAGATAGGGATGAACTTAGTTGAGGCTAGACCTAACGCTAAGACAGTATTTGAAGTAGTAGGTATTCCAGGACGTATAGTTAAGGTATTTAATACCATCAGAGCTGTATCTCAACCAACATATGGTGGTAGTAGATTCTTATCAATGGTATTATTAGAAGTTATGAGGAAATTCCCGCAGGTAAGGAGTGCTACAAACATTAAGTACTTAGAAAGTGTAGAGGCATATCTTCGAAAAATAAACTCAAACATAGTAACTATAGGTCCCTACGAGAGTAGGTCGTTAGAGGTTGTGATTAAGTTAATATCTAAGGAATTAAACTCAATAAAAACACCTCCAGATGCAATAATAGATTTAGGACCTCCAGGCTTTGAACACCTAATATATCTATTCGCCGAAGATTCAGTAAAACTACTTGAGAAACTAAAACTATTAGCTACATCAATTAAGGATTAGTGGGCCCGCGGGGATTTGAACCCCGGACCACCGGGTTATGAGCCCGGCGCTCTACCTGGCTGAGCTACGGGCCCTCACTAACCCCTCACATAATAACTTTTAAAGTAAATCTTTTAAATTTTAAGGATATTAGTAAGATACGTTCGTAATTGTGAAAACATTTTATTAGGGATATTATTG
Organism: uncultured Desulfurococcaceae archaeon; assembly: GCA_964655125.1. GTDB lineage: Archaea > Thermoproteota > Thermoprotei_A > Sulfolobales > NBVN01 > CAZZLT01. Next base: position 26,504 of record CAZZLT010000015.1, on the reverse strand, counting down.
TAGTTCTGAATATAAGATACTTCAAGAAAACTCTCATCCCTTAGTAACTTAAGATTACCTCATGTTTTCATTAACAGTAATTCATTATCGTTTATTTACATTAAATTAATTATTAGAAATATATGGAAAAATACCGCTTTAATCAAAAATACGTTATTAAGTAGTTATTGAGAAGGTAGGGCAGGAGTTCTTTGCTGACTCTACACAATCTTTTAATGATTCATCAACTTCTCCTTGAGTAACGTTATCTCCTACTCTATACTGACTTACGATTTGTGATTTACCGTCCTTTCCAGCTTCGAATACTTGTGGACATAATGAATAACAGACGCCGCAAGCTATACATGTATCTTGATTAATACTTACTTTGATTTTAGCCATATATTAACACCTCATTAATTAATTAATGCTTACCTAAATAAATTTTTGTGAGTTTAAATTCATGAGTACTGTTCTATCCTTATTAACTTTAATACAGATTAAATCTGTGATAAGTTTATTAAGATTAAAGTGCTATTATATCGGTGGAGTCCTTGAGTCTTTACTCCCCATATAAGTTACTGACCTCAACATCGTACTTCTACATGCCGAAGAAGATAGTATTTGAAGTTAACTCAGCATTAAAACTCTCAAACGAACTTAAACTATTAGGTGTTGAGAAGGGTTCTGAGGTCTTCTTAGTTTTAGATCCTGCACTTAAGAATTTAGAACATACTATTAAGACTATTAAGGGTTTAGAGGAGGGTGGTTATGTTATTGATGTGTACACTGATGTAGAGTACGAACCATCTATAGAGTGTTTAAAGAGAGCTGTAGATTATGTAAGGAGGGGTAGGCATAGAGTAGTTATAGGTATTGGTGGAGGGTCTACGTTAGATATAGCTAAAGTTAGTGCTGCAGCTAAGGATAACCCTGATAAAGATGTTGAGGAGTTCATAGGTATGGATAAAATACCTAAGAGGGTGACTCCGACAATAACATTACCAACTACTGCCGGTACAGCTGCTGAGGTAAGTAGGTATACAGTCTTTACTAAAGGTGTTGGTAAGGTTGGAATAAATGGTTATAACGTGATGGCTGATATAGCTGTAGTAGATCCTGTATTCACATACACATTACCTCCTAAGGTTACTGCAGGTACCGGTCTTGACGCCTTAAGCCATGCTGTTGAAGGTATCATATCTTTAGATGCTACCCCCCTATCTGATGCGTTAGGGTTCATAGCTGTTGAACTAGTATTTAAGTATTTGAGGAGGGCTTACTATAGAGGTAGTGATGTAGAAGCTAGGTACTTCATGTCATTAGCAGCAACATCAGCAGGAGCCCCACTAAACATCGCTAGAGTTGTATTAGGACATAGTATCTCACAGACCTTCGGACCTCAATACAAGATTCATCACGGAACAGCATGTGGTATGACATTACCTTACATTATGGAGTTCTACTTACCAGCAATACCTGAGAAGATAGCTGCTATAGCTAAAGCTGCTGGGGTAGATACTTACGGATTAAGTATTCAGGAAGCTGCTGAAGAAGCTGTAAGAATTACTTGGAAGTTACTTGAAGATCTAAACATACCGTTAAGTCTTAGGGATATAGGTATCTCAAAAGCTGAGTTAGAGACCCTAACTAAGAGAACTATTAAGGAATGGCCTAGACCTAACAGCCCTATAGAACTCACTGAGGAGAGAGTACTTAAAGTCTATGAGGCGATGTATGAAGGAAAATTAATGAAAGTTAAGATTTACTGAGAACTACATAAATTAACTATAAACATACTATATTATTTTTGTTTAACTCATCGTAGTCAGGGTATACCATAACAACCTTATAGTTAAAGTTAGGTAAACACTTAAGGTAGTTTAATGAGAGTACTACAATACTTACTAAATCCTTAAGTAATTATGTAGTAATCTTCTTAACTTACTTGCCTGTTCTTCATCTATAGCATAGACACTTAAGGTACACTCATAAGCTTCTCCATGGATACAGTTAAAAGATATTATATCGTATCCCCCTTCAATACATGTATTCATAATCTCATATAGGTCTTTAGCAGTATTAGCCTTTACTACAACATCTAATACTATACCTTCTGACCTACCCTTAATTAATGGTTTTAAAACTATCTGCTTATTCTCAAAGTCTACCATCATTTCAAAGTACGTACCAGTACCTATACTTAAGGACTCTCTAATATGTTGAGGTATTGTAACCCTACCCTTACTATCAACTTTAACCTTAAGTCTAAGTTCCTTCATCAACTTAAACCTATGCTTACCTAGAGCTAAGTGCTATCCTCTCAGTCTCCTCCTTCTTAGCTATAGCGTAACTCTTAGGGTCATTACTAGCAGCTGCTATTAACTCATCAGCTAAGCATTCCTCAATAGATTTCTGACTCCTAAATGATGCTAATTTAGCACCATCCACTAAATTCCTTAAGGCTAAATCAACCCTCCTCTGAGGTGAGACATCAACAGCTACGTGATATATTATACCACCGTACATAATCCTAGTCGTTTCCTCACGTGGGGCTGCGTTCTCTATAGCTCTAACTAACACCTGTATAGGGTTCTCACCAGTCTTTAGATGTATTAAATCAAATGCTAACTTAACTATACTGTATGCTAAATGCTTCTTACCTGTATTCCTCCCAGGCCTCATAAGCTTATTAATTAATCTCTCAACTATAGGTACTTCAGCCTTACCGAATCTTCTATGTTCGTGACGTCCCCCAGTATGTGGTAGATAAACAGGTTTTAACGATATATACTTCTTCAGACTAGGGTCTCTAACAACTATACCTTCATAAGACCACTTATCAAATAATTTAATCTCTACTGGAGGTGATTCCCTAACTAATTCATCAATACCTACACTACTCAGGAAGATCACCTAACAGGTTTTTGCTTCTTACCTTTTAATAACTCAGTTAATGAAACTCCATTAACTGCTACTACCTTATACCTAACTCCAGGTAGGTCACCCATAGACTTACCCCTAGTACCCCCTATGCCTACTATTAATACCTCATCATGTTCATCAATAAATGTTATACCGCCGTCATATGGTACGAATGCAGTTACTACCTTTCCATTCTTAACTAACTGAACCCTAACACACTTCCTAAGTGCTGAGTTAGGCTGACGTGACTCTACACCAACCTTCTCCAACACTATACCTCTAGCCATAGGAGCACCTTCCAACGGATCATACCTTTCCTTAATCCTCAACATCCTAACTCTAAACTCTCTCTGACTCCATCTAAACTTAAGTCTCTTCATAACCAGCTTCCTAGCAGCGTATAGACCGTTTGGTGCTTTTTTACCAGGCATTTCGGATACCCTTACTACAGTTTAGATCATTAAGGTAAGGTTATTAAGTTATACTGACAGACTCTATATCATAGTATCTCTTTAGGACTGTTTTAGCCTTAGCAACATTCCTACCATCCCTACCTATAGCAATACCCTTATCCTTAGGGTCTACAGTAACGTATAGCATCTTCTTACCGTTTAATGACGTTACTAACTTAATGTTTAGGACTCTCGCTGGTAGGAATAGATTACGAACTAAATCCTCTAAGTTATCCGCGTATTCAACAATCTCTATCCTCTTACTTAAGATCTTAGATAACTTCTTAACGTTAGCCCCACCCTTACCAACAGCTAACCCAGCCTGACCTGGAGATACTATATATATTATAGCGTTATTCTCCTCATCTACTATACAATCACGAACTGAAACTCCAGTTAAGTCTTGAAGTAGTGCTATATACCTTAATTCCTCTAAAGTAAGCTTAACCTCAGGCAATACCATCACCCACTACTTACAAAATCTAATAATCTAGTACCGCTTAAATCTAATACCGCAATCACAGTTACTGGGAACGGCTTACCACATACTAATCCTAAGTCCTTACTACTGCCGTTAAAGTTAATTACTGGTACCCCACCTAATGTAGCGTAACGACGTATATCCTCATAGAAACTCCTAGGTATCTTACTAGCTACTATAACTGCCTTAGCCCTACCTAAGAGTATAGCTTTTAAAGACCTCTTAAACCCTAAGACTACCTTCCCCGACTTAACTACGTTCTTAATCTCACCCTCTAGATCCTTCGAAGCTTGTGACATACCCGCATCACCCCTGACTAGGCTTAGCTAATGTTGGATTCATCACTAAACTAACTATGTTAGTACCTACAGGTACTAACTGCCCAACTATCACGTTCTCAGCTACACCTTTAAGCTCATCAACCTCACCTCTAGCTGATGCATCGAAGAGGTGTTTAACAGTGATCTCAAAAGAAGCTCTAGCTAAGACACTAGGTTTCTCACCAGCGATTCCATGCCTACCTATCTGTTTTACAGTGCCTGTCAAAGTCATCATATCTGCTATCAACATCACATGTCTTATATCAACATCTAAACCTTGCTCTTCAAGAACGTTATGTATCTCATTTATTAAGGCTTGTCTAGCAGCCTCGATACCAAGCACTCTCTCAACCTCATGTATACTGTTAGTGAATACTCTTCTAGGGTCAACACCCTTCACCTTAAGTACAGGCTCTAAATTAGTACCATCAGTTATTAACACGTATTCATTACCCCTCCTCTGAACTATTACCCTATTAATACCTTTAATACCTTTTAACTTTATCTTTAATAACCTATCACGGAGTCTCTGTATTTTCATAAAGTCGTAATTTGGTGGTATCTCAATATATATTGTATTTTCATCAAGTTCATCAGGTCTCACGTTATGGGATATAGCTTTAATCTTCTCTAAGGACTTAACAACATCATCTCTAGAGATACCCTTATCACTCATCATTTCAGGGTCTAACTCTACGATTATAGTTGACGTTACTAAATCTATATCTACCTTAGCTACGACATCCTCTAACTTAGTAGCTTCAATCCTCCTAGCAACCTCTAAAGCCTTCTCCCTATCATACTTATGCTCTTCATCTAAGTATATAATCATTATAGGAGTCTCCGGTATCTTCCTAGCATCTACAAGCTCTATAAGTCTAGGTAAACCTAAAGTAACGTTTAACTCCCTCACACCAGCATAGTGGAATGTCCTTAAAGTCATCTGAGTACCTGGTTCACCGACAGACTGAGCTGTAACAGTCCCTATAGGTTCTCCAGGCTCTATCAACGAACTTAAGTACTCATTAATTAATAACTTAACAATTTTCTGTAGTTCTTCTTTAGTAAGTGGTAGATTCTTTACCTTCTCGTAAAACTCATTATAAACCCTCACAGGCAGTAACTTCTTAGCAGGTAATAAAACCTCATCTAATTCCTCACGACTAATACTTACACTCATAACTTCCACCCAATAACTCTCTCAATAATTCTATCAATATTAACTGTCTTCCCATAAGATGATCTACTAGGGTCTATACCGTCATCACCGTAAACTAACTGTACAACAGAATTATTAGGTGTCCTAACTGTTAAGTCGTACTCAACCCTAAGGTCTTGTAAAGCGTTGATTAACCTCCTCTGCATATAACCACTCTGAGAAGTCCTTACAGCAGTATCGACTAATCCTTCACGACCTCCAGCGGCATGGAAGAACACCTCAATAGGTGTTAACCCACCAACAAATGACCTCTTAACAAAACCTCTTGCCTCAGGACCTACATCACCTGGTCTGAAGTGTGGTAAAGTCCTATCACCATATCCTCTCCTAATCCTCTCACCCCTAACTGATTGTTGTCCTAGAAGAGCTGCCATCTGAGTTATATTCAGTATATTACCTCTAGCACCTGTCCTAGCCATTATGAACACATTATTAAATGGGTCTAAGTACTGAGTTGCTACCTCACCAGCATTATCTCTAGCATCAGCTAATACCTCCATGATCTTAATCTCTAACGACTCAGCAAGTGTTCTGCCAGGGATCGGTTCTAACTTACCAGCATTATACTGCTCAATAAGTTCAAACACCCTCCTCTTAGCTTCCTCAACTATATTCTCTATCTCCTTAATCGCTTTAGATGGTGGAGCAACATCACCTAAACACATAGTAAATCCACGCATCTCTATAAACCTTAAGAAGACCTTGAAGATCTTATCCATGAACTCCCTCCCGAAATCATTACCGTATTCCTTAACTATCCAATGTAGGAGGCTTTCAGGTTGTTGAGCACCTAATGATTTCTTATCTAGAACACCTAATAATAACTTACCCTTCTTAACAACTATATATGAGTCCCAGAAACATTCATAATCATCACATCTTAAAGGACCTGCAGAGAAGTTAGCTTTACCTCTAAAGTTAAAATCTGATGGTAGGAATAAGCTGATGATCTGTTTCCCACACCATAGTACCTTCGGTGAGAGTACTGCAGGCTCTGGTAGAGGTCCTACATAACCAGCACTTGCTAATAAGTCAGAGACCTGCTCCTTAGTTAGGAGAGTTACCTTAGATGAGAGTAAGTATGCACCACTTATATAGTCTTGAATACCACCTATTATAGGGCCTCCATACCTAGGAGATAGTATGTGTTCCTGCACAAGTAACAGTATCCTAGCCTCAGCTCTAGCCTCCTCACTCTGAGGTACATGTAAGTTCATCTCATCACCATCGAAATCAGCATTATATGGTGGGCATACAGCTAAGTGAAGTCTGAATGTCCTACCCGGTAATACCTTAACTATATGAGCCATTATCGACATTCTATGGAGTGAAGGCTGTCTATTGAATAGAACTACATCACCATCTCTTAAATGTCTCTCAATTACATAGCCTGGTTTCAGGTTCTCAGCTACTGCTTTTAAATCCTTAATAAACCTTAAGTCTATCCTCCTACCACTTGGATCTATAACATAATTAGCTCCAGGATGTTTGTAAGGACCGTTAAGTACGTACCTCCTTAACTCATCAACATTCCACTTCGTAACTCTCTCAGGAACTGTTAAGATCTTAGCTATCTCCTCAGGTACACCAACCTCATTAATACTTAAGTTAGGGTCAGGACTTATCACAGTCCTAGCAGAGAAATCAACACGTTTTCCGGAGAGATTACCTCTAAACCTACCTTCCTTACCCCTAAGCCTCTGAGCTAATGTCCTTAAAGCTCTACCAGACCTATGCTTTGCTGGAGGAACTCCAGGAACTTCATTATCGAAGTAAGTCGTTACGTGATATTGAAGTAAATCCCATAAATCCTCAATAATAACTTCAGGAGCTCCAGCATTAATACTCTCCTTCAACCTATCATTAGTTCTTATAATATCAACTAGTTTATGAGTTAGATCATCTTCTGAACGAATACCGGTCTCTAGAAGGATTGAAGGTCTTACAGTTATTGGAGGAATTGGGAGTACTGTTATCACCATCCACTCAGGTCTCGCAACCTCCGGGTCGTAACCAATGAGTCTTAAGTCTCTATTCACTACCCTCTCTAACCTAGCTCTAACATCAGTAGGCCAGAGCCTCCTAGGTCCTTCAGGTCCTTCCTCAGTAAATGATGTTGGTTTCTCTAACTTAATCTTAAACTGCTTACTCCCACAGTGAGGACATTCCATAGTCTTTACCGCTCTCCTCCTAACATAATCTGTAAGCCCCTTAGCAAGTAATGGCCATCTAGTCTCAAGTCTCTTAAGTAAGTCTAAATACTTACTTATCTCAGCTTCAGGTATTTTCAACCTACCACAATGTCTACATGTAGCTCTTAAGATATCATATATGTGTTTAATAAATCCTACATGAATTACAGGCTTAGCTAGTTCTAAATGCCCGAAATGCCCTGGACACGATATTAACGTATTACCACAAGTAGCACATTTCTGACCTGGCTCGATAACACCTAAACGTGGATCCATAACACCTCCTTCAATCGGTAAGCCATCCTCATCATAAACATCTGAAGTCACGATAGCTGTAACTGACATCTTCCTAATGATTTCAGGTGATAATACACCAAATTTAATACCTTTTATTACCTTCTCCTCACTCACGACCCTTCACCTCATACTTACTACCTAAAATTAATCTAGGATAGATTAACATACCCATCAACTCCTGTAGTAATAACTTAAACGCGTAAGAAACAACAACTCCGTATAACTTACCCTTCTCACCATGTACTGGGCATACATACCTACCTCTCCTCTTATCATACCAACCAATCAAACCACAATCCTCACAAACATATATTAGTGTTTTATCAGAGCTTTCTGTAAGTCTTTCTCTAAGAAGTGCAGCTGCACCATGCCCTACTAAACAGTCCCTCTCCATCTCACCAAACCTTAACCCACCCTCCCTAGCCCTACCCTCAGTAGGCTGTCTAGTAAGTATCTGTACAGGTCCTCTAGGTCTAGCATGGATCTTATCAGCTACCATATGATGTAATCTCTGATAGTAAACAATTCCTATAAATACTGGAGTATGGATTAACTCACCAGTCCTTCCATCATACATAGGCTCCGTACCATCCATAGGGTAGCCACGTAGTAGTAACTCCCTACTAATATCCTCAACCTTCTCACAATAGAATGGGGTCCCATCAACGAATCTACCACTTAATGCTGCTACCTTACCAGCTATAGACTCTATCAACTGACCTATAGTCATCCTAGAAGGTAATGCATGTGGATTTAATATTAAATCAGGTGTTATACCGTTGAAACTATATGGCATATCGTATTGAGGGACTAACAACCCTATAACACCCTTCTGACCATGCCTAGATGCAAACTTATCACCTATCTCAGGAATCCTTAGATCCCTCACCCTAACCCTCACTAACTTATTACCCTCACCACTAACTGTTATAACTACAGAGTCTACAATACCTCTCTCACCATGTCTTAAAGTTATTGATGTATCCCTCCTAGAACCTCCGCTAATACCGAACTCCTTATACTCCTCAAGGAATCTAGGTGGTGATGTCTTACCAACTAATGCCTGACCTCCATATACTTCAACCTCAGGAGATATAATACCGTCACCATCTAATAACGCGTAATTATCTCTACCCCTATAACCTCTAACGTTAGGGTCAGGTATTTCTATACGGTCTTCCTGACCACCCAAATACTTCCTCTCCTCAGTTGAGTACTCCCTAAAGAATGTTGACCTAGCTAAACCCCTCTCAACAGAGGATTTATTAACTATTAATGCATCCTCCATATTATACCCTGTGTATGAGAGGACTGCAACTATGAAGTTCTGACCAGCTGGTCTATCATTATAACCTAGAACTTCTAAGAATCTCGTCTGTACTAAAGGTTTCTGAGGGTAGTGGAAGAAATGACCTCTACTATCAAACCTTAACTGGAAGTTTAATGCGTAGATACCGAGTGCTTGCTTAGCCATAGCTGATTGATAGGTATTCCTAGGTGATTGATTATGTTCTAGGTATGGTATAGTAGCAGCTGCTATACCGAAGATTGATGGTGACCATAGTTCTAAGTGTGTATGTTCAGGTGTTATATCCTTTATATCTAGAGCTATATATGCGTTACCCTCCTCCTCAGCATCTAAATATTCTATATATCCTAATCTAACTAAATCCGAGAATGTGTACTTACCCTTCTTAACCTTAAGGATTGTTTCAGAATCAATCTTAACACTACCATCTTCAACTAATATTAATGGCCTCCTAACCCTACCAGCATCACAATTCACGTATACCTCATTAATATAGGTGCTACGTTTATAAGCGATATTTACCTCATGATGTATTAATCCAGCCCTCCTTCTCCTCCTTACCTCATTAACCAACTCACTGGCATCCTCCCTTGGGTAATAACCTATAAGTGTCCCGTTAAGAAATACCTTAGCCCACCTCAACACCTTACTACTTAGTTCTTGATCCCCACCCCTTAACTCCTCATAAACTCTAACTACTGGTATAACACCTAAACTATATAATAACCTCTCCACCTCAGATTCATCAATCCCTACTGATATGTAAGCACTTAATGCTAAGTTCTTAACAAGTCCACAGTTAGGACCCTCAGGTGTTTCGAAGGGGCACATCCTACCCCACTGAGTCCCGTGAAGGTCTCTAGCTTCAAAATGTGGTTGACCTCTACTTAACGGTGCTACAACCCTCCTTAAATGACTATGAAGTGATAACCAGTTAGTCCTATCAACTATTTGACTAACACCTGTCCTCCCTCCAACCCAATTACCAGTAGCTAATGCCTGCCTAAGTCTCTCAGTAATTATATCAGGTCTAACTAATGCTGCTAGGTTTATCCTACCGCCTCTAACCCTAGCCTTCTCTAATTGATACCTAAAATCTTTGATAAACTGTCTAAAAGCAACTCTAAATAGTTGAGCTAGTAAATCACCAGCAAGTCTTAACCTCCTATTAGCGTAGTGGTCCTTATCATCAGGTTCTCTCCTACCTAATACCAACTCTAACAACTTATTAGCCATGTACCCTAGGTAGAGGGCCTTCCTTAACCTCGCCTCTGGTGACGTACCACCTAAATGACGTAGGAAGTAAGTATCTATCACCTGTCTAGCACGTTCAATCCTAGCCTCCCTAGCCTGACCGATAGCAACCCTAGAACCTATATAATCTAGGGCGTCTTCAGTAGTAGCTATCTCAGATGCTTGAATTATTGATGGTATGAGTTCCTTCTGAATTTCAGGGTCTGGTGAAACAGCAAACATTATGTCCTTATCACTTTCTAAACCTAGAGCACGCATCATAACTACGAAGGGTATCTTGCCTGGAACTGGTGGGAAGTTAATTACTAGAGTACCATCCTTTAACCTATCTAAGATTATAGGGACTCTATAACCAGCTGCTGATGATATTACCTTAGCTGTATGTGTTATGTTAGTACCTTCCTTAGCGTAATCCACAAATACTCTATTAGGAGCTAAGTCCTCCTGAGTAACAATAACTCTCTCTGAACCGTTAATTATGAAGTAACCTCCAGGATCCCTCCAATCCTCACCTAACTTTATGAGCTCCTCATTACTCTTCTTAGATAATGGGTCTTTAACAGATTTAACCATAATTGGTAACTCACCAACGAAGACTGTCTGAACAGATAACTCAATACCGTTCTCAACTAAAACCATTGTCAAGTATATAGGTGCTGCATACGTTAAATTCCTAATCCTACACTGCATCGGTGTAACCTCAACAACAGTTCCTTCAACCTCCCTAAACTGAGGTTCACCAACACTTACATCCTTAATAACTATGTATACGTTAGGATCTGATGTTGGGATGATATTATTCTCCCTAACTATCTCTTTAATACCCCTCATTACGAAATCATTAAATGAGTCTAAATGCTGTCTAACAAGACCTTTCTCCCTTATAAACGCCTCCATCAAAACCCATAGATCTTCAGCTTTTAGATTATTACCCTCACCCATGGAGATCACCCACTAATTACGAACCTATAAGCTATAGATTCACCAGCTGTTTGAGACTTCCTAATAATCCTTATGATATCCCCAGGCTTAGCCCCTAACTCCCTAGCTACAGGGTCTGAAGCTCTAATCCAAGGAAGTTGTTCAGGTCTAATCCCAAGTTCCTTCAACAACTTAACCACCTCCTCAATACTCAGTATCTCATGCTTAGGTACTAACTCATGTTCTAGTATACTAAATTTCTTTTTCATTCCCTTCTCACTCATACCGAATACATCTCCCAAAACATCACGTTCATAATCAGTAATTTCTTAGAGTTATTTTAAACTTTTAAGCTTAAAACAAAATCACTACTACCCAGCTGGATATTCCTGAACATATGTCAATCCCTAACTTTAGGTTTTTAAATGTAGGTTTAGTGAATATGTAGGTAGGGCCCGTAGCTCAGCCAGGTAGAGCGGCGGGCTTTTAACCCGTAGACGGAAACCGACCGGCGGAAGTCCCGGGTTCAAATCCCGGCGGGCCCGCCACATAAGTAGAACACTACCTCATAAGCAATACCTACTGTTAAGATTACTTAGATGACAGCTAGTCTAAATAGTTTTATATTGTCTGTAAGTAAAGTTAATTTGTTAGGAAGGTATGTTCAGCTCAATGCTTTCTGTAGTTAACGTAATTAACGATTTAAGGGGTGTGAAGGTAGCTGTACTTAAGGATTTAGGTAGACTTCTAATAGATAATGAGGTTATGAACGTATCTAGGGGTCAGGAGATCGAGTTACCTAAGTGGTTAGCTACTGTACTAGCTAAGTTAAATATTGTGGAGCTTAAGTACAGTCCTTTAACTATAGATGATGTTAGTAAGTATTTAATAACTGAGAGGAGTTTAAGTAAGTCAGCTATCTCTAAATTAAGAAATGATTTCTACATAGAATCAAGAGAGTTATTAAGTAGGGTTAAGAGTTCTTCACTAGATGCTGATTCAGCTATAACAGCTATAAGGTTAGAATCTAACCTACGTGACTTAATTAGGTTAAGACTTAGTAAGATTTTAAGTGTAGCTACTCTAGGTATTAAAGTAGAGAAATTTGAGGATAACTTAACTCTTGAAGAACTACTACTGCTTAAGCTATTGAATGAGTTAATATCAACATGGCTTAACCTTATTGCTGTAGAGGTGGTAAGGACTGAGCGATGAGGGTGAATCACTCCAACAAAGATTTACAGAGTTTTTGAAGACGTTTAAAGATGTTAAAGGTATGTTTAAGTATGAGGATAGAATTAAGCAGATGATTGTTGAACGGAGGAAGAGTATAGTTGTAGATTATGAGGATATAGTTAAATTCGATGTTAAGTTATTTGAGTTATTGATTGAGAGGCCTGAGGAAGGTCTCTACGCATTCTCAGAAGCTGTTAGAGATATAGTTCGTGAATTTGATGAGGAGTACGCATCTTTAGTTAGTAGATTCACACCTAGGCTAAGTGGATTACCAACTATAATTACCTTAAGAGAGTTATCTAATGAACATATAAATAAATTAGTCATGATAGAAGGTATCTTAGTTAGAGCTACCCCACCTAAACAGAAGATGTATAAAGCTACTTACGCACATATACTACCTACTGGAGAAGTACATGAGTTTGAATGGCCTCCCATACCCTCTGATGAGATAGGTGACGAACTTGAAAGACCTGCTTACTGCCCACTATGTAAGGATATAATCGTAAGTGATAGGAGTAAGGGGTTTAGTAGAGGTACGTTTAAGTTAATAGTTGAGAAGTCTAAGTATAGGAATTGGCAGAAAGTAGTACTTCAAGAAAGACCTGAGGAAGTCCCTGCAGGACATATACCTAGATCTATAGAGGTTATCTTAACAGATGATATAGTAGATATCGCAAGACCTGGTGATAGAGTATCAATAATAGGTATCGTTAAGTTATTAAGAGAGTCTAGAAGGAAGGGTGTACAACCAATCTTTAACACTTATATAGAGGCAAATAACGTAATTGTAGCACAGAGATTCCTTGAAGAGTTAAAACTAAGTAAGGAGGATGAAGAGATAATTAGGAAGTTAGGTAAAGACCCACTAATAAGGAGGAAGATAATATGTAGTATAGCACCTTCAATTTACGGTTTATGGGATATAAAGGAGGCAATAGCACTCCAACTATTCGGTGGTGTACCTAAAGTAGCTCCTGACGGGACTAAGGTAAGAGGTGATATACATATACTCATCGTAGGTGATCCAGGTACAGCTAAAAGTCAGTTACTTCAATACATAGCTCGTATAGCTCCTAGAGGACTATACACTACTGGTAAGGGATCTTCAGCTGCTGGATTATGCGTAGGTGGTGATACGTTATTATATAGTAGTGAGGGACTCATACCTATGAAGGATTTAGTTGAGGATAATCTAAGTAAGTTAAGGATTTGGGACGGTATATTAGTTTCTTCAAATCCTAAGCCTGTAGATGTAGTTTCATATATTGACGGTAGTATAAGTTACTCAAGAGCTTCACAATACTATATGTTATGGAGTGATAAGGTATTAGAGGTGAAGACATCTCTAGGTCTAAACTTAATTACAACTCCAGAAACTAATGTGTTAGTCTATGATAACGGTAGGATTCTATGGAGGAGTGCTTCAATGCTTAGGAAGGGTGACTACCTAATAGTTGTTAGGAAGTTACCTGAGAGTGAAGTTAGGGTAAGTATCCTAGATTTACTACCCGATAACCTCTACTTAAAAATAAGTAAAGAGTTAGTTGATGTAATCATAAATCACATAATAATTAAGTATGGGAGTTTAAGTAAGTTCTTAAGTACTAAGTCTATAAGTAAGTATAAACTCCATAAATTACTTAAGAAGGGTGTGATTAGATTATACGACCTGAAGTATCTAGTAAAAATTCTTAATATAGATTATAACTCTTTAGATACCTACGTTAGTGAAGTTGGTTGTAGAGGATTTAAAGGTATAGACTGGGTTAAATTACCTGTAGTAGATAAAGATTTTATTAAGTTCTTAGCTAATCTCTACACACGTAGTTCAGTAATCACTAATAAACAGTCTGAACCTATAGCATTACGTTATTATATTAACTCAGATGATGAGGTATACCACCTCATCAGTAATTTAAGGAAGTTCTTCCTACCATTAAATTCAAGTCTAAGTTATAGGGTTTATAGGGAGGGAACCAGACATTACGTGTTAATTAAGAATAAGGTATTATCGTTGTTAATAAGTACTTGGGGTATATCGAATATCATTAATAAATCAACATCTAAATTAATTTCAAGTTTATGTAAGGATCACTTAATACTATTAATTAGAGAATTAATTAAGAACTACGGTTTTGTTGGTGAAGGGTATATACGTATATCGTTAACTACGAAAGCATCAGCAGTATTACTTAACATGATATTGAGAAGGTTTGGGATTTTATCATCTATAGATAAGTTAGGTAGTGAGTATAGATTAGTGATTAACGATTTTAAGTCATTTAAGGTATTCTTAAGGGAGATCTTAGGTAATGATGAGTATTCAAGTGAGACTGTATCAACTAACGACGGTAGTTATTTAGAGGTCAATGATAGTTTATCAGCTGTTAGAGTTACTGATATCGTTGATGTTCCTGGACAAGCTGTTTATGACTTAACTATAGAGGGTACACACTCATTCATAGCTAATGGATTTATAGTACATAATACTGCAGCAGTTATTAAGGAGAAGCAATCGGGCGAGTATTTCTTAGAAGCTGGTGCTATGGTATTAGCTGATGGTGGTATTGTATGTATAGATGAGATTGATAAGATGAGGGATGAGGATAGAGTCGCTATTCATGAGGCTATGGAGCAAGGTACTGTCAGTATTGCTAAGGCAGGTATAGTTGCTAGGTTAAATGCTAGAGCATCTGTATTAGCTGCTGGTAACCCTAAGTATGGTAGGTATATACCTTCAAGACCTATAGCTGAGAATATAAACCTACCAATCACTATACTCTCTAGATTTGACTTAATATTCACGTTAAGAGACTTAACTGATGTAGAACGTGATAAATCTCTTGTAAGACATGTTCTAAGAACTCATGAAGCTATTGAGGAGGTAAGACCTGAAATACCACCAGATATTCTAAGGAAGTATGTAGCGTATGCTAGGAAGTACGTAAAACCTAGATTAACTAGAGATGCTGAACTACTTATTGAGGAATTCTACCTAGAGATGCGTAAGAGGAGTGCTGAAGTTCCTGAAGCACCTGTAGCTATAACTACTAGACAGTTAGAAGCACTTATAAGACTTGCTGAAGCGCATGCTAGGATGGCTTTAAAGAACTACGTTGATGTTGAGGATGCTGCTGAAGCTATAAGGTTGATGAACGTTATGTTAGAGAATGTAGGGATTGATGTTGAGACTGGTCAGATAGATATAGATGTGATAATGACTGGTAAGCCTAAGAGTATAAGGGATAAGGAGTTAATCATTAAGGATATAGTTAAGGAGTTAAGTAGTGAAGGAGGTTGTGCTAAAATTAAGGATATAGTTAAGGAAGCTGTTAAGAGAGGTATTGATGAAGACTTCGTCGAGAAATACATAACTAGTTTAAGGAGAGCTGGTGAGTTGTATGAGGTTAAGACAGGATGTGTTAATTTCGTAGAGTGATTAATAAATACTTTTAAACTTAATAAGAACCTATACGTGGTAACAGTTATGAGTGAGTTGGTGGTTAGGTTAAGTAATGGTAAGGAGGTACTGATAAATAAGACGACGTTAGAAGCTGTTAATAGGTATGTTAGGTTTGAGATCACTTTAGAGAATTTAGCGAAGGAGTTAGGTTTAGAGAGTTGGGAAGAAGCTTACGAATTAGTTAAGAAGATACCGGCATGGATTGCCTGGACACCTCCCTCACTTCTTAACTATATGAAGAGGAGAATAACTGAGGGTAAGTAGAGGTAGGCTTTGTATTCGTTAAAAGCAATAATAACAGTTGATTACGGTAAAGAATTAAGAGCTTCTTTAGAGATTGGTGATACTCTCTACCCCTACGATAACTTAGTAAAAGTTGGGTGTAGTTCTTACGGTGGTGTCCTCCTACTCTACACATCATTAACTTACGAAGACGTAGTTAATTTATTGAGGAAGAGTAAGTTAGTATATGTTAAAAGTATTACTAAGGTAGATATATGTTGTCCAGATGATAAGGAGTTACTGATGAGATGTATTAGTGAGTATTTAAGTTCTATTAACGCTAAGGTAGGTAAGATTAAGATTTACGAGAGAGGGAATTTAAAGAAGTACTTAAGAGATATTAATAACTTAATTAAGAGTTTTTATGAACGTAATTCTAGGTTGAGGTTATATATAGCACCAGTAGATTATAAAGTATGTATAGGTTTAACAATCGATGAGGTTTAAATTATTCTCAAAGATCTGTCCTTGAAATACTTACCTTGATGATATTAGTGAAACATTTTAAATTTTAAGAGATATTATGATATTGGGTTTAGTAATGTCTTTATGTAAGTTAGTATATCCTAACGCTAAGAATTTTGATGCGATAATTAGAACGTTAAGTAATATAGCTGATGAGGCTGAGGTCATCCTAGAAAAGGATATTGTTTTTATGAGGGCTTTAGATCCTGCGAAGGTATCGTTAATAGAGATCATCATACCTACTTCATCACTTATAGAGTTCGAACTCTCAACTGATAGATTGGTTATCGGGTTGAATCTAAGTAGCTTAATTAAAGCATTACCGAAGTTTAAGAAAGGTGATAAGGTATCTCTATTAGCTGATGAGGGATTCTACGAAATCTTAATAGAGAGTGATATTAAGAAGAAGTATAGGTTTAGAAGTATTGAAGTAGCTGTATCTGAAGTTCCGGAGTTAAACATCCAGTTTAAGGTGAGAGCTATCCTACTATCATCAGCTCTTAAAGATGTGATTAAGGACTTCGAAGATAGTGAAGGTATAGAGTTCATAACTGATTCACCAGAGTATCTGTTATTGAGAGCTTTAGGACTGAATACACAGGCAAGACTATCTAGGACTAGTGGGTCCTTAATAGACTTAGTTGTTGATGAACCATCTAAGAGTGTTTACGATACTGACTACCTAAGTAGGATTGTAGAGTTATTAAGTGTTTCTAATACTGTAGAGTTAAGTTATGGTACAGACATACCTGTATCGATAAACTTCAAATTAGCTGATGAGACAACTATTAAATATTTATTAGCACCTAAGGCATAAGCATAAATAATTTTAAATTGGTAACAATATTACTTATGGAGTAGTTATGAGTGAGATTATAGAGTTAGATCATGTTGATAGAGAACTACTTAAGATCCTACAAGATAATGCTGATTTAACATACTCAGACATAGGTAAACTATTAAATCTAAGTCCATCAACAGTTTATATGAGGATTAAGAGGCTTAAGGATAGAGGTTTTATAAGGAGGGTGGTAGCTGAGGTAGATCCTAGTAAATTAGGTTATAGGTTAAGAGCTCTAGTATTCTTAGACATCGATATTAAGAAGTACTCTAAAGTTGTAGATCAGGTTAAGGAGTTTGAACAGGTTAAGACTATCTACGACGTTACTGGTGAGTGGGCATTAGTCTTAGAAGTATTAGTAAGAGACCATAAGGAGTTATCAGAACTACTTGATAAGATAGGTAATTTAGATGGTGTTCACTCAACATCTACTATGGTTGTTTTAAGAGTGATAAAGGAGGAACGTAAGATAATTGTTTAACCCCTTAATATCCACATTAACTTATTTTACACATTACGTTAATGTGTAGGTTAGGACTTATAAATACTACTACAATAAAGTATGAGGTAGTCTATGAACGATACCGTAAGACCTATCTATGCTCAAGGAATTTTTATAGTATGTAGTGATGGTAGTATAACTCAAGAAGTAATATTTGATTATTTAGATAGAGACCTCTACTACTGGAACTTACTTAGTAGGGAGGATGAATTCGAGGAAGAGTTAGATAAGCTATCATTGAATATGCAGTCATTCCTAGATGAGGAGGTGATTAAGATTAACGGTAAGAGGGTATTTCCTAAAGTAGTTGATGTTGATGTAGGTTTTAGAGGTTCTGAAGACAGACCATACATAACCTTCTACATAATGTTTAAAGGTGATTTAAGACGTGGGGTTAACGTTTATGAAGATACTTACGAATCTGAAGTCAGTGAATATGACTACACTGTTACGTGGGTCTTTACCGGAGGTCTTACAGTACTAAGAGCGTATCTCGGAGTTAACTACGATATATTAGCAGATGGTAAGTTACTAATATTCTCAGTACCTAAAGGATTTACCACACCTGGGTATGAGAAGATAGAATTTAAACTCTAATTAGAAACATTTAACTAAATGATAACTTCCTTCAATCAAATCTTAAGTATTATACTACTACTTCTTCACTACATCCTTAAACTTCTTCACTACCCTCAAATAATACGTAAGTGGGTTCTTAACACCGCAGTCAGCAACACATATACCTAAACTCTTCATCTTATCACAACTATATGTTAAGTACTTCCTCTTAGAACCTCTTAACCCTGCTAAGTGTTCTAACTGATACCTAGTCATTCTCTCATTAAAATCTGGAGCATGTCTAAATAGATTAACTATCTCTTCTATATCAACTCCTACATTAATTAAGAATGTAGCTAATGTAAATCTTTGATGATGTGATAAGTTTTCATTCCTCTTCAACATATCAATTAATTCTTTAATACATGGTGGGAATGCTTCATTAATAACTTGTTGAGGACTTTCTAAACTCTTCTCTACGACCTCCTCAACAGGTTTTAACCGTGTAGGGAACTCCTTCCTTAAATTCTCTAAAACCTCATTAATGTACCCCTCAAACTTAGTATTACTTAGGTCTGGAACTGTATCTAGTAGTTTATACTTTATAAATTCCTGTAGTAGCCTTGATACCTCCCTCTTCCCTAAATATACGTAGCCGTTTTTTAAGTACTGATTCACTAGTTTCCACTTAGGTTCTGTAGCTAGTTTAGAGATACCTCTAAGATATGTAGTTATAGGGACTCTAAACTGAAAACAATGTACTATAGGTTTTGATGTTATTAAGTCAGTACCAACTACAACCCTCTCACCACACTTATCGTTAGGACTCCCTAAGAACTCCACTTGAACTCCTAAGCTACTAGCTACCTTAACTATGTTGTCCTCAGAATCCCCTAATAGGTACTCATACGATTTCCTAGATTCGTAATCAATATACTTACGGAAGTACCACTTACCTAGAGCTGAAGTTAGTATTAACCCTATATAGAATGAAGATACTTCAACACTTTCGGAGGTTGATGGTATGTATTCTAAGTCTTTTAATGCTGACTTAACCCTAACAACAGCTCTCTCAAGATATTTACTCTCGCAATACTCTATAACGTGAGTTATAGGTACTGAAGAACCGTAGAGTTTCCTCATATACTCATTTAATGATACCATAAATGGGTATTTAATATATGGTGATATCTTCTGTATTACATCACTACTCTTCATAACATCCTAAATAATTTTAAGTTTAGAAAATATAAAGAACTCTAGGTGCTTAGAGTGAATTACAGTAAGTGGGTAGTAACTTCAGCATGGCCCTACATAAACACTGTCCCACACTTAGGTAACATGATTGGTAGTGTGTTATCTGCTGACGTATTCGCTAGGTACTTAAGACTTCGTGGTTATGAAGTAGTATTTGTTAGTGGTAGTGATGAGCACGGTACTGTCATAGAAGTTGAAGCTAGGAGGAAGGGAATAAAACCTCAGGAATTAACTGATGAAGCTCACGAATACGTAAGTAAGCTCTTTAAGACATGGTATATATCATTTGATAATTACACAAGAACTGAGAGTGAAGTACATAAAGAGTTTGTAAGGGATTTAATGATGAGTATATATAGGAATGGTTATATAGAAGTTAGAGAACAGGTAATGCCCTACTGTGAGAAGGATAGGATATACCTACCGGATAGATTTGTAGTTGGTGTATGCCCTTACTGTGGTTATGAAGATGCTAGAGGAGATCAATGTGATAGTTGTGGTAGGTTACTAAACCCTGAGGAATTAATAACACCTAAATGTATCTTCTGCTCAAGTAGACCTATATTTAAAGTGACTAAGCATTGGTTCTTCAGATTAGATAAAGTTGAGGATGTTATTAAGGAGTGGTTAGTTAATCATAAGTACCTAGATGAGAACGTTAAGAACTTCTCAATCTCATGGATTAGACAGGGGTTAAAGCCTAGGTCTTTAACTAGGGATAGTGAGTGGGGTATTAAAGCACCATTTCCTGAAGCTGAGGATAAGACCATATATGTATGGTTTGAAGCTCTATTAGGTTATATATCAGCTACTAAGGAGTACTTTAAGAATTTAGGAGTTGAGGGGAGGTGGCGTGAGTTCTGGTTTAATAACGATTCAGGTACTGCATACTTCATAGGTAAGGATAACATCCCATTCCACGCTATTATACTACCTGCGATGTTAGTAGCTAGTAATGAAGGTTATAACCTACCTACTATAATTTCAGCTACTGAGTACTTAATGTTTGAGGGTCAGAAATTCAGTAAGAGTAGGAGGGTTGGTATATGGATAGATGAGGCTTTAGAGATAATACCTGAACCAGATTACTGGAGGTTTACGTTGATTAGGATGAGGCCTGAGGGTAGGGATACTAACTTCTCATGGTCTGAATTCTTAAGGATAGTAAATAGTGAGTTAAATGATGATATAGGTAATTACATACATAGGATTTTAACACTCATATACAGATTCTTCAACGGCTTAATACATAAACCATCAACATACTCAGATATTGACTTAGAATTCCTAAACAAGATTAAAAACGCCGTAGGTAAGTATTGTGAGTATATGGACTTAGCTAGGATAAGGACTGCATCTGACGTAATACTAGAACTTGCTAGGAGTGGTAATTACTACCTTAACGTTAAGCAACCATGGGCTAAAATAAGAACAGATACTAATGACGTAATAACAACACTATACTTAGGATTCCTCAGTATATACTACTTAGGCTTAATGCTATATCCAATAATACCTAACACCACCAGAAAACTATTCAATATCTTAAACATAGATATAAACTCAGTGAGACTCACACCCACTGTAGTAGATGTTGAAACACCTCATAAGATATCTAAACCAGAACCACTCTTCAAGAAATTAGACCCGGACTTCATATCAAGGATAGATTCCATAGTTGATGAGGCTAGAAGTAAAGCCCAATCTAAAAGACCTAACGTCCTTAAATGGTAGGTTTACCTATAAATAAGCTAACACTACGGTTTAACCAGGTAGCTTCGACCGTAATTCATTCCTAAACGTTTCTAAGTCCATACTCTCCCTATACCTAGATAACTCCACTAATACTACCTTACCTCTATATATACCTCTTAAAACCTCCTTATCCTTATATCTGTATACGTCTAAGATCTTAAACCCTAGTTTTAACCCCTCACGTGAGTATCTACTTAATTTCATATCGACCACCGAAGTAACTGTTTATTATTAAAGGTTTAAAATTTAAAGTAGGTGGGGCCGCGGCCGGGATTTGAACCCGGGACCTCGGGATCTCCACCTGCTTAGGAGCCCACAGTCCCGCGCTCTACCGAGCTGAGCTACCGCGGCCACAAACCTCATTAGATACTTACCTACAATTCTTAAAACTTTATTATCTAAATAATTACTTAGAATGAGTATAGGTAGAGTGGTGTTGGGTGGGTAGTGTTAAGATAGTTAGTGAGGAGGTATACGTACCTGACTCTACAGTAGTTGTTAATGGTGTTTTGAGGAGGTTAGTAAGTGAGGGTAGGTTTTCAGGACGTTTAGTCGTGTGTAGGGAGTTGGTAGAGTATTTTGAGAAGTTAGCTAGTGAGGGTAATATACTAGGTTTTATAGGGCTTGAGGAGTTACGTATTGTGAGGAGCTTATGTAGTAAGTATGGTGTTGAAGTTGATAACGTTTCAATGAATAAGAAGTTTGATAATATCGACTTAGCTATTATGGAGTTTACTCATGAGTTGGGAGGTATATTAATTACCTCAAGTAAGGCTCAAGCACTAGCTGCTGAGGTGTTAGGTATTAAGGTATACCTAGTAACTCCAACACCTACTACGAGTTTAACTCTTGAGAAGTTCTTTGATAAGGATACAATGAGTGTACATCTTAAGGAGGGTGCTAAACCCCTAGCTAAGAAGGGTAGGCCTGGTATGTGGTATTTAGTAGAGTTAGATAGTAATATATTGTCTAGAGGTGATATAGAGTTAATAGCTAATGAGGTTATGGAGTTAGCTAGGAATAGTCCTAATAGTGTTATAGAGATTGATAGGCAGGGGTCTACGATAATACAATTAGGTGATTATAGGATCATAGTGACTAGACCGCCTATGAGTAGTGGTTGGGAGATAACTGCTGTAAGACCCTTAGTTAGACCTAAACTTGAAGACTATAAACTACCTGATAAACTCCTTAGGAGGTTTGAGGAGAGGGCTGAGGGTATATTAATTGCTGGTGCTCCAGGTATGGGTAAGACCACATTCGCACAAGCACTAGCTGAGTACTACTTAAGGAAGGGTAAGATTGTTAAGACTATAGAATCACCTAGGGATATGAGGTTACCTCCTCAAGTAACTCAATACTCTAAAGCATATGCATCCCCTGACGAACTCCACGACGTACTACTACTTAGTAGACCTGACTACACAGTATTTGATGAGATGAGAACTGATGAGGATTTCAAACTATACGTAGATCTGAGGTTAGCAGGTATAGGGATGGTCGGTGTTGTCCACGCAACATCACCTATAGACGCACTACAGAGGTTTATTAGGAGAGTTGATCTAGGTATGATACCTAGCATCATAGACACTGTAGTGTTCATAGATAAAGGTGAGGTGAGTAAGGTCTACATAGTTAACATGACTGTTAAATTACCTACAGGTCTTAGGGAAGCTGACCTAGCTAGACCTGTAGTTGAGGTTAGGGACTTCATAACTGATGAGCTTGAGTATGAGATATACACCTTCGGTGATGAGACTATAGTAGTACCTGTTAAGAAGTTAGTGAGGAGTAGTATTGAGTATAAGCTGAAGGAGGTAATACTTAAGGAATTACCTTCAGCTAACATTAAAGTTAATGGTAATTCAGTAACTATCTATATAGCTAGAGAGGATTTAAAGAAGTTAAGGAAGATAGCTAAGAAGATTAAAAACTTAGAGAGTACCTATAACGTAGATATTAATGTTAAGGTACTTGAATGAGTCAGAACTTCCGAGTAATTAAGGAGTTTATAGAGTCTAAACATTTAGAGTTAATGAATGAGAAGATTAGAGAAGCACTCCACGATAGGAGGGTTATTAAATTATCATCTGATGAAGTGATCGTATGGGTATTCTACGGTAGGGAGAGGGATTACTTAATAATACCTAAAATCTACTGTAGTTGTATGGATTTCGAGTTAAACGTAATTTTCAGAGGTGTTAAGAAGTCCTGCTACCATATCATAACACAACATGTTGCTGAGGGTAGCGGGTTCTTCAGGGATTTACGTGTTAGTAATGAATTAATTAATGATATATTAGTTGAGATCCTCTACATCGGTAGGAGTTCTACATTAAGGAAAATCCTGACTTAAAGAAACAGTTATATAGACCTTAAACCGTAGAGATTATGGTGTATTGATGGGTAGGAGGAGTAGGAAGAGGTATAAGAAGGTAACACGGGTTATTAGGAAACCACCAACTAGGTTTCAATGCCCTACATGTGGTTTAATGACTTTAAGTATAGGTATAGATAGGAGTGAGGATATAGCTATTATATCATGTAGTAATCAGAACTGTGGTTTAAGAGCAACTTTAAGAGGTATACCTAAGATCTACCAGGAAGTTGATGTCTACGCTAAATTCCTAGATAAGTTTACTGAAGGTACTATCGAAGTAACCTACAGTAGAGGTAGTGAGTATGAAGTGGAGGGGTAGAGTAAATAACTACATTGAGGGTAAGGTAAGAGGTGGTGAGGTAGTACACCTATCACTTATAGACCCAGCTAAAGTCTACGATATTAAGGAGTTAGAACTTATTGCTAGTAGGTTAGTTAGTGCAGGTACTGACGCATTCTTAGTAGGTGGTAGTATAGGTGTTTCAGAATACGATGTAGACTCAGTTGTTAAAGTCTTAAGTGAGTTTGGTAAACCAGTAATACTATTTCCAGGAAATGTAAACGGACTTTCAAAAACAGCTGATGCAGTATTATTCATGAGTTTACTGAATTCTGACGACCCATACTACATCATAGGTGCTCAAGTGCTAGGAGCGCCAATAGTTAAGAAGTACGGGTTAGAACCACTACCAACAGCTTACATCATAGTTGGTTACGGAGGTACTGCTGGATTCGTAGGTAAGGCTAGGGCGTTACCCCTAGAAAAACCTGAGATAGGTATAGCATACGCATTAGCTGCTGAGTACTTAGGTATGAAGTACATATACTTAGAAGCTGGTTCCGGAAGTCCACAACCACTAAAACCAGAATATATAAAGCAGATCTCATCAAACCTCAGTAAATCATACTTAATAGTTGGAGGCGGTATTAAGAGAGGTGAGGATGCTTTAAAACTAATCAACTCAGGTGCTAATATAATAGTTACTGGAACTATAATCGAAAACGATGTCACAAAAGCTGAGGAATTAATAAAAACTATAAAGGAGAGAAAGTCTTAGTACTACTATATAAATTTTTCTGTAATAACATTTAAACACAATTACAAGACTAGTTAATACTCATCAAAGTAATACATTATTGAGTAGTGATGAAGTTATTAAGTAGAGGACTAACTAAGATAACAGCCTCAGTAGTACTATTAATGATAGTAATAACTACATCAATACTTACATGGACTTTAATAACAACAGCTACGCCAAACACAAACCACATAATAACACATCAACCACCAAAAATAGAGTCAGTAATGTATAACGAACAAAATAATGAGTTAATAATCAGTATAAGAAGCAATAATTACAATATAGGACAGTACCAGATACTAGTTTATAGAACTAATGGTAAAATGTTGGAGGAGGTCTCAATTGATATAGTAACTTCAGAAATATTAGATACAGGTTTAATAGTAGTTATCGTTAAATTAAATAGGGAGATAACGATGTGTAATGAATACATTCTACAACTAATTGTTAACAAGGAAGTGGTGAGGAAATATATATTTAGGCTATAATGCTTTAAAAATGCTGTAAGGATTAAAAACAAGGCAAGGTTTAGAAACTATCTGCGTTATAAGGCCTTCCGAGCGGTAAGACCTTCGTAGCTGCTAAACCAAGTAATACGACTTTTATAGTTATTGGAATGATTCTATAATCTGTTAATAGTAGTTTTAGTAAGACTTTCTTCATATTAACTATCACCATTAGTAAGATAAAGTACGTACCTCATGTATTTATCTGAAAAACTTAACAAATTTATTAATAAACTTAATATAGTTGTTATGTTTATAATTATTTGAGTAAAATGGTACTGAAAACAGTAGATGAGATTGAGGAATTAGCAAAAAATTTCTATAGATATCTAGATTTTGCTACAGCAAAATTGATAGAACATATACTTTCATACGATTATTTACCTTTAAAGACTGAGATTGCGAAGGATTTAGGCATACCATCATATACACTATCCCGTAAGTTGAATTATCTTAAGAGACTAGGTGTAGCTTTCGGAGTTAATATTGATTTCTCAAGTATAGGTCTAAGGAAGTTAGTAATTATAGTTAAAGATTATATAGAACGAGATATTGTTGAAAGAGATAATAAGTTTGGTAAATTTCTAAACTTTTATGCACCTATATTACTACCTTTCCAAGGTACTCTCCTGGTATATTACATTCCAGCCTCTATTGATACTCATGAAATAATATCTAAATTAACATCTATAGTTAGGGATATTAAAGATATTAGTAATTACAACGTTATTATTAAATCAATATACTCTAGGGCTAAGTTTACTTATCATTTCGACTTCATACGTAAGGAATTTAAAGTTAATTGGGATAGACTTTACAGACTAT
>CAZZLT010000014.1:0-5828 GCA_964655125.1 uncultured Desulfurococcaceae archaeon | reverse complement strand
TTTATCCATAATTACTGATTAAGTAGTTTATAACGGTAATACTGTAGTATGAGTCAGTAATACATTCAGGTAGTGATTACCTAGATCAGATCTCTGAGGGTTTATTAGGTTAGGATTCCTAAGTTTATGTACTGATTAACTACTTAACTCATTAAGTAGGACTCCTACACCTACGTAGTACTTCAAGTACGTAGTACTACTTAACTACGTGTTTATTAAGTTAGTCGTAACTGATTTACTAGTGTTCATGTTGAGTAGTAAACACGTGATAGACCTCCCTAAGAAGGTAGTCGTTGGGAGTGGTGTTGTTAGTGATATACCGGGTATTGTTAAGGAGTTACGTCTAGGTAGTAAAGCATTACTTGTGTCAGGACCTAATGTTAAGGGCGTTATTGGTGAGGGGGTAGCTAACCTACTATCTAGTAATGATGTTGATGTTGAAGTCACCGTAGTTCGTGGGGCAACTTCAGATGTTGTTGAGGATTTACTGGGTAGGTTCGGTAGTAGGAGGTTTGACTTCGTCGTAGGTGTTGGTGGTGGTAAGGTAATTGATGTTAGTAAGTATGTCGCTGCAAGACTGGATATACCCTTCATCAGCGTACCTACAGCAGCCTCACATGACGGTATAGCATCTCCATTCTCATCAATACGTGGTTTAGGTAGTGTAGTCTCAATCAAGACTAGAACACCTATAGCTATAGTCGCTGATGTAGACGTGATTAGTAGAGCACCTAAGAGGTTATTACTTGCTGGTGCTGGTGACTTAGTAGGTAAGTTTACAGCAGTACTTGATTGGGTCTTAGCTCATAGACTTAAGGGTGAGTACTACGGTAGTTACTCAGCATCACTAGCCCTACTATCAGCTAAACACGTCATAAACTACAGTGAGTTGATAAGGGGTAGTACCTTAGAAGGTGTTAGGATAGTTGTTGAGGGCTTAATAAGTAGTTCAGTAGCTATGTGTATAGCCGGTAGTACTAGACCTGCGAGTGGTTCTGAACACTTATTCAGCCACGCATTAGATATAGTTGCTAACTACCCAGCACTCCACGGCGAGCAAGTAGCTCTAGGTACTATAATGATGGCATACCTACACGGTAGGAATTGGAGGAGGTTGAGGAGGACTGTAAGTATGTTAGGACTACCTACAACTGCTAAGGAGTTAGGGATACCTGATGTTAAGGTTGTGGAGGCTTTAACAATAGCTCATAAGATAAGGCCTGAGAGGTATACAATACTTGGTGAGTCAGGTCTTACGTGGGAAGCTGCTGAGAGGTTAGCTAGGATTACTGAGGTGATAAGTTAGTGGGTAATATAGTAACTCTAATAAGCTACTTAACAGCTAAGGAAGGCTTTAAATTCGTTTTTACAGGCCCAGCACCAGAATGTATTAAATGTAGGTTTAACTACGTATGTAACGGTAAGCTTAAGGTAGGTCAGATCTACGAGGTAGTTAAGGTCTACGGGATAAGGAATAAATGCCCTATCAACGAGTTTGTAGAGACTGTAGAGGTTAGAGAAGCTAGTATTGAAGTAGCAGTAAATCGTAAAGTAGCTGTTAACGACATGATAATAAGTTATAATAGGATGAAGTGTGATTTAAGTAGATGTAGTAATTACTCTAGATGTGTTCCTCAACTAATAGTAAGACCTGTTAAGCTAAAGATATTGAAGGTCTTAGGTAATGTTGACTGTCCTAAGAAGTTAGAGTTAAGTAATGCGTTAGTTAAGATTGTTGAGGTGTTATAACCTCACCGTCTTACCTGCTGTAGTTTCTCAGGAGTTATTAAAACAGTATTTATCTGGACTATCTCCTCACTAATTGTGTTACCCCTAACATACTTCCTCCTCCTCTCACCATCTTCTCTAGGGTGGAAGCCGGGAGGTGATGAGAGGAGTAAGACCCTCTTAGCAGGACCTGGTAGTGTTGGTATCATAGGGAACCCAGTATTATCACTACCACCAGTTATACGTAGTAACCTACCTGGGATACCTACTACTGAAGCATCTACTACATCACCTACCTTCAACCCGATGAACTTCCTAGCCTTATCACCATCAACAACTACTTGAAAAGCCTTAGCCCTGAATAACTCACCTACAACCTCATTAACACCTAACTTCTCAGTGAGTAGGTCTTTAGGTACGTAGATAGTGTTAGCTGGGACTTCATTAGATACTCTAACCCTGAAGGTAAACTTAACCTTCTCATTCTTAGCCTTATCCTTCCAAACTCTTAAAGTAACTACCCCGTATGGGGTATTAACCAACTTTAGAGTTTCCTGATTAATTAGAGCTGTAGGTAGTACCTTACCACTCTTCATATCCTGTGAGTAGCTGAGGTTTTCAGACCCAACTACCTTAACCTTAATAAACTTACCATCACTTACCTCAGGATCTGAGACTACTATCTTGAACTCTACCACGACACCACCTTAAAGACTAAACCTACTTAAAATATAAAACTTTTAAGTATTACTACACCTTTAAATACTTCTTAAATACCTACGTAGAAGTCTAACTATTAACGATACAGTTAACGATGAAGTAATAGATGTAGTGATGATTATACTGTAGATATCACCCCGTATTAACCCGTAATTAAGAGCTAGTACAGCTGCTACAGACTCTAAACTACCCCTAGCATTCATGAGTATACCGTATACTAAACCCTTAAAAGACTCACCCCACACAACATACGGTAGTGAACAACCTATAAACTTACCTAGGAATGCTGAAGTAAGTATTACTACGAATGAGTAACTAACTACGTAGTTTAAGTTCATATTAATCCCTACATATAGGAAGAATATCGGTATTAGAATCATATCTAAAACCTCACTAAGGTAACTTACTAAGTCGTTAAGTCTTACGATATTAACTAACATAGGGTCTCTACTAAATCTTAGAATACCTAATGAAATACCTGTGAAGTACGCTGTGAAGGCTAAGTCAACACCTAATAAATACGCAGTTAACGTAGTTGAGAATAACATTAACATAGCTATATTAATTATAACCCTAGGGCTTAACAACTTACTACTTAATAACTTACTAATTACGTACCCTAAAGAAATTATAACTAAAGCAAAAACTACATGCTTTATTAAGTATGGTATTACAGGTACACCACCTTTAAGTAAACCTAACGTAGCTACTAGGAACAACACTAGTAGGTCGTCAATAAAACTTGAAGTTATTAGTACTTCCCTAAATAACTCATTACTTAACTCTCTAGAACTAATTACTAGGAGTATCACCTCAGTAGCTGTATTAGATAATGCAATACCAGCTATTAATGATGTGGTTAAGTCGTTAGTGATTAGATACGTAGTTAGTCCTACTAAAGCTATAGTCGTTAATACCCCTGAAGAACTCATTACTAGTGATTTCTTAGCTACTGACCTACTAATCCTTAAATCTACGTTTAGACCTACGTAGAAGAATAGAGTTATTAGTGATAGGGTTAAGAGTGTGGTGTCTATATCGTTAAGTACACCTAATACTGACTTACTCAGTATGTAACCGCTGATGATGTAAGCTACTATCGATGCTATACCTACGTTCTCGAGGAGTACTGTTAATATTCTGGAGAGGAGGAGGGCTATGAGTAGGTCAAGTAAGCTCATGTTTAAGTATTAATCCTAACTACTGTTTTGATGAAGCTACTACCTGATCTATACTATGTATTATACCTCCTAACCTCTCAATAGTTTCCTTAACGACTTCGTAGTCTATGGAATTACCCTCAATAGTTATAGTTAGAGTTACTGTCTCAACATCAATCTCATTAACAGTAACTACTACCTGATCCACACCTTCAAGACCTGATAGAGTCTGAGCTAACTCAACTATTGAAGACCCTTTAAGTGGTTTCAACACATCCAGAACTAACTTCTTTAAAGCCATCCCAACATCTACTTAATCCTAACTCTATTTACCTTCTTACTACTCCAGGAGTACCTCCTAATCTTAGAACTCCTACCGAAGCCGCAGGCTGCACAGTACCCCTTAGCTACGTTATATGCATGCCTACCACATCTACGACACCTGATATGTGTCTTACCCTTACTCCTCTTACCCATTGATGGTGTTCCCTTCATAGCATCACCCAGTTGCTGGTGATATCAGTAGTACGTTCTCCCCCCTAATAACTACAGTCCCTAACCTCCTACTACTCTCAGAGGTTATCTCCTCAGCATCCTCAATAACTAGGTTTAAGTGTTGGTCGAAGCTCCTTAACTTACCTCTTAACTCTTTACCCCCTCTTAACTTAACCAACACTATACTACCTACAGATTCTTGAAGTAATTTCTGAGCAGTATCACTCATGTAGACACCAGTACCTCTAACTACTCACTTAAGTAGTTAAAAATCTAACTTATAAAATTAGTTAATGGTGGGCGTCTGCAGATAGTACCTCTAAGGAAGAAGGAGGTTAAACAGTTAAAACAGACTCTAACTACGTTATACCCTAAAGCATCTCAACTAATATCTGATTGCGAGGAAATACTACTGATTAAGGAAGGTAATGAAGAAGTATTAGTAATAGATGGGACCCCAGCTTTTAAACTCCATGAAGGTACGTACATACCCACCCTAGTCCTAATTAAGTTAAGAGTAAGAGACCTACTACCTAAGGTAGTAGTTGACGAAGGTGCTGTAAAACACATAATAAATGGGGCTGACGTCATGATACCTGGGATAGTTGAATTTGAAGAATTCAGTAAGGATGGATTAGTAAGTATTTGGGAACCAAAGAAAGAAACACCAATAGCTATAGGAAAAGCACTCATAGACTCTAAAATAATGAAGGAGTTAAAGAAGGGGAAGGCTATAAAGAACATACACTACGTAGGAGATAAGGTATGGAATCTAACGTTAAAAATAATTACAAAAACGTAAAACTTAAAATAAGTAAATAAATAAGAACATTAAGGTGGGCCGGTAGCTCAGCCTGGAAGAGCGCTCGGTTGGCATCCGAGAGGTCCCGGGTTCAAATCCCGGCCGGTCCACCACAGAAGGGCTTCCCCTTCAGACTTCAGAAATTACTCAAACTTAAATCCTTAGCTTTACTGTATTAATTTACGATGAATGAAGGTGTTGTAGAGGTATACATATGCTTAAGTGTTACATGGAAGACCTACCCTAATTAGAATTTAAGGGAATTATTTAACCTTAATTAAATAGAGTTTATTGAGGTAGTAAAACTCGATAAGAAAGCTATTGTAAGAGATTAAAGAAGGGTTATACGATTATTACTTCTTAATCAGCTCACTTAACTTCTGAATTAATTCATTTAGTGTTAGGTCTTTATAGAACGTATCTATGTCTATTAATGCTAGTTTTGGTTTATCCCCTGCTTTCTCTTTCCAGTAGTTTAGCCAGTCTTGAAGTAATTGTGTGAGGTCTGAGTAACCCTTAACTATAGTTACTATTTTATTATCTTTCATCCACTCATATGTGAAGAAGCTGTGTTGAAATCCTAATTTCTTTGTGTCTGGGTGTATATCGATTGGTGATAACCACCATACCCACTCCCTACCCACACGATCTTTAATTGTGAGTCTTATCATTAATTTATAATTATTTAACCAATTCCCTGCAGGGTCTATAATATACCAATACCTATTAATGTAGGTGATTACAGCTACATGACCAGTCTTGTCATCATACCACTCCACCAGGTATGTATGGTTTATGTATGGTTTAATTAGTGAGTATGTTAAAACAGCTAAATCCTCACAATCACCACCTAAATCAATCAACGTCTCATTAGCTAACTTCCAATAATTACCTCCAACAACATTCTCAGACCTAATAGCTAT
>CAZZLT010000013.1:0-4399 GCA_964655125.1 uncultured Desulfurococcaceae archaeon | reverse complement strand
GGTTATGTCTGCTAAGGTTTCATCTATTTTAGTAGCCGTATTAGTTGTTTTGATTGTTGTTGCTGGTGTTGTTGGTTATTTCGCAGGTACTACAGCAGTCCCACCACCTAAGACTGTAACTATAACTACTACTGTAGGTACTCCAACAACAATAACTCAAACATTAACAACAACAATAACTGAGAAGGTAACAGTTACAGTAACACCTACACCGACACCAACACCTACATTCCCACTACCTCACTGGCCTCAGAAGCTTAGGTTCATCACTGGTGTTTTCGGTGGTGCGTTCTACTCATTAGCTGTTCCTATGGCTGATGTGTTTAAGAGGGAGCTTAAGATAGATGTTGAGGTTATTCCAGGCCCTGGTGCTGTAGCAGCACCTCTCTATATATCTAAGGGTGAGGGTGAGCTTGCTATGACTTACGACTATCTAGGAGCTCCTGCTAAGGAGAATGACGTATCTATATTTGGTGAACCTCTAAACTTTAGTAGGATTACTGCTGTAGCTGGAGGTCTATACGTAACTTACTACTACTTTGTAGCTCAGAAGGAATTCCCAGCAAATAATTTCGATGATATAGCTAAGATGATTAAGGAGGGTAAGCCTGTTAGGTTTGGAGGTGATGCTCCAGGGTCTTCTGAGGAGATGATGCTTAGATATGTCCTAAAGTATTATGGGTTAACATATGATGATGTTAGGAAGGCTGGAGGTACAGTGTATGCTGTTGGTGATGACCCAGCAGCTCAAGCATTTAGAGAGAAGAAGATTGATGTTTTCTACCAAGCTGGTGGGATACCCTTAAGAACTATAGCTGAGGTTGATGCTACGATGGAGCTTAAGTTTATAGCTATACCGGATACAGTCTTAGAATGGCTTAATAAGAACTTAGGTGTTATAAGGGGTGCAATACCTAAGGGGAGTTATAAGAATGCTGTTAGTGACATACCTACAGCATTAGGTTCTACAATATTAATAGCTAGTAGGGAATTACCTGACGACTTAATATACTATATACTTGAGGTATTAGCTAAGAATAAGGACATAATAGCTGCAGCGTATAAGGCGTTCTCCTACTATGACCCAGCAACAGCATGGCAGAAAGTAGGTCTTTGGGAACTACACCCTGGAGCTATAAAGTGGTTTAAAGATCATGGTTATATGAAGTAATCATAATATTTTTATATTTATTTAAGACCTTCTACTAATCGTTTTCAGTAAGAGTTAATAATATTGAATTGTAGTATTTATAGGTGTTTAATTCTGGATGAAGTCCGTATTTACGTCCCGACAGCACAGGTAGGTTATGGATTTCCTATAGAGTCTTTAGAGATCGCACTTAAATGGGGACCTCACATTATAGCTGCTCAAGGTACTTCAACTGATGTAGGTCCTTACTACTTAGGCTCAGGTACTTCCTATACTGAGGCTGAGTGTGTTAAGAGGGATTTAAAGTTAATTATTAAGGCTTCTAAAGAGAGTAACATACCGTTCATATGTTCTGTTGGGGGTGCTGGTGCCGATATTCATGTAGAGAACGTGTTTAAACTAGTTGATCAGATATGTAGGGAGTTAAGTATTAAGTTGAGGGTAGCATTCATTAGTGGTGAGATTAGTAAGGAATGGCTTAAGAAGAAGTTATTAAGTGGTTCTAAGGCTAAGAGGTTAGTCCCTATTGAGAGGTTATCTGAGTACTTAACAGTTGAAGATGTTGATGAGAGTGTAAGGATTGTAGCTCAGATGGGTCCTGAACCAATTATTAAGGCTTTAGATAAGTACTTTAGGGGGGAGGTAGACGGTGTTATTACTGGTAGGGCTTTAGACGTAGGTGTAGTTGCTGCATACCCACTTAAGTTCGGATTCCCTAAGAACTTAGTCTACCATATGTCTAAGATAATTGAGTGTGGTGCCTTAGCTGCAGAACCTGGTAGTAGTAGTGATGGGATTTTCGGTATTATAACTAAGGATTACTTCTTAGTAAGACCTCCAAACCCTAGGAGGAGGTGTACAGTAACTAGTATTGTTGCTCACTCATTCTATGAGAGGGATAACCCGTTTATGGAGAAGTTACCTGAGGGTTATCTCGACGTAACTACAGCTACATACACTCAATACGATGAGAGGACTGTTATGGTTAGAGGTAGTAGGTTTGTAGTACAGCCATATACTATCAAGTTAGAAGGTGTTAAGTTAGTTGGGTTTAGAACTATAAGTATTGCAGGGTCTAGAGACCCTAACTTCATAAGTAACCTACCTAAGATTTTAGAGGAAGTTGTTGAGGTAGTTAAGGATAGGTTAAGACATATACCTGAGAACTACTACGTAGTAAACTTCAGGGTATACGGTGTTAACGGTGTTATGGGTATTCACGAACCTATAAAGAACCCACAACCACATGAGGTTGGGATAGTAATTGACGTAGTTGGTAAGACTCAAGAGATAGCTAATTCAGTATGTGCTTTAACTAGAGCTACCTTACTACACCACGGATTTGAGGGTAGGAAAACAACAGCAGGTAATATAGCATTTCCGTTCTCACCATCAGACTTCCCAGTAGGACCTGTATATGAGTTCAATATATGGCATACTTTAGAGCTTGAAGACCCTACAGAACCGTTTAATACTAAAGTAATTGAATTCCCGAGGTGAGTTTATGGTTAAGTTATACGAAGTAGCTAGGGTAATCAGGACTAAGAATGCTGGACCCTTTAAACTAACTATCGATATATTCCTAAATGATGTAAACTCATATATGAAGTTGAAGAGTAAGTTAAGTAAGGAACTCATAGCTAAACTCTATAACATAAGAGAAGAACTTATAGAGGGTATATACTTCGTTGATTCAGTATTAGGTGTTAAGATAACAATTATCAAGGACGTACCATCAGATGATTTAAGATGTACAGATGTGTATGGAGCTCAACAACACGGACCTCTAATAGACTTAGAGTTAGATTAACCTATATAGGATAGATCCCTTAGAAGATCAACTTCTAACTATGTTTAGTGAGTTAACCTGGTATTGTTTAAGGGTTTACTACCTGATACTCTATTTAAGGACTTCTTAAACTTCCTACGGTGGACTATAACTACTAATAATATAATTGTCAAACTTAACACATCTATCTCTAAGGACGTAGGTGCAAATAATAACAACCCACAACCTATTAACGCAAACCTCTCTATAATATTCATATTAGTTTTATAGAAGCCTTCAATACCTAATGCTATAGCGTATATTGCTATGAATGCAGTAACTATATTCTCAATAATTATCGGTAATGGTTCTTGAATGACTAGTAGTAGTCCTGGCTTAAATATAAGTATGAATGGTGTTAATACAGCTGCAAAACCTAACCTAACAGCTGTAAATCCAACCCTCATCGGGTCGTCCTTAGCTAGTGTTGCTGCTGCATAAGCAGCTAGAGCTACTGGTGGTGTTATAGCTGATATAGTTGCGTAGTAAAACACGAAGAAGTGTGTTACGAATGGATCAACACCTAACCTAGATAACGCAGGTACTGATAACGCTGCAGTCATTATATAAGCTGCTGTAGTAGGTACACCCATACCCATGATTAAAGTCAGTACTGCTACGTAGGCTAAAGCTAGAACTAATATACCCATAGAAGCCTCAAGAACTATACTACTTAATCTAAGCCCAGTACCTGAGAATGATATAGAGCCTATCACCATACCAGCTGCAGCACCTATAACAAGTATGGATAATGCCTCCTCAGCTCCTTTAGCTAGTGCTTTATATATTTTCTTTGGTGTCATCCATGTCTCTCTCCTTATGAAGCTTAATGCTATTGTTATGAACATTGCTATGAATGCTGCAGTTACTGGAGACCACATAAGTACTGCAACAATATAAACTAATACAGCCATAGGTATTAACATATAACCTCTACCCTTAAGAATACTCTTAAGACTAGGTATCTGATCAGGTGGAAGTCCTCTCAAACCAGTTTTTAATGAATAGTAGTGTATTTGTACGTATACTCCTAGATAGTATAGTAGTGCTGGTATTATTGCAGCAATCATTATCCTAGCATATGGTACGTTTAATAACTCAGCCATAACAAATGCTGCAGCACCCATAATAGGAGGCATTATCTGACCACCAGTAGATGCTACAGCCTCAACAGCACCTGCAAACCTAGAAGGATAACCTAAAGACTTCATAGTAGGTATAGTGATGATACCAGTACCGTAGACGTTTGCTGGTGCTGAACCACTGATTGTTCCGAAGAGTGATGAAGCAACTACAGCAATCTTAGCAGGACCACCAACCATCCTACCAACTAAAGCCTTAGCAAGATCTATAAAGAACCTACCAACACCAGCCTCAGAAAATACAGCACCTAAAATAGTAAATGCAATAACGTATGTAGA
>CAZZLT010000012.1:0-91584 GCA_964655125.1 uncultured Desulfurococcaceae archaeon | reverse complement strand
TTGTAATGATAATTTAAGTTATGTATGGAGTAGTAGTTTGGTGTGGGAATGTCTGAGAGGGTTGGGAGGATTATTGAGAAGAGGTTTGAGAGGGTTGGGAGGATATACCCGTTTGAGTTAAGGGTTGGTAGACGTGGCAGTGAGGGTGAGGTTAAGAATTAGGAGTAGGAGTAATGGGAAGGAACTTAAGACTAATGCATTAGTAAATTCTGGTTTTGAAACACTTAAACCTCAACTCCTAATCCCAGCTAAAACTGCTGAAATCCTTGGTCTATGGCCTCGAATACCTAAGGAATACATCGTTAAAGACTATATGACAGCAGGAGGTCCTACTAGGATGTACGTCCTAGTAGATGAGGTAGAAGTATATGTAGATGTTGAGTACTCTACAAACCCCGTAATAAGTGATTTAGTCATATCAACTATTGAGGATGAGGTATTAGTAAGTGATAAATTAGCTGGGAAGTTAGGGATTATAGTATATGATTTTGCTGAAGGTATCTGGAGACTAAAGACTGATTCTGAAGAGGTAAGGAGGGTGAGTGAGGAGAGGGAAGTATGGAGTTAGGAGGTAATCCATAGTAATATAGTCTTAGTCAATATGATGAAGTCTTAAACCTCAACTATACTAGAACATCACCTAAATACGGTTTTACATTAGATGTGAACACATATTCACACTAACTATAAATGAGTAGAATTAAGCTTGAGGAGGTCTTAGACATATGAATTAGTGTTTAGGTGTGTAGGGACTTAAGAATAGGGTTGAAGGTACTTTAAGACCTGTATTTACTGATTAGTAGTGATGTCTCCCTCAGAAAGGTATATTAGCTGAGTTGACGTAGTGTTCTGTAAGGCTAGGATTATGTGTGAGTCGAACGTGTATTTAATTAGTGTTAGTGGTGAGGAACTTATCGCTAAGGAGGTAGCGTATATGAAACCTAAGCAAAACGGTTTTATCTTCGTAGATATCTACGGTAATAAGTATGAGGTTGAGGATATAGAGATAGCTTATATAGACTTCTTAGGACATAAGGTTATGTTGAGGAAGAGAGGATAGTATATAATGAAGATTGTTGTTGTTGGGAAGGGTGGTGTTGGGAAGACTACTATAACTGCCTGCCTAGCTAGGCTTATTGGGAAGTACGGGTATAGTGTTATAGCTGTTGATGCTGACCCCAGCTTAAACCTCATAAAAGCTTTAGGTGTAGACCCCTCCATCAATAACTTAAAACCTGTACTCTTTGATGAGGAATTAGTGAAGGAGAGAACACTCCTACCTAACGGAGCCTATAGGTTAAACCCTAAAGTAGATGATGTTGTAGAGAGATACGGTGTTAGAGGACCTGATAACGTCACCCTACTAAAACTAGGTTATGTGAAGAAAGGTGGTACTAGATGTCTCTGTCCTGAATACGCGTTCTTAAGAGCACTCCTCTCACACTTAATCCTCGGTAGGAAGGATATTGTTATAGTAGATATGGTTGCTGGGTTAGAACCTATGAGTAGAGGTGTTGCTAAAGGTATAGACTTAATGATATGTGTTACAGAACCTACTATTAAGTCAGTAGATGTAACGAGAGAGATTAGGAGGTTAGCTAAAGACCTCAACATTAAGAAATTTGTTGTTTTAGGGAATAAGATCATATCTGATGAGGATAGAGTATTTATTGAGAATTCCTTAAATGATGTAGAGGTCTTAGGGTATATACCGTATGATGAAAACGTAGTTAAAGCAGATAGGTTAGGTATACCTATCCTAGACTACAACCCGAATTCACCAATAATTATAGAGTTAAGTAAGGTAGGGGAAACCATCCTTAAGAACTACTCTAAGTAAGGTAGGATATCCCTAAAAGTATTTAACTACGAATAGATAATTTATTAAGGTGTGCGTTTTGTCCATACCTTTTAAAGATGTTAGAGTAAGAGTTGATGAGTTAAAAAGCCCCATCGCTGAGCTTAAAGGTCTTGACTTAAGCATCGGTTATGTTGTTGAGGAGTGGGAAGAACCTCAAGGACCGACACCCTTCCCATCAATTGCAACTCTTAGGAAGTGGGATCACGCATTACTAAGTAGGTATAAACCTCTATACATACCGTACTGTGACCTCTGCTGCCTATGTACTTACGGTAGGTGTGACTTATCTAGAGGTAAGAGGGGTTCATGCGGATTAGACCTCTCAGAACAGCAGTCAAGACTAGTAACACTAGTATGTTCAATAGGTGCTGCAACACATACTAGCCACGCTAGAGAACTACTTGATAAACTTATTGAGAAGTACGGTGAGGACCAACCTATAGACTTAGGAGGTGAGGTTTATGTTGAGATGCCTATAACAAGACTAGTAACAGGTGTTAAACCGAGAACGTTAAGAGATTTAAAGATAGTGTTAGAGTATGTTGAGAAGCAGATTATTCAAACACTTGCGAGTGTTCATACAGGTCAGGAAGGTGCTTTAATAGACTACGAATCTAAAGTCCTCCACCTCGGTATGTTAGATCATATAGCTTTAGAAGTAGCTGACGTAGTTCAGATAGTAGCTCTAGGATTCCCTAAAGCAGATCCTGAAGCACCATTAGTAGACTTAGGCATCGGTACTGTAGATATGTCAAAACCAGTAATCCTCGTCATAGGTCATAACGTCCTACCATCAGCAGCTATCATAGACTACCTTGAAGAAACCGGACAGAGAGAGGGGGTTGAGGTTGTAGGGCTTTGCTGTACAGCTCATGACCTAACACGTTATGAGAAGAAGAGAGCTAGGATTGTCGGGCCGATATCATGGCAGTTAAGGTTTATAAGGACAGGTATACCTGACGTAATAGTTATTGATGAACAATGTATATTCACAGATATTGTTGAGGAGGCTAAGAAGGTTGGGGCTATAGTCTTAGCAGCTTCAGATAAAGCTTTAAGAGGACTCCCAGATAGGACGCACTCAAACCCAGATACAGTCGTAGAGGAACTTATCTCAGGTAAGATACCAGGAGCTGTTGTATTAGATGAGGAGAAACTTGCGGTAATAGCTGTTAAGACAGCTCTTAAACTAACGTCATTAAGAGTAAAGTATAAGTGGAGTTTATTTGATGAGAAGACTATCATCGAGTACTCGAAGAAGTGTGTAAGGTGTAGGAACTGTGAGAGGAACTGCCCTCAAAACCTACCGATATCAGTAGCTCTACAGAAATCAGCTGGGGGAGACCTCAC
Source organism: uncultured Desulfurococcaceae archaeon (assembly GCA_964655125.1). GTDB lineage: Archaea > Thermoproteota > Thermoprotei_A > Sulfolobales > NBVN01 > CAZZLT01. Next base: position 88,373 of record CAZZLT010000012.1, on the reverse strand, counting down.
ATCCTTAAAATCCCTGTATAGTAGGTGTTTCGCATGTAGGAGATGTGAGTACGTATGTCCTAGAGGGATACCTATACTATCGTTGATATTAGCTGCGTCTAAGGAGGTCATGATCAATGAGAAGTATAAGTGTAGAGTTGGTAGAGGCCCGATACAGGATACTGAGATTAGAGCTGTTGGTAAGGACATAGTCATAGGTACAATACCTGGTGTTATAGCATTTGTCGGTTGTGCTAACTGGCCTGACGGAACTCAAGACATAGCTGAGATGGTTAGGGAGTTCGCGTCAAGGAGGTATATAATCACGACGTCTGGGTGTTCAGCTATGGCTATGGCGATGTATAGGAATGAGGAGGGTCAGACACCTTATGAGGAGTTCTCAGGAGTTTTCGAAGCAAGCGGTGTTGTTAATGTAGGTTCTTGTGTAGCTAACTCACACATAGCTGGTGCTGCGATAAAGATTGCGAATATATTCGCTAAACTACCGTTAAGAGCTAACTATATCGAGATAGCTGACTATATATTAAATAGGGTTGGAGCTGTTGGAGTTGCGTGGGGTGCTATGAGTCAGAAAGCTGCGGCTATAGCCTCCGGCTTCTGGAGGATTGGTGTACCAGTTATTGTAGGTCCTCACGGTATTAAGTATAGGAGGATGTTACTTGGTGATGTGGAGAATGAGGAGGTATGGTATGGTTATGACATCATGACTGGTGAGAAGGTATTGTTAGAACCTGCCCCAGCACACCTATTCTACGCTGCAGAATCTAAGGAGGAGGCAATGGTTATGATGGCTAAACTATGTATAAGACCTGCAGACACACCTCAAGGTAGGGCTATAAAACTTACGAACTACGTATCACTATATAAGAAATTCTACGGAGGAGATAAACTACCATCAGATATACACTTATATGTAAGAACTGAAGGTGATATACCAGTACCGTTTAAGGATGAGATCTTAAGATACCTTAAGGAGGTTGGGTGGAAGGAGAAACCAACTATCTCAAACCCAACGATAATTGAGGATATTATTGAAGTCTATAGACGTAGGAGGGAGGGGAGGTAGTTATGGCGTTAGAGTACTGGCTTTATGGGGATATACCCCCTGGACCGATAAAAGCATCAGTAATTACTGATGTTAAATCTGTAGTTGATATAGTTAAGAAGTTTAGGAGTAAGTTACTTACTGTAGGGTCACAGATAACTAAGTTAAGTGAACTTACAGCATCAGACCTAATAGATAAGGTAGTATCAATAGCGTTAAACTCAAACTCCCTAATCACTACATCATCATCAACAGTTGTGAAAGTTCTTGATGAGAAGGGTATTAAGGATTACGAGATAGTATTCCCTCTAGAACTAGTACAGAGGGTTTTAAGGAGGGGTATAGAGTTAGTAGTGTTTGTAGGTTATCAATATACTTACGAATGGCTCCTCCTAAACTACCTAAAACACTACGTACCAGGTATTAAAACACTAAGTTTAGAACCTTACGCACAACCAAACTCTACATGGACTTTAGCATCACTACCACTCACACACTGGTATAAGAACATATGTGATTTAGAGGAATTACTTAAAAAAGGTGTGTAGATATTAGAGTAGGGTGGAGGGTATGAGTATTACCTTAAAGATTCTAGAATCTATAGAATTACCTGAGGATGTTAAGGTCAGAATATTTGATGTACTCCCAACACCTGAGAAAGGTACTTTCAGTGATATACCTGTTGATGTAGGTCCTCAATATGAGGGTCAGAGAGTTAGAGGTCCTGAAGCATATGTTGAGTTAGGAGGTCCTAAAGTTAAGTATAAGTTTGAGTTATTTAGGGTTAGGAGTGTTGAGGAGATTGAGGACGGTAAGGTAATCCTCATAGGCCCTGATATACTTGAGATTAAGGAGGGTTCTACAATCCCATTCGCACTCATAATTGAAGGTGCTGGTAGGGGTTTAGAACCTGAAGGTGAGGGTGTTCTTGAGAGGAGGATCCATGAATTCTGTAACTATATTCAAGGGTATATGCATCTTAATCAGAGATACGATATATGGTTTAGATTAAGTAGGAAATCTGTTTTAAAAGGTCTTAACTCATTCAGGTATATAGGTACAGTCCTATACAGACTATTTAAATCTGCATTCCCAATAATTGAGAAGTTAAGGGTAATATTCATTACAGATCCTAGAGTTGTTGAGTTACTCTATCCTCAAGCTCTTAAAGTTTATGATGAGAGGGATGAGAGAGCACTTGGTTTAAGAGATGAGGATGTAGATACTTTCTACTCATGTAAGTTATGTCAGTCATTCGCACCAACACATGCATGCATAATTACTCCTGAAAGATCCTCAGCTTGTGGTGCTATATCATGGCTTGATGCTAGAGTTGCTGCTAAGATAGATCCTAAAGGACCTATACAACCAGTTCCTAAGGGTAAGTTATTAGATCCTATAGGAGGTGAGTATGAAGGTGTTAACGAGACTATTAAGAAACTCTCTAACGGAGCTATTCAGAGGATCAAGATATACTCGTTATTTGAGTACCCACCAACGATATGTGGTTGTTTTGAAATAGCTACGTTCTACATACCTGAACTCGATGCTGTAGGTCTAGTACATAGAGGGTATGTAGGTGTTACACCTATAGGACTTAAGTTCTCTCAAATAGCAGATACTGTTGGTGGGGGTAAGCAAGTACCTGGATTCCAAGGGATAGGACTTCTCTACCTAAGGAGTAAGAAGTTATTCCAAGCTTCTGGTGGTTGGGCTAGGATTATATGGATACCCTCAGAACTTAAGCAGAGGATATATGACTTCATACCGTCTGAGCTTAGGGATAAGATTGCTACTGAGAAGGAAGCAACAACTGTTGAGGAGTTAAGGAAGTTCTTAATAGAGAAGGATCACCCAATAGTAAAGATGTGGAAGAAGGAGGTTAAGGTTGAGGAGAAAGTACCTCCAACACCACCTACAGCAGTAGTACCACAACCACCAACTCCTCAAGTAGTTACACAACCTACTGCAGTACCTACAATACCTCAACAAGTAGTACTCCCACCTCAAGTAGCTGGGGGTTTAACACTAGTATTTAAAGGTGTGAAAATACGTGCTGAGAAGTTAGTTATTAAGAAGGGTAGTGTTGGTGAGGGTAAGTGAGTACTAAGGTATCTAAGGAGGAGAAGGATGAGGTAAGAGCAAGACAGGAAGCAACAGTGTATAGCTTACTTGCTAAGATTACTGAAGCGTTAGAGAAAGGTGTTATAGAACTTTATAATGTTGAGATTGAAGCTGATGAGCTTGAGGTAAGACTTACACCACAGCAAGTACCAGTAGTAGTTACACCACCTCAAGTAATTACAGAAGCTAAACCTGAAGTTAGGGCTGCCTACGAAGTTGCGAAGGCTGTTGAAGTCGTAGCTAAGAAGGTTGTTGAGTTAGTTAGGATAGCTTTTGAAGAACCTAAACCACAGTTTAGTGGTAGTGTTGTTGAGGTAAAACTAGGGGCTTCTAGAGGGGAGGGTGGGAGTAGAGGTAAGGTTATAGTGATAGGAGGTCATACAATGCCAGCGTACTACTACTTAACAGGGTATCAACCACCACACCCACCAGCATTTGGAGGTGATGTCTTCGACGTAAAGATAGGTGTCCCAAGAGCTGTGAGGTTAGCCTTCGGTGATGCCTTAGATAATCCTGTTGAGTGGGCTAGGTTATGGGTTGAGAAATACGGTGCTGAAGCTGTAGACGTACACCTCGTAAGTACTGACCCTACAATTAAGGACTCACCACCTGAAGAGGTTGTGAAGGTCGTTGATGCTGTACTCCAAGTAGTTAAAGTACCTGTAATCGTAGGTGGTTCTGGAAACCCTGAAAAGGATGTTAAAGTCTTTAGGAAGGTTGTTGAGGTATTCCCATCAGAAGGACTTACAATAAATAGTTTAAACCTAGATATGAAGTTAGAGGATATATGCCCACACATAGCTAAGACAAACGCTACAGTCATAAACTTCTCACCTATGGACTTAGATAAAGCTGAACAGATAAATAGGAAGGTATATGATTGGATACCTAAGAACAGAATAGTACTAGACCTCAACATCGGTGGTATAGGCTACGGTACGGAATACGGCTTCACAGCTATGGAGAGAGCTAGGTTATCAGCGTTAATAGGTAATGAACTACTTCAACACCCATTCAATGTTGGAGCTGCTAATGCTTGGGGTGCTAGAGAAGCATGGATAACAATGGACCCTTACTGGGGACCTAAAGAGATTAGAGGTCCTCTATGGGAAACACTAACAAGTACTATATGCTTACTAGCTGGGGCTGATTACTTCATGTTACTACACCCACTAACTCTAAAGACTATGAAGACTATTAGAGAGTACTTATTCTCAGAACCTAAACCTAAAGAACCTGAAGTAGCTCTAAACTGGTTATCAAGGAGTTTACCGGTGATTTAAATGCCTTGGAAACCACCAACACCTATTGAGGTATACCAACTACTACCGAAGACAAACTGTGGTAAGTGTGGGGAAGTAAACTGTATGGCGTTTGCTGTAAGACTTATAGGTCTAGAAACTAAGTTAGAGGATTGTACACCATTAATTGAGGAGGGGAGGTATAGAGAGAATTATGAGAAGTTGAAGGGGTTACTCCTACCTCCAGTAAAGGAGGTATTACTGAGGAGTCCTAAGAAGGTTGTTAAGATTGGTGGTAAGTACGTCCTCTACAGACATGAGTTAAGATATCATAACCCGACTGTAATAGCTGTTGATGTAGATGACTCTATGGATGTAGACGTTATTATTAAGAGGATTCAGATGATAGAGAATTTCGAGTATGAGTATGTAGGTCAGAAACTTAAGTTAGATGCTATTGCTGTAAGGTCTGTAACTAACGATCCGAAGAAGTATGCGAAGATAGTCTATACAGTCACTGAGAATAGTACTCTACCATTAATACTCTGTTCATTAAATCCAACAGTAATAGAAGCTGCATTAGATGTTCTTAGCCCACTTAACTATAGACCTCTAATATATGCTGCTACTAAGGATAATTGGAGGGAGATGGCTGAGATCGCGAAGAGGTTTGACGTACCATTAGCTATTACAGCACCTGGGGATCTCGACATGCTTATCTCATTATCTAAGACTCTATCTGAGGATGTAGGTTTGAAGGAACTAACTTTAGACCCCGGGTGTTTTATAGGTGTTGGAGGTCTATCATATACTATTAAGGCTTACTCATGGCTTAGATTTAAAGCTACTTACGATCTTTGGAGGTATACTGGCTACCCACTAATAGGTACACCTATCTCTATATGGACTCAGATTAGTGGGGATCCTAAGGAGGTTATGTGGTGGGAGGCTGTACTAACAACAATGCTTATATCACGTTACGCAGATCTAATCATCATGCACTCCCTAGACGGGTGGGTCCTACTACCTCAAGTAATGTGGAGGTTCCAACTATATACAGACCCTAGAAAACCTGTCTCAGTACCACCTGGATTAAGAGAGATTGGGAGACCTGATGAGATGAGTCCTGTATTACTAACTTCAAACTACGCATTAACATACTCACTAGTTCTAAGCGATGCTGAGAAAGCTAAGGTAAATGCATGGTTATTAATTATAGATACTGAAGGTCTTGCTGTAGATGTTAGTGTAGCAGGTAGGAAGTTCACAGGAGATAAAGTCGCTGAAGTTATTAAATCTACAGGGATTGAGGATAAGGTGAAACATAGGGTCTTAATAATACCTGGTAAAGTAGCTAGAGTTGCTGGGGAGATTGAAGATATGACTAAGTGGAGGGTGTTAGTAGGGCCTACAGACTCTTCAGAGATTGGTAAGTGGTTAGAGAAGAGTTGGACTCCAGAAAAGATTAAAGAACTTACAGAGGGGTAAGGACTTAATATCCTTAACCTAAAGATAATATGTGTTTGGGGGCCTTAAAATTAACACAGAACACACTATACGTTTCCTACCTCATAACATTAATGTTAAGGTAGTTAAAGGTACTACCATCCTTGAAGCCGCTATTAAGTACGGTATCGGTATTAGAAGTGTATGTGGTGGTAAGGGACTTTGTGGTAAGTGTAGAGTTATTGTGAGGAGGGGTAGGGTTGAGGTTAGAGAGAGTAACTTACTAAAACGTGAGGAACTTGAGAGAGGGTATGTACTAGCTTGTTTAGCTAAAGTTGTAGAAGACGTTGAGGTTGAGGTCCCTGCTGATAGTCAGATAGGGAGACCGAAACTACACTCATCTGTAGTATTACCAAGTATTAAACCTAAACCTATGATTAGACAGGAAGTCCTACCCATACATAACCTACTTAATACATTACGTACGTACGCATCCAGTAAAGATGTTCTAGAGAAGGCTTATGAAGTTAGTAGTAAGGGTTTAGAGAAGGTTTCAATAATATTAAATGATACTAGGAAGAAAGTCATAGACGTTAGTGAGGGTGAGAAAGGACTTTATGGATTAGCAGTAGATATCGGTACGACTAAAATCGCAGTAGCTTTAGTTGATGTTATCGGGGGTAGAGTCCTAGATACAGCATCTGAATTTAATAGACAGTTAATCTACGGTGAAGACGTAATATCTAGAATTAGATTTGTACTTGATAGAGCTGATGGGTTAAAAGAGATGCAGAAAGCTGTTATAGACACTATAAACACTATCATCGATACGTTCTGTAAGAAGTATAGGATATCAGGGGAGGACATATATATGGTTACAACAGCAGGTAATACTGTAATGACCTACCTCTTCGTAGGTCTTAACCCCTACCCACTAATAAGGTCTTTTAAAGAACGTGTTGAAGTATCTAGAACTCCTTACTGGTTAGAAGCTAGGGATGTAGGACTTAACGTAAATAGGAATAGTGATGTGTATGTACTACCATGTGCTGGTAGGTTCTTAGGCGGTGATGTTGTAGGGGATATAATAACAGCAGGGCTAAACTTCTCAGAAGAACCAGCATTACTTATAGATATAGGTACGAATACTGAGGTCGTGATAGGGTGTAGGGATTGGTTCTTAGGTACTACAGCACCTGCAGGACCTGCATTCGAGGGTTGGGGTTTAACACATGGTGTTAGAGCTATTACAGGAGCTATTGAGAGTGTTATAATAGATCCTAAGACTTGTAAAGCTAGTTACAGGGCTATAGATAATGCTAGACCTATAGGTGTATGTGGTTCTGGCTATATAGACCTCCTAGCCCAACTATTCATTAACGGTTTAATCGATGTATTCGGGAAATTCTATAGAGATAGTGATTGCCCCTACATCAGGAAGAGGGGGGAGAAGTATGAGTACGTTATCGTACCGGCTGAGGAATCAGCTATAGGTAAGGATATAGTTGTAACTGAGGAAGACCTATACAACATCATAGACTCTAAATCCTCTGTCTGTAGTGCTGTATCAATACTGTTGAAGAAGATGCTCTTAACAGTATATGATATTAAGAGGGTTTACGTATGTGGAGCGTTCGGGAATTACCTTAACTTAAATAGTGCTATGACTATCGGTATGATACCTGAATTCACTAATGCTAGTATAGAGTATATAGGTAATGGGTCGTTAGGTGGGGCAATACTCACACTCCTCTCAAAAGATTATAGAGTTGAGGCTGAGAGAGTTGCTAAGTTACTAGCATCTATTGAATTACTACTAGATCCTGACTTCATGGATGAGTATCAAGCAGGTTTTATGTTACCGGGGAAGAAGGAGTTATTCCCGACATGGAGAGATGCTAGTAGAGGTATAAAGCCTTGGAGACGACATAATTAAGAGGTGTTCAGTATGTCTAAAAGACCATTCCATGTCTCTATATCAGGTAAGGGTGGTACAGGTAAGACTACACTTACAGTACTCTTACTTAAGACCCTACTAGAGGAGTCTGTAAATGATGAGATCTTAGTCGTAGATGCTGACCCAGCAATAAACCTACCAGATGTTTTAGGGATATCAATTAATAAGACAATCGGTGATATCGCTGAAGAATTTAGGAGGGAATTCCAAAGACTTGAGAAACTAGGTTTTGAGAAGAGTGCACTCTTAGAATACTACATTATGAGGGACTGTATCGTTGAGGCAGATAAATTCGATTTTATTGCTATGGGTAGGGGTGAAGGTGAAGGATGTTACTGTTATGTTAACTCCCTCCTCTCAGGAATCCTCGGTAAGTTAGTTAAACACTACAGTGTTGTCTTAATGGATATGGAGGCCGGTTTAGAACATTTAAATAGGAGGTTAGATAGACATGTAAATACCTTCATCATAGTTATTGATAACTCACTCATGAGTTTAAAAACAGCTGAGAAGATTGTAGAGATAATTAAGGAGGTTAAGTTAGGTGTTAATGACATATACGTTGTAGGGAATAGACTACATGTTATGAGGGAGGAAGCTATAGTTAAATGGGCTTCTCAGAACATGTTGAAATACGCTGGTACAGTACCTGAGGATGAGTATATAGTTGAGTATGTTGCTAATGGAGTACCACTACTAAACTTACCGAGGAATTCCAAGGCTTTAGAAGCAGTTTACCAGATAGCGAAGAATATAAAACTCATTTAACACATAATTAAACTATATAAAGATAGAACCCCTAAATATTCGTAGGGTTAAATCATGTCCTTCTGGGATCTATATTCTTGGGATAAGGTAAGAGATAAGATAAGGTCTTTACCTGGGAGGTTAGGTTTTGAGTTAGAGGAGAAGTTAAGTTTCTTCGGACTTACACTAGATCTTAAGACTGGGGCTATATACGATAACGTCTTAGAGAGATACCTAAGAGAGAGGGAGGCTATCGGTATATACTTCATACTCTCACTCTACGCTGAAACAAAAGTAGATGTTGGGGAGAGTGGTGAGTTAATCTCATTATCAAGACATGTATGCCCCTTCATCCACTGCCCAAGTCTTAGGAAGAACATCACTATAGTTGAGAAGGTCTTCGGGGAAAACCCACAACTACTATACACTGCTGCAGAACCATTTAATTATAAACCAGTAGATATAGGGGATGCTGCTGTAAAGATATACACATTACCAAGAATCCCTATAGTCTTAGTTGTATGGGCTGGGGAGGAGGGACTACCACCATCTTCTGAAATACTATTTGATAAAACAGTACCTCACTACTTATCAGAGGAGGTCTCCGCAGTATGTGAAGCTGCTTTAGGATTAGCACGTGCTTTAACAGCTAGGCTAGTACTAAAACTTGCTAAGGATGTAGGGATTGATGAGTCCTTAATTAAGGTTGAATTCGGAGGTTATGGTTATGTATGTGCAGACTAACTTAAAAACAATTAATTATATCCTCACTGTATAAGTTCTCCCCACCTAACCTCTCTCTCAACAGTTTCTAAGATCTCAGCTTCCTTAGCTTTCAACGAACTCGGTGTTACTATAAACTGTACCTCCTTAAGTTTCTCAACTGTGGTGTAGGTGTCGTAGGGGACTAAAAGTAATGGTGTACCTGTCTCACGAGCTTTTATTAAAACACCTATATCTGGGTATAGATTCCCAGTAAGTACTACTACACTTGGTCTAGTTTCTAACGCAGTTATTATTAAGTCAGTCCTATCACCTCCAGTAACTATAGCTGCATTAACAGCTCTCCTAAACCATCTTAAAGCTGCTGTAGGAGTCATCGCACCAACTAGTACGTCCTCCACAATATTGTTAAGCTTGTCTTTATTTTCAAGTACTTCAGCATTTAAAGCCTCAACTATATCACTAACTGTAGGAGCTGTTAACTTAACCTTCTCTCTAACAACACCATATACTTTAAACCCTAACTTCTCTATCTCAGGTACGATAACATCCTCAACCCTCTCACTATAGTATATAGGTACGTTATTTATTACTACACCATCTATCTTAACTCCATAATGTTCGAAGTAACAGTTATATAGTAAGACAGTATCTATTATTTCATCAATAACATCCTTATCCTTAGCATTCAACATAAATAATGTTTTAGCATTAAACATCTTAACTAGTTGAGGTATTGGGAGACCTATAGATGTCATCACCTCTAAATTAGGATAACTCTCAACTAAGATAACATCCTTACTATTAATTATCTTATTATAAGCTTCTTCAATCTTCTTCCTTAATAACTCTACACTATCCTTTAAATCCAGGATATTCCTAGTAATTGTGATAGGGTTCATATACTCAAGATCATCTTCTAAATTCAACGTTTGTTTTATCGTAATAACGTCTGGATCTATATAACGCATCATTGAGGGAAATCTATACCTAGCCCTAGAGATAGGTTTGAAGTACCCTACCTTCAACCCCTCACTCATGAACTTCTTTAGTAATCCGTAGATTAGGACTGTTTTCCCCTTCCCACCAATTACAAACACGGTTTTTACCATCTTACCACACCCAACTACTCAATAATTATTCTAGCATCAACTGCGACAGCTCCTACTTCATATACAAATAACGGGTTTATATCTATTTCTACTATTTGTGGAATATCAGTAACTAACTTACTTACTCTTAATAGTATGTTAATTATAGAGTTTATATCTGCAGGAGGTTCTCTCCTAAACCCTTTCAATAACGCATAAGCTTTAGTCTCAGCTACCATCTCCTTAGCCTCATATAGTGATAGAGGTGCTAACCTAAATGAAACATCCTTAAATAACTCAGTATATATCCCTCCAAGTCCAAACATTATTAAATGACCAAATACTGGGTCTTTAGTCGCACCAACTATAACTTCCCTCCCCTTAGGAATCATCTTCTGTACAGTAACACCGTGGATTAAAGCTGTTGGTACATACCTCCTAGCATTTAATATTATAGTCCTAAACGCCTCAGCAACTTCCTCATCAGATTTTAAATTCATAACAACTCCACCAATATCAGACTTATGAATTATATCTGGAGATGATATCTTAAGCACGACTGGGTACCCAAGCCTCCTCGCAATCTCTACAGCCTTATCCTCACTTGTTGCTAATCTCGTCGGTACTACAGGTATTCCATAACTCCCTATAACCTCCTTAGCCTCATGCTCTAATAATATCCTCCTATTCTGCCTCTTCACACCCTCAACAATCTCTAAAGCTCTATCCCTATCTATATCGTAAACCTCAGCAGGTTCTAAAACCTTCGTTAAAACCTCTCTAAGCTCCTTATAGTGAGTAAGTCCGAAAATTGCTGTAACAGCCTTCTCAGGCATATCATATACTGGTATATTACTCTCAGTCAATATCTTCACAGCCTTCTCCACCTTCTCCCCTCCCATAAACACAGCTAAGACCGGTTTTGACGGGTACTTCCTACTTAACTCTACTATGACCTTAGCTGTTTCCTCAGGTTCTGTCACCACTTGAGGTGTTAGTATAACTACTAAACTATCAATATTTGGATCCCTGAGTAGTACTTCAATAGCAACTCCATACCTATGAGCCTTCGCATCACCTATAACATCTACAGGATTATACACACTAGCTACTGGAGGTAAAGCACTCCTAAGATAATCTATAGACTGTCTAGAAGGTTCTGCAAGTTTAAGTCCTTTAGATACTATTAAATCCGATATTAACACACCTACACCACCAGCATTAGTTACAATACCAACCCTATCACCTGTAGGTATAGGTTGAGTACTAAACGCTATAGCCATATCAAATAACTCTGAAACACTTGATACTTGTAAAACACCAGCTTTCTTTAAAGCAACTCTAAGTGCTGTAACCCCACCAGCCATAGCACCAGTATGACTTAAAGCTGCCTTAGCCCCAGCCTCTGTAACACCACCCTTAAGTAGTATTACAGGTTTCTTCCTCGTTACAGTAGAACCTACCTCTATGAACTTCCTACCATTAACTATAGACTCTAAGTAGAGTAGTATCACTTTCGTCTCAGGGTCCTCCCCTAAGTAAGTTAGGAAGTCTACCTCATTAAGATCTGCTTTATTACCTAAGCTAATAATCTTTGAGAAACCTATACCTACCTTAGAAGCCCAATCTAAAATCGCTGAGAGTAACGCCCCACTTTGTGAAAGAAATGCTATACCTCCCCTAATCTTAGGCATTAAAGCAAAAGAAACATTTAACGGGGTATGTAAGTCCATCACACCTAAGCAGTTCGGACCTACAACCCTAACACCATACTTCCTAGCAATCTCAACAAGCTTATTCTCCCTCTCAATACCCTCACCACCAACCTCCTTAAAACCAGCACTAATTACAACTGTATACTTAACACCCTTCTTACCACACTCCTCAACAACATCTAAAACAGCTTGTGCAGGGACTACTACAACTGCTAAGTCTATATCCCCAGGGACTTCTAAGACTGATTTATAAGTAGTTAACCCTAGTATCTTATCAGCTCTTGGATTTATTGGGTATACCTCACCCCTATAACCACTATCAATAATATTCTTTACTACAGCATGACCTACCTTACCAGGCTCTCTAGAAGCTCCAACAACTGCAATACTTTTAGGTTTAAATAACTCCTTCATACACACCCACCCATCCTGAGAACATACTAACTAGACGTCTAATGTCTTCAACAGTATTAGTTAGACATAGATTCATCATAGATTACTCCATTTTAGTCTAAAACACATAGATAAAAATTTTTAGGTAGTATCTCCAGTCGACCTACAACTCAATAACCTCGTAATAGATTAGTTAAAAGTTCATCGTATAGAAGGACTATCTAATAACTCTCATATTTAATAAATCAACTTTAATGAACTTGGCATAAAACAGATATGTTAATATTTTTAAACTTTACCTCTAGATAAAATAGGGTAAGCTATGAATATTCTACATGAGTTCGTACCTACTAGAAAATTCTTGAAAATGGCTGAAGAAACTAAAGACTTAGCTGATGGTTGGAACGTAACTGATAGTGCTGCTGGGATCCCAGCACCTAGTGGTGTTGCAGTTAGTTGTGTGTTGAAGACTAAGTACCCGGATAAGATAGTAATACCGATATTCGTACTGAATTATAAGGGTCCTGTAGAAGTAGGTGCTCTAGCATTAGCTGCTGAAGCTGTTAATTTAGACGGTATAGTCGTAACTATGGGTGATGAGCCTAAATACGGTGAGCCTTTAGCGGCTAGATACTGGAAGAAGTCTGAAGATGCTAGAGATTTTCTTAGGAAGGAGGTTAAGATAAAGACCTTAAAACTTGGCTGTCTCTTATCACCTAGACCTTGGAGAGAAAGGTATGGTGTTAAGGAGTTCAACATTAATGATATGGTTGAGAGGGTGAAGACTGGTTGGGACTTCGCATTCTTTATGAGACTTACTGAAGAAACATTACCAGCACTTGAGGGAGTATATAAAGAACTTAAGAAAGTGAATATACCTCTATACACGTACTTCCTAATCCAGACACCACGTAATGTAGAGATATTAAAGAAGATTGGTTGGAACCCAACAACAACAATTGATAAAGCTGTTGAGTTTGCTGAGAGACTTGAAGGTACTGTTGATGGTATTATAGCTACATGTGCTGGTGATTATCAAGGTGATTTAGAGCTCTTAAGAGCGTTACAGAAGATTAGGAAGAAGTAGGGTAGTAGTAATGTCTGAATTTAAGTTTAAACCTGTATTCATATTCTTAGATACTGATAAACATGCAAGCCCATTCGATATACTAATGACTATAGACCTCATACCTGATGTAGTAGTACTTAAGTATGAGAACGTAACTCCTGAAGATGTTGAGAAGATAGTTTACGATGCGTTATTCCCTAGAGGTCCTAAAGGTGTAAGGTATACTAAGGTATTCGTTAATGGGAAGGAATTAGATACTGTAGATGCTATCGTTGAGAAGATTAAGAAGTGTATGTTCCCACCATTTGAGCTCTCAGTAATAATCGACCCGAGAGGTTCTTACACAACAGCTAGTGCAGCTGTAGTAAAGACTCTAGAACTACTACAGAAGTTAGGTTCAGGTACTATTGAAGGTAAGAACGTTACAGTCTTAGCCGGTACAGGACCTGTAGGAGTTGCAGCTGTATGGCTCTACGCAGCTGAGAAGGCTGCGAAGGTAGTTATAACTTCAAGAGATCTTACTAGAGCTCAGAAAGTAGCTAATAGAGTTAATGAGGAGTTAAAAACAGATGTTGTAAAACCATTCCAAGCTAGGACTCCTGAAGATGTAGGGAAGGCTATTGAAGACGTAGATATAGTACTAGCTACTGGAGCTCCAGCAATACAACTACTCCCACTAAATATACTGAAGACCTACGGGAAGAAGGTTAAAGTAGTTGCAGACTGTAACGCAGTTCCACCATACGGTATAGAAGGTCTTGACCCGAAGTGGGATGGGAAGGAAGTCATACCTGGGGTATATGGGGTAGGTGCTCTAGCTATAGGTGTACTTAAGAATAAGATTGAAGCAGAGTTAATTAAGAAAGCTCTACAAGAACCTAAAGGTATATTCGACTTTAGAGCTGCTTATGAGATAGGTAAGAAAATGCTCTCAACTAAGTAGACTTCTTTTCTCTTTTAAACACCATAATTTATTATAGGATAACACCTACTTAATCTCTACTAATTCTTAATGATTTAACATATACTTCACGAAATTCAGGATCTGCTGATAACTCTACATACTTAACCTTACCCCTCACAACTTCTTCAACTTCTTCCCTGGCTTTAGAAGACTTCAAAGCAATTTTAGCACCTACAACAGCACTCTCCCCTATAAATGTAATCCTATCCCTACTAACTGAGGGTAGTAATCCTATCTCAACAGCGTTATCAGCATTTAACTTCGCACCGAAGGAACCTGCTACATATACTTGATCTATCTCTGAGGGGTTAATACCTAACCTCCTCGACAGTATGATCCATGATGATCTGATAGCTGCCTTAGCTAGTAGGATAGTCTCTATATCCTTAAACGTTACGTATATCTCCACCCCAGTACCACTCTCCTCAGCTGGTACTAGGGTAAATCTATGTAGGCCTTGTTCTCGACGTACCCTCGGATGCTCACTAACTACGAATTTCCCAAGTGAATCTATAATCTTATTTCTATATAACTCAGCTATAAGGTCTATTAAACCAGTACCACAGATCCCTCTAGGTCTAACCCCTCCTATACACTCATACCTTACATCTAAACCGTTGATTACGACAGACCCTATAGCCCCCGGTATAGCTCTCATACCATGAGTAATACCAACACCTTCAAATGCAGGTCCTGCAGGAGCAGATGTTACTAGTATGACTTTAGAGTTACCTAGAAGGACTTCTGTGTTAGTACCTATATCTATAGTTAAGACTAACTCATCCCTCCTATACATCTGAGTAGCTAGGAGATTAGCTACAGCATCCGCACCTACGAAAGCTCTGATAGTTGGGAGGGAGTAGACATACCCATACTTACTGACATCTACACCTAACTTCCTAGCCCTATACCTTAGAGAGTGTGAGATGACTTGTACGTAGGGGGAACGAGCTATAAAACTTGGTTGAATACCGAAGAATAAGTGATGCATAACTGTATTCCCAACTAATACTACCTCATATACATCCTCATGACTTACTCCTACCTCCTCAACAAGTTCTTTAACAAGTCTATTCACTGCTGAGGTAATGAGGTTTTGAAGTCTAACTAAGTTTTCCTGAGATTTCTCCGCATACGTAATCCTAGATACTACATCAGCACCGTAAGTTGATTGAGGATTCTCTACAAACCTCTCTACAAGAGTTACACCACTATTTAAATCTACTAGGTGTGCGATGATCTTAGATGTACCGATATCAACAGCTACGCCGTAGAGCTTACTAGTAGTATCACCTGGTTCTACAGAGATTAACTCATTACCGTATAAGACGACTGTTACATCCCAATCATATGACCTAAGAATAGAAGGTAGTTCTCGGAGGACTTCTAAAGGGATTATTAAGTCCTGACCTACTGGTAGGTAATTAAGTTCAACTAAAGCATCCCTAAGCCTCTCAAAATCAGGTCTATTATCTTCTAGGGTAGGTCTAGGTAGTTTAACATGTACCTTCCTAACGACAGGACTTAATGGGTAGATATCATCTCTTAAAACAGTTGTTGCTATAACCCTCCCACGAGAGATTGTAAGAGATTCCTCAGGTATGTAAACTGATACGTAGTCTCCTATGATTTTAGCTTGACAAGCTAACCTCACACCCCTCTCAACATCTAGAGGACTCAGTAATCTCTCCTCAGCTGTTGTTAGATTACTTAGGTTTTCAACACCATCTACCACTACAACTCTACACTTACCACACACACCCCTCCCACCACAAATACTTGTTAGAGGTATCCCCACCCTCTGAACCACTTGAAGTAGTGTAGAACCTCGTTCAGACTCTACATTAACATCCCCAGGTCTTAACATGATTATCGGCAGTTTAACCACCATTACTACAGGGAACACCTTAGTTTTATACTCATAACACTAAAACTACTAGAGGGATTGAGTAAGACTATACATTAACTTATTCGTAGATAACAACTCCATAACCCTATCCACAACACTATCCTTAAACCTCGACCTACCAACCAGGATAGTATGGGGGGAACCCTCTACACTAATACTTCTCTCACTAGTAAGTGTTGGGGTTGTCCTACCTAGTATGAGGAAGTATGCGTAATCACTTACGAGATCCCCTAAGAAGTAACGTTTACTCATACCCTGATAATCACTTACAGACCTAACTAAGAACTCACCTAATTGTGGGAAGACCTCATAAATACCGATAATTGAAGTTGTAGTTCTAGGATTAACTTCAATAACGTATATATCATCACCACCCCACACAACATCTAAGCCTATATAACCTCTAAGCTCCGGGTAACAATTAAAGAGTTTACTAAGGACTTCCTCCGCCTTCTCCTTAAACACATAATTCCTAATAGGTAGTACCCCACCCATATACTTAAGCCTACCCTCACTTAAGACTATGAGTTGTAGGTTTAGAGAGTATAGTAAGTAGTTATCCCTCCCATAAATAACTGATATACTCCCATGCACCCCACTCACATACTCTTGTACTAAAGCTCTACTACTAGGATCACACTTCATAACCCTACGTACAAACTCTAAAACCTCACCCCTACTTCTGATAAAGTAAACACATTCAGAACCAGCTGAGAGAACTGGTTTTACTATGTAGGGTGGGTTTAAATCATCTAGACATAGAGTGTCAGGCAAGCCCTCTACAAGTATAGTCTTAGGTGTCTTAATCCCACACCTCTTAAGAGCAAGGTAGGTAGCGTACTTATCTGAGAAGACCTCTACTAACGTATGTGGTGGGCCTAAGACCTTACTACCAACTATCCTAGATAGTCTAGTGAGTTCTAGTGGAGGAGCTATAAGTACTACCCAGTCGAAGTCCTCCCTCAAACGTTCAAGTAAGTAGTAGTAATCATCCCCACCCCCTACAGTTACTACCTCACCCCACGGTACTCTAGAAGCCTTACTACTAATAGTTAAGTATACTGTACAACCAGCAGTACTTAAAGTCTTAGTTAGTGTCATCACCATAGCATACGCTTCAGGTAGTAAGTCGAGATATTCATCTTGATACGTACTCAACACATACTCTGATATGAGGATCTTCAAGAACAACACCACTACATAGGTATTAAGGATTGATACACATACCTAATATACCGGTCTACGTATAACTCCCTTATGTATAGCTGTAGCTACTAAAACCCCAACTACCCCTACATCCCTTAAGTACATCACATCACCTTCTCCTCTAACACCTCCTCCAACAATGAGTTTCCCAGGGAAGTACTTAACTAGTTCTGAAATAACAGCCTTATTAACCCCAGACCCCGTACCTACACGACTTAAATCAATAACAAGAACCTTCTTAAACTCTACTCTTTTAAAATCATCTATAACCTCATTTACCCTCCTACGAGTATTACTGAACAATACCTCATCCCCATACATATCTAGACTTACTACCCTACCAACTAGGAGTCCTACCTCGTTAGGGTACCTCATATACTCAGTCCCAATAACATATGCTACTCTATCAGTATCAGCTAGACTTAAACCTCTCCTCCCAACATCAGCTAACACCTTAAAGCCTAACACAGCCGCAGTGTAGATAACACTACTATTATCCCCTCTCCCCATAATAGCGTCTAGATCAGCTATGTAAACAGTTGTAAAACCTAAGTTCTTAAGACTGGTTAAGATGAGGTGAGGGTCTGGTTTATCCGCTAATACACTCCCCCTCAACGGCTTATACTCATCCCTACGCCCAGCAACTGCGTGAACAACTAAACCGCCCATAATATCCAACACTGGGATAATCTCTATCAAACCTTAACACCAAGATAATGTTACTATACTTATTAAATAATTAATAGGGGTATTTACTAAGGTATACTATTGTAGGGGTTTAAAGTGGATATTCTCGGACTTGATGTAGGTGGTGCTAATGTTAAAGCTGTTGGTATCACCCTTAATGATAGAGGTGTAAGTGTTAGTGGTGTAATACGTAGATATCACCCACTATGGTTAAGAGGTATAGAATCTCTTAAACAACTACTTAAGGAGATTAAAAAGGAATTCTCTCTGAAGTCAGGGGAGTATTACGTAGGAGTGACGATGACTGCAGAACTTTCTGATGTATTTAAGACTAAGTATGAGGGGGTTAAAACCATCGTGGAGATTGTAGAGGATGTATACAGTGATTCTAAGGGGGTATACTACGTAACAGTTGATATAGACCTCATACACTCTACTAAAGCTGTAGAGAACTACTTAAGAGTAGCTGCTGCTAACTGGGCTGCTACTGCGTGGTTAATGAAGTATAAATGCTATGAGTGGGGTATACACGACGCTGTACTCGTAGATATCGGTAGTACAACTACTACTATAATACCTATAGTTAATTGTGATGTGAGAGTTAGAGGTTATACAGACCCTGAGAAGTTAACCTACGGTGAGTTAGTCTATACAGGTGTGTTAAGAGGTAATGTAGCTACTCTAGTAAGTAGTGTCCCATATAGAGGATTCTATACTCGAGTATCTTCAGAGAGATTCTCACTAATAGGTGATATACACTTAATACTAGGTCATATAAGTAATGAGGAATACACTACTGAAACAGCTGATGGTAGGGGGAAGAGCTTAGAAGAAGCTATACAGAGGATAGCACGTATAATATGTGCTGACTCCAACATCATCAGCCCTAAAGAAGCTGTTGAAATTGCTAGGTACATCTATGAGAAACAAATACTTACAGTATTTGAGGCATTAATGCAGGTTAGGTCTTGGTTAGTCTCTCAAGGAGTTAACCTAGAAGGTTTTACAGTTATAACAGCAGGTCTCGGTGAGTTCTTAGCAGCTGAAGCTAGTAGGAGAGCTGGTTTTAAGAAGATAGTAAGTATTAATGAGCTTATAGGTGAGAAGGTAGCGAGTGTACTACCATCATATGCTTCAGCATTAATGGTGTTGAGTAAGGTTGTTATTAATGAGTAAGTTAGTAGTTCTTAAACTATCCGGTCACTTAATTAATCATGAGGAGGTCATTAAGAAGACATTACATGAGTTAAGACCTTTAAGTAAGTTAGTTAAGTTCGTGGTAATACCTGGTGGTAGTGTATTCGCAGATCTCGTAAGGGAATTACAGAAGAAGTTAGGATTTAACGATGATGTAGCACACTGGCTCGCGATTAAGGCTATGGAGGTGTACGGTACATACATTAAAAGTCTTGATGATTTAGGTATTACTGTAGAAGTTGATAACCTCATAGAAGTATATGATGCTGTAAGTAAGGGTAATATACCGATCTTAATGCCTTATAAGATCTTAAGGGCATTTAATGAACTCCCACATAGTTGGGATGTAACTAGTGATTCAATAGCGATATACATTGCTGAACTCTTAAGAGCATGTATGGTTATACTGGCTAAACCTGTAGACGGTATCCTAGATAAACAAGGTAATTTAATTAAGAAGATAACTAGAGCCGACCTACAGCAGTTAAGTACAGATGTTATCGACCCTTACACTATAGAACTCCTCCGTAAGGTTGAAATACCCTTAATAATATACAACATGTTTAAACCCTACCTACTACGTAGTATAGTGAATGAGGAATCCGGAGATTATACCCTCATAAATCCTTCCTAACCACATCAGTAATATAACCTAAATTACTCAGTAGTGTAACTTATTAGGTAGGGGTTTAAAGTAATTAGTTTTCCTTAGGTCATTAAGTGATTACGGATTTAGGGGTTTGGTAAATTACCTTCTTCACCTCCCTCACAAGTTCTTCTGAGACTACCCCATCCCTACCCCCGATACAAACAGCACCTCTAAACCCAACTATATCAAACCTTAATTTAATAGCGTCAAGAACGTGGTAAGTCCTTAAACTCCCAGCTAAAGCAGTTATTAAACCGTTCTTACGTGCTTCCTCAGTAAAACATTCTAAGTAGTTCTTACTTAAGAAATCGAATGTTGACTTACCGTCCTTCACATAAGTATCAATCATTACAACATCTGCTTCTACACCTCTAGATACCTCAAGTACTTCTAAAGGCTCTATAGACTCAACACGTTTAAAATCAGCATACCCTACTAAAACTAACTTAGTATTAAATGATTTTAAAACATCTGATACCCTCAACCCTACTACTCTAGCCTCATCTACAGACTTAATTGCTAGACCTATCTTAAAGTAATTAACACCTAATGACCCAGCAACATAAGCTATATACTCTAGAAACGGTTCAAACCTCCTAAAATCTCCTCCAGCAAAACTAATCTCTACCTCAGACATATCAAACCTCCTAACCCTCCCTACTACCTCCCTTAAGACACTATAATCAGGTAATCCTAAACTACCCCTAGAAGGATCTTTCACATCAATGATATCAGCCCCACCACGTAAAGCACTCTCAAATTCGAAAGGATGTTTTATCGAGATTAACAGCTTAATCAAGTCATACACCTAATAAAGTATTTAGTAAATTTATATTAATCTTTCGAACCCCTTCAACTATAGTGAAGTTTATGGTAGGTTAGTCATGATGTAATAAGTAGATTACTACCTCTAGTTAGGTTAAGACGTAAAAGATTTTTTAATAAGGTTTAAACCACTTTACAGGTTTAATATAGTCTTTACCGTTAGCTTCAAAAGTACCTACAGTAACTTGATAGTAAGTCTCTCCACACCTTAAATCCTCTACTTCCTCTAATTTCCCGTAAGCTACTATCTCATCCTCAGGTTCAGCAAGGTCTATATACAGACCTTCATAACTAACTACCCTTGATATATTGTTAGGTGGGTTAGGACCTTCTAATACCTTAACATCACTAACTACGTATGTAGCTGGCATGAATATAGAGTCACTACTGTCTATGACCTTAGCTTTAATCTTCACAAGACCTAAAGGTCTGTAGACCTTATCCTCCCAACACTCACTTACTTCATCTTCTAACTTAACTGGGTGTATAGAGAACTGTCTTCCACGGTAGATAGCTCTATTCCACTTATACTTACTGTATAGGAGCATTGCTTCCTCTAAACTTAACGGGTGATGTGATGTTATATCCCTACTCCACTCCTTAAGTACCTCCCCCTTAGGTAGTGAGAAGTACGGTTTCCTCTCACTATGTAGTAATTCTCTTAAGCTATCCCTAACAACCCAACTATTACGTTTACCGTAGATAATTACATCTATATCTGAGTACTGTAGATTATGTATTTTCAGGAGTAGAGATCCTGTAATCCCGAAATTACTTAAGTTAATATTAGTTATATCTGATAACTCCTTAACTAACTCTAACGCTAGTTCTTCTAACCCATCCCGTGGTGAGTTAATTAATTCCTGTAACCTCTCCTCAGGTTTAAAATGAGTTTTAATCTTATACCTCGGTACTTCTATTAACTCTACAGACCTATACTCATCAAATACTATATACTCAGGATAACGTTCTCTTAAGTAGTCCATAGTATTCCTAACACCTATAGCACTATAGTAAGGTAAGATCCTACCATACATAACACCATCCCTACCCCACTTAGTCCTAATACTTGAGGAATGATGTAGTATGTACTTCAAATACGTTAATACCTTATTAACTGGATGTACATTACCGATAACACAGAAGATTAAGCCCTCCCTAGACTCTAAGAAATCCCTATCTCTAAACCCTCTCATCTCATATACCAGTGATACTAACAACTTACTAATAATTTAACTTATAGTACTTATACCCCCATACTCAGATTTTTAACTCTCTACGTAGTTATGATATACGGTTAGTCTTTAGATATGATTGAGGGGTACTTAATTAAGTATAGGAATTACTTATGGGTTGTTAAGGGGTGTGAACACTTTAACGATTATGTAATTGCTTACCCACGTTACGATATAGTTAATCAGTTAAAGATTAAGAGTATGGATAGAGCTTTAAGTATAGCTAGGAAGCTTGAGGTTATGAGGTATAGTGATTGTTTGAAATTAGAAGTACCGTTATTAAGGAGGGATGAGGTAGAGGAGGTCTTAAACCCATTCAATAGGGGTTTATGGCCAGACCTACCTCAAGAAGTAAATCTGATTTTAGAAGGTCTTAACCCTAACGAGTTAGGTGAGGTAGGGTTAACTGGGAGTTACTTAGTATCAACATTATTGGAGGGTATTAAGCCTAGGGATGTAGACCTAATTATTAAGGATGTAGGTGTTGGGTTTAAAGTATATGAGAGGCTTAAGGAGTTTAGGTTGAAGGGGATTACTAGACCTTTAGAGGATATTGACGAGTTTGAAGGATGTGATTTAAGGACTAGAGTTATGTTGTTAAGGAATAGAGTGTTGGAGGGAGTTATCGGTAATACAGTCTATAGTATACGGGTACTGTCATGTAAGGAGGATGTAAGACCTACATGTGTAGAGGGTTATGAGTTATTTAGTGGTGAACTTACTATTGTGGAGAGTGTATCATCTTATGTAATGCCCTACACATACGTTGCAGAGAGTAGTTTAGGGAGGGTTTTAGTGAGGAGTTTAAGGATGAGGTATAGTGAGATACCTATAGGTGTAAGACTATCAGTATCGGATTGTAGGTTAGAGAAGTACTTCAATAACTCAACATGTATTAGCTTAGATACGTGTTACGCAAGTATATACAGTTAGTTATGGTTTAGAATACTTAATTATTAGGCCCTAGAGAAAACCTTATATCGGGTTTATAGAGTTACTTCTCGAACTTAGGGTGGTGAAGGTTTTGAGGGTTTTAGGTATAGATCCAGGAACTAAGACCTTCGACGTAGTAGTCCTTGAAGATGGTGTTGTAGTAGCTGAGGAGAGTATTGATACAGCTACTATTGCTAAAGACCCTAACGTACTAGTTAATACTGTAGATAAGCTTAGAGCTGATTATATAGTCGCACCTTCAGGTTATGGTGTACCGATAACTAGAGGTAATGAGGTTTTAAATCCACGTAAATTCGCTGTAGAGATACTACTCCTAAGTACTGAAGAGGATATTAGGAGAGGTGTTGAAGCTGGTGAGGTAGGGATTTGGGTTTATGATGCGTTAGCTAAAGTCGTAGAACACTTAGTTAAGACTTATAGGGATAGAGTACTGTTCCTACCATCAATAATACTACTACCGACAGTACCTACGTATAGGAAGCTTAATAAGGTAGATATGGGTACAGTAGATAAACTAGCAGCTACGTTCATAGCTACCTATAACTACGGTCAGGAGGAAGGTCTAGACTACAGTAATATTAACTTAATCGTAGCTGAGCTCGGATTCGGTTATAACGCAGTTATATCTGTAAGTAATGGTAAGGTAGTTGATGGTATTGGAGGTACTTACGCATCTTTAGGTACACTCACGGCAGGGTCTTTAGACTTAGAAGTTGTTGTTAGGGTAGATCGTTGGGATAGGTGGGATGTCTTCCACGGAGGTATATTCTACCATACAAACACTTTCGATATGAATATCCTTGCAAAAGCTTATGAGGGGGGTGAAGAACCTCTAGCCTCAATGTTTAAGGGCTTCGTAGAATCTATTGCGAAGGACGTAGCTAGAGTCTTAATTACTAATCCTAAAGCAGAGGTAGTATTATTAACTGGTAGGCATAGTAAGGTAGAGTTAGTTAAGAAACTCTTAAAGGAATTCTTAAGAGATATTGAGATCCTACATACTCAACCTCTTAAAGGTGCTGTAATTAGTAAGGAAGGTGCTCAAGGTTATGCAGCAATAGGTGATGGTGTTATTGGAGGATTCTTCAAGGACCTAGTAAAGCATATGGGGATAGAGGAGGCTTGTGGTACTGTAGCTGATTACTTAACACATGAGAAGTTAAGGGGGTTTAAAGAAAGGATTCAGAACACATATAAAGAAATTGTTGTAAATCCGAGACTATGTGTAGAGTGATTTACTAAGTTGAATTTATTAATGATTTAATCTTCTCAATAACATCTAAAGGATTTCTAACTATGATGACGTTCCTCAACCTAGATAACTTACTGATATTCTCTAAGTCTATAGGTCTAGGAATTAACTTAACCTCCTCCCAACACTTAATAGCTTTATACGGACATAACTTCATACAGAGTTCACAACCTACACACTTACTTAAATCTATCCTAGGGTAACTATCTACTACTGTAATAGCTTTTACAGGACACTTAATAGTAGGTTCACACACCCTACAATTAGTTACTGAGCATACAGACCTATCTATACGGCAAGGTAGTTCTGTAACTACATAACCATCACTATCTGGGATATCCGTAGGGAGGATTACTATAGGTACTAAACTCTTCTCTGCTTGTGCGAATAATGCTGTAACTACAGTATCAGCAATACCATACACAATCTTAGCTACTGTATTAGCTGTAGCTGGCATTATAATAACTGCAAGGTACTTCCTCATATTAACTCTACCAACATAGTACATCCCCTCATCCTCAACTAAGAACTCCTCGTAATACCCTCCAGAAGCAATACTCTTAAGCCTAGGTAATACACCGAATATCCTAACTACTTCATAACCCCACCTACTCAAGAATATCGTTACTTTAAGGTTAAACTCCTTCTTCACATACTCCATAACATCTACACACTCTCTTAAGTAAGCACCACCACCGGTTATAGCCCACGCAATAGTTCTTAACTCCACATACTCACCTCCTACATATTTATTTGTTAGGTAGTCTTACTTTATTACTAGGTGTAACGGGTTATGGCTAAGATACTCATTATTACTGGGAGGCTTGCAGAACCGATTATAAGGAAAGTCCTTACAGAGACTAAGACTGAACATGATGTTGAAGTATTAGTCACACCTTTTCAAGTCGCAGCCCTCCTCACAACTGAGTACGTAGCACAATACCTTAAACAACACGTTATTAAAGACTACGACTACATACTACTACCAGGTCTTACGAGAGGTTCTGGGAGAGTTGTTGAGGAAGTTATAGGTGTTAAGACTGTTAAAGGTACTGTAAATGCTTACGACCTAGTAGACGTTCTAAGACTTAATGATTTAAGTATACTCTCACCGGATATACCTGCTGATGAAGTATTAGGTAATATTATTATTGAGAGGGATAAGAAGATATTGAAGTATATTGAAGATTCACTAACTGATGAAAACAGCATTAACATCGGTAAGTTGAGAGTACCTCTAACCCCACCACCAATTAGAGTAGCTACTGAGATTTCAGAAACTCACTTACTAGATGATGAGAAACTTATTAAAGAAGCCTTAAGATATGTTGAGAATGGTACAGATATAATAGTACTTGGTTTTGAAGCCCTACAATCACATCCAGATAAAGTCTATAAAGCTGTAAAGACTTTAAAGAAGGAATTCAATACACCAGTAGCTGTTGATTCATTCATACCGAGTGAGATTAACTCAGCTATAGAAGCTGGTGCTGATATGGTTATAAACATTGATTTAACTAATATCGATAAAGTTAAAGTTGTTGAGAAGGAAGTAGCTGTAGTTACTATCCCTAGAGACCCTACAACCAGTACTATACCTAAAGACTTAAACACTAGAGTAGAACTTCTTGAGAAATCAGTAAGTACTATCAGGAGTAAGGGGTTTGAGAAAGTCTTTGCTGACGCTATATTAGAACCCTTCGGATACCTCTTCCCCTCACTCCTGACATACTACATATTTAAACAACGAAATCCTCAAATACCTCTATTAGCAGGTATTGGTAATGTAGTAGAGCTTGTAGATGTTGATAGTATTGGTGTGAACGCATCTCTAGTCATGCTTGCTCAAGAAGTAGGTATAAGTATAGTACTTACTGTTGAGAAGAGTGTGAAGGCTCAAGGCTCAACACTAGAAGTGAAAATAGCTTCACAGATGGCTACACTCGCACAATATAAGAAATCACCACCTAAGAATCTCGGGATATCACTACTAGTATTAAAGGATAAGAAAAGATATGATGTAGAGTTTGAGAAGGAGTACGACATCGTAGAAGTTTCTGAGAAGGTAAGACCGTATGTTTTAGACCCTCTAGGGATATTTAAGATTAGAGTTAATCGTGAACTTAACTGTATAGAGGCCTTATATGTAGGTAGGAAGGGTAGGGTCTTAATCAGGGGTAGGGATGCAGAAACAATACAGAGTAAGATTCTCGAGCTTGAACTCATATCACAGTTATCACACGCGATGTACCTCGGGAAAGAACTTACGAAAGCTGAGATAGCATTACAGTTAGGTAAGAACTATGTTCAAGAAGTACCCCTCTTCATAAGACCTAAGTACATTAAATTCTAACTCATCTGTAAAGATACCTTCCCCCACTAGGGATGAGTATCTCCACCATCATAGGTATAACTTTAATGAGGATTATAATTAAATTCTAAGTATGGAGTCTCCTTTCTGGAGTGCGTATAGAGCTATTGTAGAAACAATAATATCAGCTGAAGATCCGGGGTTTATATTCTTCTCTATAAGTTCTTTATCAAAGTCCTTTATACTATTTAGGCAATCTCCCCCACCCTCTAAACACTTATTAAGTACTTCTAATGCTTTCTTCGAAACTTCTTGAGCTACTTTAAACCCGTACTTCCTAATGATGAGGGTATCTAAATCCTGTGTTAATTGGTAGAGATATGTTTCAACTAGAGCTAAGTTCCAATTACTATGCGTTTTAAGTCTGTTTCTAAGGAATGTTAAATTCCTAAGAGACCTAATATAACCTTCAACTAATTCACTACATACGATATCATTCTTAGAACTATATGTAAGTATATCCCAAAGCCTAAAATTCTTAGATAGGAGCTTCCCCCTATAATCATCATCCCAAACATTCGGTATATCACCTACTACATCAGATTTCCTAATATAGCTTGGTGAAGTATGTCTAACAGCACTGTAGAAGTTTATAGAGTCTAAAACTGTTGAGTACTTATGTATGAGTTCTTTAGCAGTCTTAACTATATTAGAAACCTCTAAAACATCATAACCTAAGCATATAGTGTACCCGACAGCAACTGCTAGTGGATATAGAAGTAGTGTTGAACCTAAACACGTATTACCTCCTCCAGAAACCTTCTTCGACTCTACAACAGTGTACTTAATGAGATCACCTACAAGAACTTTTAAGGAAGAACCCCTAGTAAGTTTACATCCCCTCATAATAGCTCTAAGTACGTAGTATTCAGCTACAACTGCTGTTATTAGGAAGTCCTCAAATAACGTATCACTAAAATCTCTTAACCTATGAACATTACCTGGTTTCGGATATCCAGCTACTTCTAAAGCTATTGAAGAAGTAAGTAGGTAGGAGACGTACTTAAACCTAGATATAGGGGTACCCATCAATACACTCTTACCTCTAAGAACATATTCAATGTTACTAATATCTAATTTATCCCGTTAGAGAACTGATGTAAGACTATGACGTTGGGGTTATCCACTTAAGCATAACTAGTGATGAGTGCTACCCTCTACTACTAACTTAGCACCTCTATTACATGCTTTAACAATCATGTAGTCAGCTTCTATACCTATAGACCTAACCTCTCTTAAAACCCTCATAGTGATTTCCTTAGCTTTACTCCACCCCTCAACAATACCGTAGATGGTTGGGCCCCAACTACTCTGACCTACACCTTTAACACCGTAACGAAGCATTGTATTCACTATTAACTCAGCCTCTTCACAGCAGAAGGTACTACCTTGATATTTAGAGAAGTATCCTCCTACAATTAACTGTAGTTTTGTTAGAGCTTTACTGAAGGTTTCTATATCATCCCTCAGTATAGAGGGGATTATGTAGAGGAAGACTAGTTTATAGAGTTCGTATTGAATATCTTTTGGGAGTGATATAGGTATATCCATAACCTTCCTCTCACTAACCTCATCAAGTCCTTTCCTAGTTTTAGGGGTGAAGATCGTGAAACTCCATTCTCTAGGTACTGATGCCCGGAATATCACTTGAGGTAGGTCGTGTAGGGATGTAGGGCACTTAACCCTACCTTCCTCTGAAACCCTCCTACCAGAATTCACTATAAAACCCCCCCTCTCAAACGTAGCTATACCTACGCCGGAGTCCCTACCCCTACATAACTTCACAGCTAGGTCTCTAACACTATAATTAAATCCTTGTAGTGTTGATACTGCATAAGCTATAGCTAAAGTAATCTGTGTTGTAGAACCTAAACCAACATGTCTCGGTATAACATCTAAAACCTCTACATGTACATCATGTAAGTCAAAAATTTTAGCTACCTTCTCCAAACAGTCAGAGATATCAACACCAGACTTATTAACAACTTTAAAACTACCCTCACCACTCCTAGAAACTCTTATAACAACTCTTGGTTTCTGTATAGCTACTCCTAGATCCCCGTAAACAACGTTATCTGTTAAGAAGTTGTAGAAACCCATATGAATTCTTGCTGGGGCTTGAATAACTACCCTCACTGTACAGACCCAGTAAACTTACTAAATAACCTATCTAACTCTCTCACACTATGGTTTATCCTTACGTAGAGGTTGAAGGGATGTATACTCTCGTAACTCATAACCTTAGCAGTAATTGTAGCATCATCACTTAACCTCTCTCTAAACACTTTATACATCTTATAAACAGCCTCACGAGCGATATCCTCAGCAAATTTCGGGTTTTCGAAAGCCTTCTTAATAAACTTATACTCCTCAATCTTCTTCATAAAACACCTTACTGGTGTGGAGAATATTGAGAGGAGAGTCTTCATAACCTCATCAAGGCTTAAGTCTATAGGTTCTGGAGAATTAACCCTAACAGCTAGTAGAGCTCTCTGAGAGTGTGAGGGGGTGTTAGACACAATCATATCCTCTATAAACGCATATACTTGCTGAGCACAAGGACAGACACTCATACCCTTAATATCTAAGCCTAAACCATACCTTACACGTCCATCCCTAAATAATTTAACAGTAACATACATAGTTACGGAAGTACTCTCAACATCAACTACGTGGAGATACTTCATCCTTAATCTCACAGTAGCTTTAGAGGAGTACTCATGTTTATTGAGTAGTTGTTCTGCAGTAACTCTTAAACTATTCTGTAGGTCAAGTAAACTACTGTATGTGATGTTGTTAATACCGTCTAAGACACTCTCAACACTTCTTGAGATATGAACACCGCGAAGCTCTCTACTTAGATCTACACATACAGATACATACGCAATACTACATTCTAAACGATTGTTAGGACTTAAAGAACATAATCTAACCTCTAAACCCTCTACACATACGTTATTAATATCTAGAGGTATTGGAGGGATTTCTCCTTGAATATCAGGTAGGTATCGAATACTACACACCCCTAACACTATTATCTAGAGGTAAGATGTTGTACGAATCTTAAGAAATATTCTTTAAAGTGGTTAAGTATGAGGTTATTAGTTATGATGGACATAATCACCTTCACCTTAGATTTCTACTGTAACCTGTTACACTTGGAAATATAAGTTTTTTACGTATTTACTACAGGGATTTAAGTAGATGACTACTAAAGTTAGGGAGTTACATCCTTACATACTACCACTACCTGCTAATACTAATGAGAGGGTAAGGTACGTCATGACTCTTTTCTCTACACCTGTTACTATTGAAATACTTAAGCTTTTTGAGTGGGGTAGGGAGTTACGTCAGAAGGATATCATCACAGTACTTAAACACCACTCAAATAGAACTATACTACATTCGATTAGGAAGCTCTTAACACTTGGTTTGTTAGAGGAGGAGGAAAGAGTAGAGGTTAGAGGTAATCGTAAGGTTAGAGTAAAGTATTATAGGTTAACAGATATTGGTAAGTGGTATAACATATTGTTTAAAGATATTAGTGAGTTGGATTATAGGGTTGTTAAGGAGGCTGTAACTAACTTATCAGTAATGTTTATGGCTAGAATAATACCTTTTTCAGAATACTTGAAGATAAACTTCTTAGAACTCCTAGATCAAGTAGTTAGTAGTGCTATTAAGAGTGTTGCTGATGTGAGGAGGCGTCATGAACATGACTTAATAGTATTCGGTTCTCTAGCCCTAGACATATACTTAAAACCTGATGTGAGGGTATGTCCTGGAGGTTCTGGAGCTAATGTTGCTGTAGTAGCATCTAGTTTAGGGTTAAAGACATGTTTTGTGGGTAGGGTACCTACTAACATTATAGGGTCGTACATGTTAGCTGATTTAATTAGTAAGGATGTAGATATTAGTTTAACTGAGTTAGGAGAAGATGTTATATTACCGATATGTACTATATTAGAACCTCTCGAACCGGTAGAGATGAAGTGTAGTATAGGGTTAGATCTAAAGTCTCTACCGACTATACTACGAATTAATGATGAGTTAGTTAAAGCATGTAATAACTCACGTTCCCTATACTTAGGAGAAGGTATCTGTAAGACATACCTTGAATTACTAAGTAGGGTTTACAGAGATGGTAAGATAGTAGTATTCCGTCCGCATAAGATCGTCTTAGAGTACTATATTGAGGAGTTTAAATCTATACTTCAATACTCCCCAATCCTAATCTTAAATGAGGAGAAGGAGAATATACTGAGGTCTAAAGGATTTAACGTACCAGGAGATCTATTTAGAGCAGGAGTTAAAGAAGTGATTGTGACTAGAGGATCTAAAGGTACGGTACTGTATGTAGAGGGTAGGGAGCCTAATACCTACACTACACCACTAGTAAATGCTGTTAACACTGTCGGTGCTGGAGATGTCTTCACAGCAACACTAATATACTACTTATTAAGAGGTACTACTATAGAAGAAGCTGTAGAGAGAGCTACCTACTTATCAGCACTATCAACAACTCAACCCTTATCTAGGAAATACTTAACTGAAGTTGTTAAGACGTAATCAACAATACGTATTACTCACCTTCTAATTAGGATAAATTACTTTCTCAAGTTAAAACTTTAAATACTACTTCTAAATAAAATATTAGGTGGCTTTATGATAATTAAACTTGGAGATGTTATTATTGAAGATACATTTGCAGAAGCCTTCCCTATGTACGCTACACGCTTATTAATAACAGCTTTAACTAAGAGATGGGCTTATACCGCTGCGTTAAAAGCTACTGGCTTCGGTACATCAGTAATAGCTTCCCCAGGAGAATGTGATATTGAGGTATTCGTATCTCCAGATATAACACCTGATGGGAGGCCTGGTACGTATATACAGATATACCATAGTGATTTAGCTAGTTTAAAACTCGTTACTTTAGTACGTATAGGGCAGTGTATTTTAACATGTCCAACAACAGCGTTGTTCGACGGTCTTCCCAAGATTAAGAGGAAGATGAGTATAGGTAGGGCACTTGCGAAGTTCGGGGATGGGTTTGAGAAGGAAGATACACTTTACGGGAGGAAGGTTTGGAGGATACCTGTTATGGAGGGGGAGTTCATAGTTGAGGATTCTGTAGGGGTTTTAAAGGGTGTTGCTGGAGGGAATATACTAATACTTGCTAAGAACTCAGAATCAGGTTTAGAAGCTGCTGAGAGGGCTGTGAAGGCAATTAGGAAGTATGTTAAGGGTGTTATCACACCCTTCCCAGGAGGTATAGTTAGGTCTGGGTCTAAAGTAGGTTCTCTCAAGTATCCGAAGTTAAGAGCAACGACTAACCACCTATACTGCCCAACTCTTAGAGGGGTTGTGAAGGAGAGTAAGATACCTGAAGGTGTGAATTCTGTCTATGAGATCGTAATTAATGGTTTAAGGAGGGAGTATGTGTTAAGAGCTATGGGTGTAGCGATTAAAGCAGCTGTACAGGTACCGGGGGTGTTAATGATTTCTGCAGGTAATTACGGGGGTAAGTTAGGACCTTATCATTTCTACCTAAGAGAAGCTTTAGAAGTAGTTAAAGACGTTGATGTTAAGTTAGGTTAGACTGTTATGGGGTATACACCTTGAGTGAGGAGAAGTTAAGGAGTAAGAAGTTATTTGTACTAAATACTGGGAGGTCTTTAACGCAGGGTATTAGTATGGAGAGTGAGGGTAAGTGGGGTAGGAAGTACTTTGATGCAGTAGCGATTGCGGAGATGAACCCTGATGACATCTCAGACCTTAGTGTAAAAGACCGTGTTAAAGTCTATAACGAGTACGGTGTAGTGGTTTTAAGGGTAAGACCTAATAATGGTATTCCTAAAGGACAGGTATTCATACCTATGGGTCCTTGGGCTAACATGTTAACAGACCCTAATACCGATGCTACTGGAATGCCTCACCTAAAAGGAGTTAAAGTTTTTGTTGAGTCTACTGACGAACCCCTAACTACGTTAGTAGATGTACTTAAATTACTTGGTGTGAAACATTTAAATACCTACGTAGAGGATATACCGCTTAAATCAGGTGAGAAGAGAGTAGTAGAGAATGTAGTATGTCCCTTCTGTGGTGATTTATGCGATCATCTAGTCATAGAAGTTGACGGTAATAGAATAGTAAAGAATGTAGGAGGGTGTGCTATATCCTCTGCAAAATTCTTAAACTATCATAAGCATAGGATCTTAAAACCGTACGTGAGGGAGGAGGGTAAGCTTGTTGAAGTTAGCTTAGATAAAGCATTAGATAAAGCAGCTGATATCCTAGTAAGTTCTAAATACCCGTTAATATTCGGATTATCTAACACAGATGTAGAAGCTAATAGATACGCTATCGAACTCGCAGAATTAACACATGGTGTAGTAGATAATACTTCAGTCTTCTGCCACGGACCTACAGCACTTGCAGTTCAGGAAGTCGGTACTGTTAGATGTACCTTCGGGGTAGCGATTAACTTAGCTGACTTAGTGATATTCTGGGGTTGTAACCCGTTAGAAGCACATGTAAATCATATTGCTAGGACTGTCTTACGTGAAGGGAGGTTTATTAAGGGGAGGAAGGAGAGGAAGGTAGTAGTTGTTGATGTTAGGAGAACTCCTACAGCTAACTTAGCTGATATGTTTATACAGGTTGAACCTGGTAGAGACTACGAGTTATTAACTGCGCTTAGGATGGTAATTAAAGATCTCGATATTGAAACACCTACTGTTGCTGGTGTACCGAGGGAGAAAGTCCTTGAGTTAGCTGAGATGATGAAGACTGCAAGGTATGGTGTTATATTCTTCGGTGTAGGGTTAACGATGTCAGGTGTTAAGTATAAGAACTTAGTTGCTGTGATAAGACTTGTTCAAGAACTTAATGAATGGACTAAATTTGCTATAATACCGATGAGAGGTCACTACAATGTTGCTGGAGCAAATCAAGTATCTTTATGGATTACTGACTACCCCTACGCTGTTGATTATTCTAGAGGATTTCCAAGAATGATTATTGGAGTAACTAGTACTACTGACTTACTAGCTAATGGTGATGTAGATGCTGCATTAATTATTGCTAGTGACCCTGTAGCCCACCTACCTAGAAAAGCAGTTGAACACCTATCTAAAATACCTGTCGTAGTTATTGATGCTAAGTGGTCTTTAACTACAGCATTCGCTGATGTCATAATACCTGGTGCTTACGTTGGGATAGAGTGTGAGGGGACTGCTTATAGGATGGATGAAGTAGCTATTAGGTTAAAGAAGGTTGTTGACCCGCCAGTAGGGGTCTTACCTGACTCGGAGGTATTGAAGAGATTAGTTGAGAAGGTTAAAGCCAGGTTAGGTGTTGTGTATGAGTGAGATACTCATTAGAAACGGTTTCGTATACGACCCGATTAACGGGATTAACGGTGAAGTATTAGATATTGCTGTAAAGGACGGTAAGGTAGTTGACCCATCACAGATAGATCTGAAGAAGGCGTTAGTAATTGATGCTAGAGGTAAGGTCGTGATGTCTGGTGGTGTAGATATACATAGCCATATCGCTGGACCTAAAGTTAATATCGGTAGGCTTATGAGACCTGAAGACCACTACCTAACTAATAAACCACATGAATTACCCTACCGTAGAGCTGAGACAGGACTTACAGTACCTAACGTCTTTAGGATAGGGTATGGGTATGCGAGGATGGGTTATACATTAGTAGTTGAACCAGCAACACCACCTATTAAGACTAGACATACTCATGAGGAATTAAATGATATTCCTATGATAGATAAGGCAGCATTCGTATTAGTTGATTCTAATTGGTTAGCTCTAGACTTAATCACTGAAGGTTTAAGAGAACTACTTGCTACGTACTTAGCCTGGTTACTCTACACTACTAAGACATTCGCGTTAAAACTAGTTGATCCAGGTTCAGACGTTGCCTGGGTCTTAACCGGTAAGGGTGTAGATATAGATGATCAGATCCCTACATATAACATCACTCCAAGAAATATAATTACAGAGATAGGTAGGGCTGCTCAACTACTAAACATACCTCATAAAATGCATCTCCACTGTAATAGACTTGGTTACCCAGGTAATTACCTAACAACTCTAAAGACTATGGATATAACTAAGGATATACCGCAGATGAGTGGGGGTCCAGTCCTACACATCACTCACGTACAGTTTACAGGGTATAAAGGAGATAGTTGGGCAACTCTTGAAAGTGGTGGTGAGGATATAGCTAAGGCTATGAAGACATACCCCTACATAACTTTAGACCTAGGACAAGTTATCCTTGGGGAACCTGCTACAACTATGACTGCAGACGCACCATTCGAATACGTACTATACCACTTAACAAGATGGAAGTGGGCTAACGCTGATACTGAGGTTGAGTCAGCAGCTGGTATAGTACCTTATAAGTATAAGAAGAGTAATTACGTAAACACTATTCAGTGGGTTATAGGATTAGAAGTAGCACTCTTAACTAAAGATCCTTGGAGGGTAATCCCAACAACAGATCATCCTAATGCCGGACCGTTTAAAGACTATCCGGTCATGTTATCATGGCTTATTAGTAAGAAAGCACGTGAAGACCTTATGAAGAAAGTTAATCAACGTGCGTTAAGGAAGTCAGCCCTACCATCAGTAGATACTGAGTTCTCACTATATGATGTAGCGATTATGACGAGGGCAGCCCCAGCTAAACTACTCGGTCTGGATAAGTTTAAAGGTCATTTAGGTGTAGGTGCAGATGCTGATATAGCTATCTACGATTTAAACCCGAAGGAGGTAGACCTAAGTAGAGAATATGATAAGTTCGTTAAGGCGTTTAAGAGAGCTTGGTTAGTGATTAAGGACGGTGAAGTAGTTGTTAAGGAGGGTGAGGTAGTTAAGACTGTATATGGGAGTACATACTATGTCAAACCAGAAATACCTGAAGACTTAAAGAGAGAATTAGATAGATTCCTTAAGGTGAAGTTTAAGGAGTACTACTCAATAACTTTAGAGTCATTCCCTATAGAAAAGTATGAGTTAAGGAAAGCTGTAGAAATACCTATTAGTACTAAGTTAGGAGGTGGGTGATATGTCCGTAGTAACATACTCTCTACACCTTAAGACTAAACCTACAGTCCTAATCGATGTTAGACATATAACACCTGATGAATTCAGCGGTAAGGAATTAACTGATATAAAGAACATAGTTGTATGGGAGGGAGGGAGGAAAACACGTCTATCTGAGTTATTCGATGTTGAAGGACCTGAGAAAGCACCTTCAGACCCAGCTCAAATAACTATTACGTTCAAGACAGGATCTAATAAGTTATGCTTTATCGGTTATAGAATGAGTAAGGGTAAGATAAGTGTTAAAGGTGATGCTGGTCACTTAGTAGGTTATAAGATGAGGGGAGGTAGTATAGTTGTTGAGGGAAGTGCTAGAGATTATGTTGGGGCTAAGATGAAGGATGGGAATATAGAGGTCTACGGTAATGTAGGTCATAAATTAGGTGGTAAGTTACCTGGGGAGAAATTAGGTAAGGGTATGAAGGGTGGGACTATAGTAGTTCACGGTAATGCAGGTTCTGAAGTAGGTGTTGGGATGGAGAGAGGTATGATAATGGTAGAGGGGGGTGCTGGTAACTTAGTAGGTTCTGATATGCTTGGAGGGACTATAGTTGTGAAGGGATGTTGTGGTTTATACCCTGGTGCTGGTATGAGTGGTGGTAGGGTGATAATAGGTGGTAGGGTAGATACTATCTTACCTAGTTTCTACGTTGACTCAACAGTACCTTCAATCTCTGTTAGAGGTATTAAACTTGATAAACCATTCATGCTGTTTATCGGGGATGTAGTTGTAGGTGGTAAAGGCCTCCTCTACATATCATATAATGATAATAAAGAATTATTAGAACATTATAGATCTCTAATTGAGGAGGTGAGTATAGAGTTATGACTTTATCAATGAATAAATTAACAGTTAGGTTAGTTAGTGAGATGCTCGCTAAGGAGAAGGAGCTTAAGATAACGAGTATGAGGATTGCTGGAGCAACAGTAGTTGATGCTGGTGTGAAGACTCCATCAAGTTTTGAAGCAGGTATTTACGTATCTAAGATATGTTTAGGGGGGTTAGCGAATGTAGGTATTACGAATTATAAGATTAAGGATTACTACGTACCAGCTGTTGAAGTCTCAACAGATTACCCGATAGAAGCATGTATGGCTTCACAATTAGCTGGTTGGAGAGTTAGTGTTAAGGACTTCTTTGCTAATGGTAGTGGTCCTGCTAGGGTATTAGCTAGGAAGCCTAAGAAATTATTTGATAAGTTAGGGTATAGTGAGGAATCTGATGAAGCTGTATTAGTTCTAGAGACTGAGAAGTACCCAGATGATGA
Organism: uncultured Desulfurococcaceae archaeon; assembly: GCA_964655125.1. Classification (GTDB taxonomy): domain Archaea; phylum Thermoproteota; class Thermoprotei_A; order Sulfolobales; family NBVN01; genus CAZZLT01. The sequence goes on along the minus strand of CAZZLT010000012.1, from coordinate 51,173 downwards.
GGTAGTTAAGTACATCAGTAATGAGGTGAGAGTCAAAACTGAAAACCTGTACTTAGTACTAGTCTCACCAGCAAGTACTGCAGGTTCAGTACAGGTTAGTGCTAGGGTAGTAGAAACAGGGATATTCAAACTAAACACATTAGAATTTGACTTGAAGACTATACTATATGGTTACGGAGTCTGCCCAATAGCACCACTACATAAGGATTCTCTAAAAATGGCTGGTAGATCAAATGATATGTTACTCTATGGAGGGATAACATACTATACTGTAGATTACATAGATGATGTAAAGTTAAGTGAGTATGTAAGTAAAGTACCTAGCCTAGCCTCTAAAGACTACGGTAAGTCCTTTACAGAATTAGTTGATCAGTATGGATGGGATTTCCTATATAAGGTTGACCCATCAATATTTGCCCCCGCACTCGTAGTCGTTAATAATGTTAGGAGTGGACGTACGTTAGTCTCAGGTAAAGTAAATTACGATATTCTTGAGAAGGCATTAACTAGTTAAATATTTTAATCCCTACCTTCTAGCCTTACTTACTACATACTTTACTATCTCCATAGCTATATCTATATCAGGATGAGCACTCTGTAAACCATGCCATCCTGGTTGACTATTAACTTCGAGGATGTATACACCATCCCTAGTCTTAATAATATCTACCCCAGCTACCTCACACTCAAGTATTCTTACTGCCTTAATAGCTAGGTCCTCAACCTCAGGATCTAACTTCTTTAACGGTATTGGAGCCCCACCCCTCGAGATATTAGTTTTCCAAGAACCGTTAGGAGCTCTCCTAATCATAGCTGCTAGTACCTTATAACCTAATACAAATACTCGTATATCCATCCCTCCATGCTCTATATACTCTTGAAGGTAGATAGTATGTCTAGTGAATTGTAGTGAACGTATGACTTCCCACATCACATCACGGTCACTTAAGACGAACCTAGTCGATCCATGACCTCTAGACCCAAACATAGGTTTTAACACTATATACTTAGAACGTAAGGATTCAACATTCCTAAGTGCTAGACTTGAACGTTCAGTTACTATAGTTCTAGGGACGGGTAATCCATGATGTTTGAAGGTATAAAGAGATCTAAACTTATCAACACATTTCTCAATAGCTGATGGCTTATTAAAAATAGGTACTCCTTCCTCCTCTAGAGCGTAGAGTAGGTCTATCCTGTAGATAGCTTGATCAAGACTAACCCTACCGAACGGTCTAACAATAATAGCTGATAAATCTCTTATGATATTAACATCGTTAACAAATGCTTTAAAACCATCCCTATCTACTAAAGACACAATATCTCTAAATCTAAAGCAGAAGGGTTTATGACCTAATGATTCAATAGCTCTAGTAAGTTCTCTAGAAGCCCACCCATTCGGATTCCTAGTTAATACCCCTATAATCAAAGCATTACACCTGAAAACATCTTAACTAATACTAATTATTAGAATAAGTTAATAACCGTAACTTACTTGACGATGATGAGGTACTCTAAATTTAATTAGACTCTCCTAAACTTTTTAAATAAATACTTTACCTAGCTAATCAAATGTAATTAGAGGTGTAGGGATTGGGGTAATTTATGTTGAGGCAGAGAACTTACCGAGTGCATGGGAAAACTCCCTCACCCACCTCCTAGAGAAGGGAGTGATTATAGATACTGAATATGGTGAGAAATCTATTGATGCATCAGCAATAATCCTAGTTAAATCCCCCTTCTCAGAGCCTAGAATACATCTTAAGGGTATTATAGCAGGTTCTCTTAAAGGTCTTCTAGAATATGTTGATGAGGTTATTAAGGGTACACATGACTACTTAATTGAGAAGTCTGAATATACATACCATGAGAGATTATTCTCATATAAACTACCTGATGGGAGGGTAGTAGACCAGATTGAGAAAGTTATTGAGAAGTTAAGGAAAACTCCCTACACTAGGAGGGCACAAGCAATAACTTGGCAGCCATGGAAGGATTTAATATCAGAACACCCACCATGTCTTCAGAGACTATGGTTTAGAGTAGTTAATGGTAAGTTAGTTATGCATGCACATATGAGGAGTAATGATGCTTTAAAAGCAGCCTTCATGAATATGTACGCATTTACAGAACTTCAGAGGTATGTAGCTCAACAGTTAGGGGTTGATGTAGGTCATTATATACATATAGTTGATTCGTACCATGTCTATGAAAGAGATTGGAAATGGTTCTATAAATTCGTAGAACAGATTAAGACTAGTAAGTCAGTGAGGAATTGGATTACAACTAATGATTACTACAGGATAATAGGGTTGAATACATCCTAGACCCTCTCAACTCTAACTACAACTACAGGGTAATGCTTAACTTTATTCATATCCACCCACCTCACATCATTAAAACTACTCTTACCTAAGTTCTTCAACATCTCAATAGCTGATTTACCGAGTCCGTAACCAATAGATTTCTCAACCATTCTAGCTATCTTAAGTATTCTAGGTAGGCCGAACCAGTAGCCCTCATACGCTACAGGTGTTGGGTACTCAGTAAATCTCTTAGTAAGTAAACGTCCTAGAATATATCCTAGACCACCGAGGTCTATAACACCCTTCACATATGAAGGTCTTGTAGAGATAGCTATTGATGATATATGCTTAGGTTTGAATGTCCTATCACTATCTATGAGTAGAACGTAGATATCCTTACCTACTAGCTTAGTTAAATCCTCACTAATTTCCTGAACTACCTTATCAGCATTTCTTAAGGGTAGGGAGACGTAGTAGTATGGTAGGTTAGTAGTATCTATACCACCTTCAGAATACGGTTTTATGAAATGTAGTGGTCCTCCATACTTAAGTGAGAGTTTCTTATGGATAGCTAAGTACTCTAAAGGAACCCTCCCCACAAGCTCTAGGAAATCATCACCACGTCTGAAGGACTTGTAGAGTATACGGCCCCAAAGGTATGAGTTAACAATCTTTGTGAAGTATTTAGAAGTAAAGTCTAACTTAATAACACTCTCATCATATATATTCCCTAACGCGACTGAAACTGCTTTCTCAGTAATAACTATAATAGACCCATCATCTAAAAACCTCCTATACCTACTAACAATCTCCCTAACAAAATTACAGCCCGGAAACCAGTACTTAAACGACTTCTTAAACAACTTAATACGTATACGTCGAGGTCTACCACCCTTACACACCTGCTTACTACTGTTGTGAAACACCATAATCTACACTTAAATAATAACCCTCTAAAACTACTACCATAAAATCTCTTTATATGTTTAAGCCTTACCACATTATTAGGGAATACTGATTAAACATATTAATTAACGTTAACACCTATACTTAATGTGATTAATATGCTTAAGTACACTACACCTCAAATTACCTATGAAATTAGTGGTGTAAGGGTTGGTGGTCAACCTGGGGAAAACCCACCTGTTCTTATAGGCTCTATATTCTATCATAAACATAAAATTGTTGAGGATGAGTCTAAAGGTATCTTCAATAAAACTGAGGCTGAGACACTTATAAAAACTGTAGAGGAGTTATCAGATAAGACTAAACTCCCATTTATGTTAGATGTTATTGGGTCTACATCAGAAGCTATTGTTAAGTTCATTGAATTTACTGTAAGTACTACTAAAGCACCTATACTAGTTGATACTTTAGGTGCTATAGAAGTCTCTAATACTGCTCTAAGATATGTTAGGGAGGTTGGACTAGTTGATAGAGTAGTATATAACTCACTAACAGTTAAGTCTAAAGATGAGGAATTTAGGATTCTACAAGAGAATAATGTGGGGGCAGCTGTATACCTACTATACACTGATAAAGTAGTAGATATGAAGGCACGTATAGATAATTTAGAGACCTTACTTAGGAAGGGTAAGGAGTTTGGGATTGAGAAAGTACTTGTAGATACCTTCGTAATAGATTTACCATCACTTACAGTAGCTGTTAGGACAGCTATAGAGATTAAGAGAAGATATGGTCTACCAGTAGGTTCTGGAGCACATAACGCAATATCAATACAGAGAAAAGCTTTTAAAGAAAGATTCGGTACTGAAGGAGTAAAAATATGTGAACTAACATCAAACCTAATGACAATTGTGATGGGATGTGACTTCGTGTTATACGGTCCTATAGAAGCATCTAAAGAAGTCTTCCCAGCAGTATACACACTATATACTACCTACAGATACTTATTAAGGAGGAAGGAATTAACCCTACCACTAGATTAACACACTACCTTAAATACTATGATATAACTAATAACCTACTACCTAAGTTTAGACTCCATCTCATTGATAAAGTAGTTCTAAATTAATATATTGTTTCAACTTGGAGTTTAAGTCATCCACATATCTACATTAGTTAGAAATCTACTAGAGGCACTATATGTTCTTAAGACCTTCTTCAAACACTTTAAATCCTAAAACTGTTTCGTAGTATAGTTTTTCATATAGATTTAATTTTAACATATGATTAATACTTAAAATATGGTTCCCTATCTAGATATTAGTGATGAGGTTTGTTAAGGAGTAGTCATGTTGGTAGTTTCCCGCTTGAATACAGCTTAAGTAATGTTGAGAGAATTGTTGTTGACTTAGCATCTTTAGGTTTAGATGTACCACCCTATCCTCAGTTAAGGAGTTTTATAGATATTTATTTAGAACCTCTTGTAAGAGCTGGTTTACTAGTATATGAGAAGGGGTTCTTCTACGGTTCTCCTAAGGATATCAGTTCTTGGAGTGGTGTTGTAGATGTACCTGAAGCTAAGTATGCAGTTGAAGTTATTATGAGGCTTAAGTTAAGGTTTAAAGGGCTTAGAGCACCGATTACAGGGCCTTTCACATTAGCTTCCCGTATATACCTATCTAGAGAATCAGCAACACTCTCAAACACCTTATTAACTCATAATGAAGTTGTTAAGGGGTTCCTTAAAGAGTATGTCTCATATTTTGTAGAGTATATGGCTGATTTAGGTTATAACATAGTATTTCTTGATGAACCTGCATTAGGATTCATCATCGGTGCTCGAAGAAATCTCTACAACTATAGTGATACAGATATAGTTGAAGTATTAGATTATATAGCTAAGTATGTAGCTAATGTTGAGGTCGGTATCCACGTATGTGGACGTATACATAAGAGGATACTGGAGATATTAGCAGAGGTTAGTAGGATTAAGTATCTTAGCTTAGAATTCCACGATAATCCTACAAATATTGACGTACTTGATAAGTCATTACTAGAGAAATATGATAAGATCATATCACCAGGTATTATAAGTACTAGAAATCCTAGGTTAGAGAGTGAGGAGGAGGCCTACACATTACTAGAGAAAATCTACAACATTACTGGTGGGAGGGTAGACTTAATATCTGGTGATTGTGGTTTTGGAGGATTACGTGGGACTCTAAGTAATAGTGAGGAGGAATATAGGTTAGCATTAATGAAGCTAGAGAAGGTAATTAAAGTATGTAGGAGATTAACATATGTATGAAGTCCTACTAATACTGTACATGAAATTAAAATAGTGTCTTACTCATCCTACCTTAATTTAAAGATGATGTAGAAATATAAGACCTGATGAGGAGATTAACTAGGGTCTTTTAAGAGTATGAAGCCTAGAGAACGTGTAATTCTAACTTTAAAACATGAAGAACCTGATAGGGTTCCAATAGATTTAGGTGCGACGTGGGTATCAGGTATTCATGCTAAAGCTTATTACGAGCTTAGGAAGTATTTAAGTCTTCCTGAGAAACCCCCTAAAATCGTAGATGTAGGTCAACAACTTGCTGAAGTTGATAAGGATATACTAGAACTACTCCATATTGATGTTATTAATATTAGTAGGGTTTTAGAACCTATGGCACCGTACCCACATACATATAGATTTACTAGTGTAGATGGGCTCTTAAAGGAGGTTTCAGAATATGAGTTTTGGGTTTGGAAGGCTCCGTACGGTATTGATGTTGAGATGCCTAAATATGCTGAAGTTATTGAGTGTGAGGACGGGTTTATAGGGTATGCTGAGGGTAGACCATTCGGTAAGATATCTAAGACAGGGTATTATTTTTGGGGGTTAAAACATGTATTAGCAGATGTGAGGACTGTTGAAGATTTAGAGAAATTTAATTGGGACGTAGGTAAAGTCTCAGATAATGTTATTGAAGTACTTAAGAAGAAGGCTGAGTACTTATTCAAGAATACTGACTACGCATTAGTGAACCCCTTTATGGGTTCACCAGTTGCTTTAGGTGCGTTTCGAGGATTACATGCTGGAGGTCAAACCCTTAGAGGTTGGGGGAAGTGGTTTGTAGATCTAAGATCTAGAAAACCACTAGCAGACGCTATACTTGATCATATATTTGAAGTCATGTTATACAATATTAAGAAAATTATAGATGCTATTGGTGAGTATATTCAAGTACAGGTAATAGCGTATGATGATATGGGTATTGAGACAGGTCCTCAAATAAGTGTTGAGGTATTTAGGGAATTCTATAAGTATAGGTATGAGGAGATAATAAGTTACGTTAAGAAACATTCGAAAGTATTTACCTTCTTACATTCTGACGGCTCTATATTTCCGTTGATTAAGGAGTTTATAGATATTGGTTTAGATATTATCAACCCTGTACAGATTTCTGCTAAGGGTATGGAACCTGAAAAACTCAAGAAAGAATATGGAGATCAAATAACTTTCTGGGGTGGTGGTGCAGATAACCAACATATACTACCATTCGTAAAACCTGAAGAACTTAATAAACACGTTAAGAATTTAATAAGAATATTCGCACCTAGGGGTGGGTTTGTATTCGCAAATATTCATAATATCCAACCAGGAATACCTCCGGAAAACATAGTAGCGATGTTTAAAACGGCATACGAGTACGGGAGGTACCCAATAAAATGAAGTTTATATTATGTGAGGTAAGGAGTTTTAGGTGAGGTATATGTTAAGTGAGATAAGAGATTCTTTAGTTAATCTCGATATGGATAAGACTTTAGAACTAGTTAGGAAAGCTATTGATCAGGGATTAAAACCTATAGATATTATTAATTCCTTAGCTGAGGGTATGAGAGTTATTGGTGATATGTTTGAAAGGGGTGATTACTTCATATCCGACCTTATCGTAGCTTCAGAAATTTTTAAAGAGGTTATGAAGATTCTCGAACCTCTAGTTATGAAGGAGAAAGAAGTTGTTAAACCTATTGGGAGGGTTATTCTCGGTACTGTTGAAGGAGATATCCACGACATAGGTAAGAATTTAGTAGCTACGATGTTGAGGGTAAATGGTTTTGAACTCATTGACTTAGGTGTTGATGTCCCACCACAAAAATTTGTTGAAGCAGTTAAACAGTATAACCCGGATATAGTTGGTATGAGTGCGTTACTAACATCAACAATGATTAATATGAAGAAGGTTATAGAAGCTTTAGAGAAGGAGGGTTTAAGAGATAAGGTTAAGGTTATTGTTGGTGGTGCACCAATAACTGAGGAATTCGCTAAAAGGATTGGTGCAGATGCGTATGGGGAAAACGCTATCGTAGCAGTAGATATATGTAAGAAATTAGTTGAGGAGTTAAAGAGTAAGAGGTAAGTTAACTAAGTTAGAACCATCTTAGAATACTTAAACACCTCATCAAATATAATTTACCTTAAAGTTAGTATTTATAGGATCTATATGCCCGTCATACATGTATATATGTGGAGTGGTGTTTCTAGGGAGGCTAAGATAAGGATTGTTAAGGGTGTAACTAAGGTATTTGAAGATCTTGGGATACCACCACATGCTGTAGAAGTGATAATTCAGGAAGTACCTAAGGAGAATTGGGGTGTTAGTGGAGAACTAGCTGATGTGAAGTTCAAAGATGTTAATCCCCCATAAACCCTACTTAAACTCAATTATTTTTAAGTATTAAGTAGTTAAGACCTAATCTCGTTAACACATCAACTAAATCTTAACTAACTTACCTATGAATCTCCTATACCATCTCTCAAACTCTTCTTTAGTAACTACATGAACTTCTACAGGATATTCAATATACTTCCTCTTCACTACAGTCTTCACCTCCTCAGCATTAACTCTATCCTCTTCATTAATTATGATTAATATATCAATATCACTTGAAGCTACTGCCCTACCCTCAGCATATGAGCCGAAGAGGTATACCTCAGCATTAGGGATGATACCCTCTACATCTTCTCTAACGTTACTTAAGAATTCACTAAACCTACTCATTAATTCACTACGTTTTCTAAAGTACTCAACATATATGTCAAATCCTTTCAACAACTGGGTTAAACACCTCCTTAATAAATCTCAACACCACCCTCACTTCCTTCTCATCATATCTTCTTGGGAGGTATCGAGACCCTATATACGCATCTTCAATCTTAGTTAATATTATGAAGTTTTCTTCATTCTCAAGCAACATGTTAACCTCTTGACTAATCTTAGAGAGTAGTTTAAGTAGGTATGTTATAGAATGTGTTCTAGGGTAGGTTCCAGTCTTAATAAGGAGTTTATACTTAAGGATTAATTGACAGTATTGCTCAAGACTAAACATAGCTAAGTCATACTGACTAATACTATATAAGTACTCAGCATTCCTAAGAAAAGCGATAGCCCTCTCCCTTAAAATCTCAACCTCATCTATAGACACTACCTCACCAACTACATAAACATACCTAAATTTAAAATCTCTTAAGTTAGGAATAGCTAAATAAACCTGCTTAACCTATTATGAGATTATCTTTAAAATGTAGGGTGTATTAAGAGGTGATAATCTTACAATATCTTACTTCATATTTTCGATTGTAATATGAGTAGTGAAGATTTAATAGCTTAAAAGGCTTTATATTAAAGCTCTTACCTAAGAAGGAGATTGATTATATAAGGAATGAGTAAGTATAAACTTATTAAGTGACTTATATTGTTAAGGAGTTTATAGTCCCTAAGACGAATAATATAACATCTATAGAGGATATCGTCAGTAGGGTAACTCCTTATCACTAACTCAATCAAACCCCAGGTATCATCATCCTAAAATACTATATTAGAAACACTTTTAACTATCCTTGAGGTTATCGTAATCATCTCTATATTAGGTTATGTGTTGAATAAGGTATATTCTACGATCTACACTTAGGGATTAGGTTATTAAGAGGGATTAGTCTTGAAGAGCTTATGTTAAGAGGTTATAGAGTTAATTGAGGTTTATTGAGGGGTTTATTAGTAGGTGTACTCATGTTAGTACTCTTTATTCCATACTTGTTATTGAATATTATTCTCGGGAGGCTTACCGGTACTATACTATCAATACTTATGGTCTTACTCGCTATCTTAATCATATTATCTGAGTACTTATGCTGTAGGAGGAATTTAATGTGTTCGCTTAGGTTATGACTTAATTTGAGTTACAGTTATAAATTTAAGAGTAAGTTGTTATGGGTGGTCTTTTGTCTTACGGATTTAACTGTAGGTGGCTCCGTGTAGACCTTACTACTGGTAGTATACGTATTGAGGAAGTACCTGAGGTACTTTATAGGGAGTACTTAGGTGGTAGGGGTTTAGCAGCTTATATACTGTTTAGAGAGCTTAAACCACGTGTAGATCCCTTAAGTCCTGAGAATAAGTTAGTCTTCACTACTAGTGTTATTACTGGAGTACCTGTACCAGGTGTTAATAGGACTTTAGTAGCTAGTAAGTCCCCACTAACTAATACTTACTGTGAGTCTGAGGCTGGTGGGTTCTTCGCACCTGAGCTTAAGTATGCTGGTTTTGATGTAATAGTATTTGAGGGTAGGGCTGAGAAACCAGTTTATCTATGGGTTAAGGATGGACGTGTAGAGCTTAGGGATGCTACACATTTATGGGGTAGGTTAACTAAGGATACTGTTGAGGAGATTAAGAAGGAACTTAATGAGCCGTTGGCTAGGGTTGCATGTATAGGTCCTGCAGGTGAGAAGTTAGTTAGGTTTGCAAATATAATGTTTGATCATAGGTATGCAGCTGGTAGGGGTGGTTTAGGTGCTGTTATGGGTTCTAAGAGGTTGAAGGCTGTAGTTGTTAGGGGTAGTAAGAGGGAGGTTAAGTTCCACGATGAGAAGAAGCTTGTTGAACTTACTAGATGGTTTAATGAGAACTGGAGGAAACAACCTGGGGCAGTCTCTAGGAGTACTTACGGTACACCTGAAATCGTAACACCGCTTAATAATGATGGGACACTACCAACACTGAACTTCAGGGGTGGTTCATTCGATAAAGCAGATGTATTAAGTGGTGATACATTAAATAAGACTATACTCGTAGGTAAGACAGGTTGTTTTGCCTGCCCACTAAGGTGTAAACCAGATGTTAAAGCTAAAATACCTTATGAGACAGACCCAGCATACGGTGGTCCTGAATACGAGACTATAGCCTCCTTCGGCTCACTCTGTGGTGTAGGTGATTTAAACATCATATCCTACGCTAATCAGATATGTAATTCCTACGGCGTCGATACTATAAGTGCTGGTGTCGTAATCGCATTCGCTATGGAGCTCTTTGAGAGGGGGGTTATAACTAAGGAAGATACTAACGGGTTAGAGGTAAGGTTCGGTGATGGTGAATCATTAATAAAGTTATTGAAGATGGTTGTTAACCGTGAAGGATTCGGTGATATCTTAGCTGAAGGTGTTAAGAGAGCTTCTGAGGTTATCGGACGTGGTGCTGAGAAGTATGCAATGCATGTTAAGGGTAGGGAAATACCACTTCATGAACCACGTGGTAAGGTAGGTGTCGGGCTACACTATGCTTTATCACCTATAGGTGCTGACCACCTACAAGGACCTCACGACCCATCATTTGAGAGGTTTGCAGAGCATTTAGTAGCTTTAGGAATTACAAGACCTATACCTAGGTTAGACCTTAGTCCTGAGAAGGTTAAGATCGTATACTACGGTATGTTATGGTGGGGTTTAGAAGATTGTTTACAAGTATGTAAATTTGTCTTTACACCACATTCAGCAGGAGTCTTCACACCTAACCACTTAGTTGAAATCGTAAATGCAGCTACTGGATGGCAGATGAGTTTATGGTCTTTAATGAAAGTTAGTGAGAGAGGGTTTAACCTTATAAGAGCGTTTAACGTACGTGAAGGATTTACAGTTAAGGAAGACATACTCCCAGATAGATTCTTTGAAGGGTTAGAGTTTGGTGCTAGGAAAGGTCAGAGAATAGACCGTGATCTATTTGAGAAAGCGATTAAGTTATTCTACGAGATAGCTGGTTGGGATGAGGAAGGTAAGCCTAAAGTAGGTAAACTCTACGAGTTAGGACTAGACTATGTCGTCAGTGAGTTATATAAGAGTTAAGGTGAAGTACATACCACAAATATTTCAATCAGTAACTAAGACTGAGGAAGAGGAGTTAGTGATTGAGGAAGACTCAACACTAGCTAATTTACTAATGAAGATATCATGTATTCATAAAGGATTAAGTAATTGGTTAATCACTGATAACGGAAAATTAAATGAGAATATACTCGTAATAGTTAATAAGAGGGTTGAGTGGGACTTCAGTAAAAGACTTAAAGACGGTGATGAAGTGATACTAACAATACCTTTTGACGGTGGTTAATTAAAACTTTTAAGTTATTAAGACTACCTGCCTACCAACTACCTTACCCTCCTTAAGAGTGTTAAAAGCTTCATTAACTTCTTCAAACCTATAACGTTTAGTTACTACCTCTCTATACTTAAGTAGGCCTCTCCTAACTAACGATATCACCTCATACTGATCTGCTAATGAACCAGTATAACTACCAGTTATAGTGATTTCATTACGTATGATCCTAGGCCTAGGTATCGGGACTTCAACCCTACCCATATGACCTACTAACACGTAAACTCCTAACGTATCTACTACGTTTATGTATTTAGAGACTGTTTCAGGACTACCGACTAAGTCTATAACTGCTTTAACACCTAAACCACTTGTTAACTCATTCAATACTTTAGTAGGGTCTTCCTTAGATGCATTTACGACTACATCAACATTAGTTATCTTAGATACGAATTCTATAGCTTCATCCCTCACATCAACACCTACTAATCGTGAGTAAGGTATTAACAACTTAATCCATTGAGCTGCGTAAGAACCTAAACCACCTAAACCAATTAAGACTACATAATCATCGGGTTCTACGAATGTTCTAGCCTTCTTAACAGCTCTATAAGTAGTTAGTGCTGCACATCCTAGAGGTGCTAATGCAGGTATATCCTCGATACCTTCAATACTTACTAAGAACTTATAATTACTGATTAAGTACTCCTGAAGACCTCCATCAACATCAATACCTAACCTCAACCTCTTCCTAGCTAGTTGAGTAAAACCCTTAATAGTTAGCTGGTCCTCCTCAACATACTGCCAAGGATATACTAACACCTTCACACCCCTCCTAAAATTACTGGGGACACCCTCACCAACATCTACAACCTCACCTACAACCTCATGAGATAAGACTATAGGTAATTTCTTAGGGAGTCCTTGAGGTACGAAATCACCTAACCATAAATGCAGGTCTGAATGACAGACACCAGCAGCTAAGACCTTAATCAAGACCTCATAAGGTTTTAAAGTAGGTGTCTGGACTTCCTCGATAACTAACGGCTTACTAAATTCCTTAAGTAGACATGCCCTATGCTTCAAAACATACACCGAGGTGGTATCTGTATTGAAATTAATATTTCTTATTGAGGTAGGAGTTATTTGAAGTGTTTAGGTTAAAAAGTCTAGGTTAGAATATCTTAATCCCGAAGCCGTAGTAGAGTACCAACCCTACAAATATTATAGCACTGAACACAAACATTATAATCGGGAATACATACATCCACCTAGGTGATTGATACTCCTTAGGCAGTAGTTTCTCATTAATGTATATTAATGCTGGTATTGCCCAGAATGCCATGAAGTGTGGGACGTTAGCAGATATTAGTAGTACTAGGAGGGGTTCCATACCTGACCATATGATGGTTACTGCGAAGACTATGTAGATAACTAGTAATGTGTAGTATAACCTCCTAATATCACCTTTAGCCCACTTCCTAACACCTTCAGAAGTACTCCATAGAATCTCAATTATATTCCTACTTAAGTTATCACTTAACATTAACTGTGTTGTGAATAGTATTGAGAGTCCTATAAATGCTATGAGGTAGAAACCCCAAGGACCTACAATCTTAGCAAATGCTTCTGAGACATGTGCTGCAATACCCCAACCACTTAATACAGTACCTCTAGGGAGTAATGAAGTAGCTATTAACGCTGGTACAGTACCTGCGAACGTACAGAAGGTAAAGTATATTAACATCTGATCTAGTGTTACTAATTTCATCCACTTCTTAACAGTAGCTACGTTCTCAGGTGTTGGTTTAGGGAACTTACCTATAGGACTTACGAATACTTTAACACCACCTATAGCACTGGGTATGTAACCAACTACAGAACCCATACCATAACCCTTATCCCTATAGTAAACTACGTTATACCAGTTATGAGCCATAGCACTACCTACATAACCTACGAAACCGCCTAGTAACAGTATATCAACTCCTGGGGGTATGTAACCAATACTTACTAAACCTACTGCAAACTCCCTAAGTACATCCATCTTTATAGTTAGTGGTAATACTATGAAGAGTAAAGCAATAACTATAAATGCTGTTAACACCTTCATAACAATCTCTAACATCCTCTCAACCTTACCTCCAAACAATAAAGTTAGCAGTACTAAGAAGAATAGTACTCCTGCAATACCCCTAACGAAGGGTGCGTCAGCAGCCCCTGGAATCCTACCTAAGATCATAGCTGCAGCTGCTGTAGCTGCACCCATAGCCCAACCAGGCCACGCAACCCTAGCTGCGTGGTTAATAGCTATAAACCAACTCCAGAATCTAGGACCTCCAGGTAGTCTTGAGAAGAATATAGCTGGTATCTCACCGTAAATGACTATGAGTCTAGTCCACATAATCTGATACACAGCTTGACAGAGGACTAACAACCATATAGCCCAAGCCATACCCCAACCATACCTAACAGTAAATACTGGGATCATCAACCACTCACCGGAGCCAAACGCATCACCAACAGCTATGAATGCCGGCCCCATTAATATGAACGCTACCTCCTTCCAACCAATCTTAGATAACTTAAATACTTCCTCAGGTGTTGGAATCCTATCAACAAGTTCAATAGGTCTAGCACCTAACTTAATGGTCTGAGACTCACTCATTGAAACCCTACTATATTCGTTAAAAATGTTTAAAAAATTAATCATCATCAGATCTGTAATAGTAGACTTATCAACCTTAATAGTAGTTGAGGTCTGTCCTCCTAATAAGAACTAGAAGTTATGTGTGAGTGGATTATTAGGTGGTCGGATTTATATATATAAGTTTTGTAGTGTCTTAGGAGTTAGGGGATTATGAATAATACATGTGATGATATAAGAACAGTTAAGGAATTTATAGCTAAGTATATTCCTCGTAGGAAGTTAGGGTATATGAAGAAGAAGTACGTGACGGGTACGTAGATGGTTTGTAGGGTAAGGATCAGGTTGAGAGTAGATGATAAGGTTTTTGAGGGGAGGGCATTACTAAACAGTGGTTTCGAGTCTGATACACCTGATATAGTAATACCTGTTAATGTAGCTAGAGATTTAGGCTTATGGCCCCCTAAAACTAACGTTATCGCAATGCTTGATACAGGTGGTGGTGAGGTCGTAAGTCCTTATTACCAATCATCTGCAGATTTAGAGTTAATTTTAGAGGATAGGGCGTCTAAGACAGTTAAGGTAAGTATAATAGTTAATCCTCACGTAGATGAAGTAGTGTTAAGTGACTATGTAGTAAGTCTGTTAAACATCATACTCTTAGATTTTAAGAAGGGTTTTTGGAGACTTTCTGATGATCCCCCAGATAGAGTTAGAGAACCTGCGTAAGGCTTAGATAAAACTTAAGTAGTCAGTAATAAACCCCCTAAATACTAGAGTATTACTCAGTAAATAACCACGGAAATCCTATATCAAATATTAGATTAAACCTTAAGTTAAGGACTCTATAAACAGTAAACAAATATTCTACAATGTTATAATCTCTATAAATTTACAACTGAAAGCCTCGTCCTTCAGGATGGGAGGTCAGTGAGTCATGTGTGGATGATGGGTTATGTAGGTATTATACTTATCTACTTTAATAGTTTTTCCTCATGTTCTCTTATGAACTCTATACTTCTCTTAGTATCTATGAATAACTTACTGACTTCCTCTACATCATCAACTCTTACTTCAGTCCTACCTTTCTTTGAGGCTAAAATACTTGCAGGTCTTAATAACTGTATTGAATATCTTAAACTATACTTAACCCCTAAATCTGCTAGTAGTTCTAACGCTTCTTTAGATAACGTTACTTCCTCCTCCTCAGCTCTTACCTTAATAATCTCCTTCACCTCATCCCTAGTATAAGGTCTTACAGGTATTATGAGTAGTCTATCAAGTATATCTAACGGTATACCGTGTGGTGACTCAATATCTGTCCCGTAAATCCTAGTAATACCTCTATTAGTTGCCATTATTATTAGCGGTGAGAACTCACTCTCCATAATCTTAGATAGGAATGCATATGATTCTAAGTCTAACATATGTGCATCATCTATGAATAAGACACCAGGTACTAACTCAGCTTTACCCTCATCAACTAACTTCTTAACCTGTGAGTTAACAGACCTCCTAACCTCCTCATCAACCTCCTTCTCTAACTCCAGACCTAAGAAACCTATGAGTGATACCCTCTGAGAAGCTATTGCTAAGTCTAGATCGTTAAATGTTAGGACCCTAACAATCTCCTTCTCCCTCCTAACAGGACCGCTAGGTAATTCCTCAGTAACCTCCCAAACATCTACGTCGTAGTACTTAGCCTTCTCAACACCTTTAACCCTCCCAACCTTATGTATTAACCCAGTCTCAGCATCTATCCATATTAAATCACCTCTCTTAATACCTAACCTAAGTAGTTGAGATACTAACTCCTCACCAAGTGTTAGGGTTAGACTATCATCCTTAGTAGCTAATGTTATCCTAGCCTCCTTAGGCATCCTAACATACGGGTTGAAGGGGTGTTTACCGTAAGCAATCTTAACATCCTTAACAACACCTTCATAAACCTTCCTAACCTCCCTAATCCTAATACCCATAGCCTTCCTAACAGCCCTCATTAAGACCTCAGTCTTCTTAGCCTCAAGTGAGTATACCTCAGATGCGTGTAGAGCTACGAATGGTGTATCCTCACCAAGCTCTCTAGCTATAGCGTAAGCTAATGCAGTCTTACCAGTCCCTGGAGGACCTACTAGTAAGACACCCTTACCCTGCATCTTACCCTGCCTAACAAGTTCAACAACTAATGTAGCACTCCTCCTAGCCTCAACCTGACCTACAAAACCGTCAGCTACTGGTAAAGGCTCACCACGTTCATCAAGACCTAAACCCTTAATATGACTATGTAAGCTAATCTCAGTAACCCTCCTCACACCACGGACCTCACGTATCTGAGCACTCACCCCACATCCCATACACAGACTAATAGAAAACCCTAAAAACTTTATAAATGACTTTAATCAACACTTAACCCAGTATTAACTCGCATGATCATGAACTCAAACATCACCTCAACTAACCTCCTCCCCCGCCCTGAAGGATGAGGCTTTCAGTTGTAATACAGTAATACTAGTTAAGATTAGTAGGGATACTCTTAGATGTCCTAATGTAAGATAGTAGTTAAGTATGATTGATGAAGTAATTACTTTAAGGTATTTAATAGTTCTAATGATTATATCCTCGGTGTTTAAATGCTTAAGTTAGAAGGTATTATCCCACCTATACCAACTCCTTTCAATGTTGATGGTTCATTTAATGAGGAGTTATTTAAGGATCTGATTAAGTGGTACTTAAGTGTAGGTGTTAAAGGTATAGCTATATGCGGTAGTACTGGTGAGGGTTACGCATTACTACCTGATGAGTATTCAAGAATATGTGGAGTTACTGTTAAGGCCGTAGGTGGTAAGGTGTTAGTAGTTGCTGGAGTTATAGTTAACTCTCTAAATCAAGCATTAACATACGGTAAACTAGCTAAGGACTCAGGAGTTGATGTGTTAATGATAACACCACCACACTACATATTCACACCGTCGGAGGAAGGACTATACAAGTACTTTAAAACTATTGCTGAGGTCTTAAACATACCTATAACTATATATAATGTAATACCTCAAACACCAGTACCTCTAAACGTTATAATCAGGTTAGTTAATGATGTTAAGTTATTAGTAGGTATTAAGCAGAGTAGAGGTGATATCAGCGGTTTAGCAGATATTATCAGAGCTGTAGGTGATAAGATTTCTATTATGTCAGCTATAGATGACTTACTATACCCGTCATTCATGCTAGGTGCTAGGGGTGCTATAGCAGCTATATGTACTGTAGCACCAGAACTATGTGTAGAACTCTACGAGTTAGTTAAGGAGGGTAAGTATGTAGAAGCACTTAAGATACATAATAAGTTACTACCTATATGGAGGGTTGTCGGTCAGTATGATATGCCTGCTAGGGTGAAGACAGCATTAGAACTTAGGGGTATACCTGCAGGTTATCCGAGAATCCCACTACTCCCAGTAAGTAATGATGTTAGGGGGGAGATTAAGGAAGTACTGAGAAGTGTTGGGTTATTAAGTTAGAGTAAGACCTTCAACTAATTTAACTACCTCACTATAGACTCTATCAATATTCCAGTAATGCCAACTACCCCACCTACCTACAGACTTGATACCTAACTCACTTAAGTAACTCATTAACTCAGCCCTAACCTCATTATGGTTTAAACGGTATATCGGGTATCCGTACTTATGAATCCATGACCTAGTGAATACTACATCATCACTACGTATCACATCAAGTTTAATTAAATCCTCAACAACTCTATGAGTAAACCTATTTAAGTCTACATGATCGTTAGGTCTTAAAGTAGTTTCAGTAATTAGTAGTGAGTAACCCTTAGGTACGTTGTATGGGCTGTAGTTAGATACCCACGCATACCTATGAAACACTACATCATCTCTAGGTACGTAGATCCAGTGGTGATTAGGTGCTTCCCTCCTTAAAGCTACTGCAGTAATAACTACTGAGTTATAGTCTAACTCATTAACGACTTTAACAATACCTTCAGGAGGTTCTAAAAAATTAAGTAGTTCAGGTAGTGGTAACGTGTTGAAGACCTTATCAAATCTTAACTCATTATTTACTAAGTACTCATCACCAACCCTCCTAACATTCACTAACTTAAAGTTAGTTACTACCTTAACACCTAGGTTAAAGCATTGATTAAGTAGTGAGTTATGGAGTGCTTGAATACCACCAGTTAATGGGTAGTAGAAGTTAGCTTGTTCTAAATAACCTTCAGTCTTAACACCTACTGCAGCTCTAACAACATCTCTCCAATCAGGTATTGGTAACCTACCAGGCATGTATACCCAATCAACACTTAACTCATTTAAAGACCTCTTCCAGATCTTTAAGTTGTAGGGTATTAAGTAGTTATTAGCGATCCACTTACCGAAGAATCCGTAAATCCATTCGAGGAAGTTCTTAGGTCTCCAAGAACTATTTAAGGATTTAAGAACATCTATAAAGTCTATCAATGCCTCAGCCCTAACCTCAGGTGGTAGTACGTATAAGCCGTTCTCTACAGGGTAGGGTACTAAGTAATTACTTATTAACACATATGAAGACCTATGATGTCTAATGTAATTACCTTTAAGGAAGTTAAGTATCTTATTAAGTATTAACTCATTCCTAGAGAATATTACGTGACTACCGCCAACATCAACTGTAAAGCCGTTAATTACCTCACTCCTAAGTAAACCACCAACACTCTCTAAAGGCTCAATAACAACTATATCTAGAGTTGGGAACCTACTCACTAACTCATAAGCTAATGAAGTACCTGCCCAACCACAACCAAGTATTAAAACCCTCAACTAATACCCCAACCCCTAACATTTGATGTAGTAGGGGTTATAACCTTAATAACATGTACCGTAGCCTACGAATTTCAACTGCATTTACAAACTAGTTTATATCTCATTACCTCAACTCTAGTGTTCTGAAGTACTAACTCACCCTATAGATACTAGTTCAAGTTAATTTCTCCACCATACTACCTATAGTTGTCCTCTCAGTCCTTAACCAGTCTATCTTAATAGGTATTAACGCTAGAAACATTATTAGCCCTTGGAAAATCCAGTATATAGGTGCTAAGAATATAACCTTGTCTTTAACACCTAACTCGAAGAGTATGTATATAGGTGCTGATATTAGAGCTACTAAAGTTATCATAGCTAATGTTAATGTGTACTGATCTACGTATACTACAGGAGCTACCACTAAAGTTATCATAGCTAGTGGGAATGAAGTAAGTGCTAGTGGTTGTGCGTAGAGTATAACTAACTTAAATACCTCCTTAACACTTAACCCCTTACTACCCACTACAGAATCCCTTAAACACTCTAAATACCCTCTATACCATCTAAGCCTCTGCTTAACTAACCCCTTAATACTACCAGGAGCACCCTCAAATATCGTAGTATTAAGTAGTACTGCCCTACCCCCATACCTTACTAAGTATAAGGTCATGTACGAATCCTCAGTTAACCTATCAGGTATACCTCCAACCCTAACTAAGAACTCCTTAGATACAGCCATACCCTCACCACTAACTAACGGGTAACTAGTAACTACTGTTAAACCAGGTAGTGCTACATCATACCATAAACTAGTATCTATAAGTGATAACCTACTTAAGAAGCTATCACCAACTCTTAAAACCCTACAACCTATGAGTACGTAACCAGACCTAAATAACTTAGCCACCTTAAGTATGTGGTGTCTATCCCTAACTAAGTCCCCAGCATCGTAGATCACGATGACATCACCCTGAACTATACTTAACACTGTATTTATAGCTGAGGCCTTACCCCTCCTAACCCCGTGGTTAACAACTACTGAGGTCTTAAACCCATTACCCTCTAATAACTCCTTCAGGGAATTCACATATTCTAAAGTCCTTAAATCACCTTCCTCAACAACTACGTAAACATCTACTAAATCTCTAGGGTATTCCTGAGAAGTTAAACTCTTGAAAGTTATTTCAATATCTTTAAAGTTTTCCTTATAGAAGGGAAGTATTATAGAGATTCTAGGTAGGTTATCTAGGATGTTATCATAATGATTTACATCAACCCATACACGTTTCTTAAGCTTAGAAAATATACTGTATATGGATATTGATGAGTAGAAGATTGAGAGTAGGAAGAAACCAGTAACTATACCCCAAATACTAATCCTACTCACCAAATTTAACACTATAGGTCATAATTTAATGTTTAACGTCAACATATAATCTCTAACGTCCACTATATAGAGACCTACAGAACTCTACTCTCAGTTAACCTCTTCTTCACTCTAATAGCTCTAATAGTTTCCTCACGTTGTAACTCCTCAAACTTCATCGATAGATACTTAATAGTATTCGTGAGTCTTGGGATATAACTCTTCTCAAGTATATTAACTATCCTCCTCAACCTAGCGATCTCAGCACCTACATTCACTAAAGTCTTCTCATACTCGAAGACCTTACTCAATAACCTTAAGATCTCCTCTCTATTAACCTGAAGTTCTGAGAGTTCTAAGGGGAGTTGTGGTTGTGGTGGAGGTATACCATCAAATCCGTATGAGTAAGTCCAAACACCAATTATATTCTTATAACCTACGTAGAGATTTAATGTTTGAGGTATTGTTGATGTATATACGTTAAGACCTTCTAAACCCTCTAAATACAGTGTTGTGTAGTAACTACTGTAAGCCTTAGCTAACAACTCATTAAGTTCCTGCCTAGTCTTAACAACCTCACGTAGTATATCCCTGAAAACCTCTAGTAGGTATGTCTGCCTATCCTTAAGTAAGTTATAGAAACGTCTAGCAAGTCTTAACCTCCTCCTAAGCCTAAGTAACTCAATCCTAGTAGGCCTACTAATCTTAATTATCTGCATACTCATTTCTGAACCCTATACCTAGGATGATACTTCTTTATGAACTCCTCCCTAATAGCTAACTCCTCCTCAGGAAGTATGCTTAGTAAGTCCCAAGCTAAGTCTAAAGTCTTCTCAATATACCTCCTCTCATACTCACCCTGATTAATGAATCTACTTTCGTAAGCATCTGCAAACTCTAAGTACTTCTTATCCCTATCAGTTAGGGATTCAGTACCGACTATAGCTATTATCTCCCTAAGTCTCTGACCCTCAGCATAAGCCCTCATAAGCTGTGAAAACACTGCGTGGTGGTCTTCTCTAGTCTTACCAGGACCTATACCCTCCTTCATCATCCTAGATAACGATAAGAACACATCAACTGGTGGGTATATACCCTTACGCCATAGATCCCTAGATAAGACTATCTGACCCTCAGTAATATAACCAGTTAAATCCGCTATCGGGTGTGTGATGTCGTCGTCAGGCATTGAGAGTATAGGCATTATAGTTATACTACCCTTCTTACCAACAACTCTACCAGCCCTCTCATACATAGTTGCTAAGTCAGTATACATGTAGCCTGGATAACCCCTCCTACCAGGTACTTCCTCCCTAGCTGCTGAGACCTCCCTCAAACTCTCACAGTAGTTAGTCATATCCGTAAGTATAGCAAGTACATGCATATCATTCCTCCAAGCTAAGAACTCAGCAACTGTAAGTGCTGTCCTAGGTAATGCTAACTTCTCAACAGTTGGTGCTGAAGCAGGTGCTAAGAAAGCTACAGTCCTATCAATAGCACCCATCCTCCTCAACTCATTTAAGAAGTACATAGCCTCCTCAAAAGCAACACCTACAGCCCCGAAAACAACTGCGAACCCCTCCTCCCTACCCCTAACACGTGCCTGCCTAACAACCTGCATAGCCATCTTATTATGCGGTAGTCCAGAACCTGAGAATATAGGTAGTTTCTGACCCCTAACAAGTGTTAGCATACCGTCAATAACTGATATACCAGTCTCTATAAACTCTGAAGGAGGTACCCTAAGTGCTGGGTTTAGAGGGTAGCCGTGGATATCTAAGTAATCCTCAGGTATTACAGGTGGGCCGTCATCAATAGGTTGTGCAAGACCGTTAAACACCCTACCAAGCATATCTGTAGAGACAGGTATGTTGAGTGTCTCACCCCTCAACCTAACTACAGTCCTACCTGGTGAGATACCCATAGACGTACCGAATATCTGAACTACAGTTACGTCCCTTGAGATATCTATTACCTGACCTAACCTAACATCACCATCAACTTCTAACTCAACTAACTCACCATAACCGACACCTGGTAATGACTTGATGAAGACTAGAGAACCTTTAGTACCTACTAACTGCCTAGTAGCTCTAACGTATAACTTAGCCACTACCACCACCTAATAAATCATCAACCTCCTTCCTAAACGAATTCCTAAACTCCTCATAGAGTTTCCTAACCTCATCCAACGTATAGAGTTTAAACCTATATATCATGTATGGAGACCTCAACTCCCTAATCTTAAATACTGGAACACCATTCCTAACTAACTTCAGAGCTACTTCGTAGAACTCGGTGATCGCGTTCATTATTATGAAGCCCTTCTCAAGCGGTGAGTAAGCATCGTTAGGGTCGTACTCATTCTGTTGTAGGAATGCTTCCCTAATCATCCTAGCAACATCAAGTAATAACTTATCCTCCTCAGGAAGTGCTTCAGGACCTACTAACCTAACAATATCTAATAACTCAGACTCCCTCTGAAGTATCTTAAGGAATAAACCCCTACCCTCAGACCACCTCTTACTACTCACTTCATCCATGTAATCCCTAACGAAGTCTACGTATAAGCTATAACTTATGAGCCAGCTAACAGCTGGGAAATGCCTACGTGTAGCTAACTCATAATCTAGAGCGTATAGTGACTGTATATACCTTAAGGTGTTCCTAACAACTGGTTCGCTGAAATCACCGCCGGGTGGTGAGACAGCACCGAATATAGTTACACTACCTACCCTCTCAGGAGACCCTAGAGTTACTACCCTACCAGCCCTCTCGTAGAAGTCTGCTAACCTACTAGCTAGGTATGCTGGGAACCCCTCCTCACCAGGCATCTCCTCCATCCTACCGCTAATCTCCCTCATAGCTTCAGCCCACCTACTAGTTGAGTCAGCAACTAGTAGTACGTCATAGCCTTGATCTCTGAAGTACTCAGCTATTGTTATACCTAAGAGTACACTACTCTCACGTGCTGCTACAGGCATATTACTAGTATTAGCTATGAATACAGACCTCTCCATCATAGGCCTACCCCTCCTCGTATCGAATAACTCTCTGAAACTCTTTAAAGCATCAGACATCTCATTACCTCTCTCACCACAACCTACGAATACAGCTATATCTGCATGACTCCACTTAGCAAGTGATTGTAACATTACAGTCTTACCAGTCCCGAAACCACCGGGTACTGCTGCCTTACCACCCTTAGCTATCGGGAACATCAGATCTATAACCCTCTTACCAGTTACTAAGGGTTCTGAAGGCGGTAGCTTCTCCTTATAGGGACGTGGAGTCCTAACAGGCCAGACCTGATATAACTTAACCTCATACCTAGTACTACCTGAGGTTACTGTAGCAATAACGTCCTCAATAGAGTACTCACCATCACTAACAATCCACTCTAACACACCTCTAACGTTAGGTGGGATCAGGATCTTATGCTCAACTATAGGTGTCTCAGCTACAGAACCGATGACATCACCACCACTAACCTTATCACCTATATGGAGTTCTTTAGACCTCCTAAACACCCACTTCCTATCCCTACTTAAGGCATTTACCTTAACACCCCTCTTAATGAATATACTACCTGTTAACTCACCAATGACTAACTCAGGTCTTTGGAGACCGTCATATATAGAACTTATTAATCCAGGACCTAACTCAGCTGAGAGTGGTCTACCAGTAGCTTCAACATTCTCACCAACTGTAAGTCCTCTAGTCTCTTCATAAACCTGTATATATGCGTAACCACCCCTAATAGCTATAACCTCACCTATAAGCCCCTCCCTACCGACGTAGACTATCTCATACATCCTAGGTGATTCAATACCTTCAGCAACTACTAAAGGACCTGCAACCCTGTAAATCCTACCAGTTCTTAAACTCATACTAAACACCTACCTCATACCCTATTACTCTAGAAGTAAATCTTCGGTAATAAAGTGCTGGGTTACGACTTAAGAAC
The DNA here is from genome assembly GCA_964655125.1 of uncultured Desulfurococcaceae archaeon. Lineage (GTDB taxonomy): Archaea > Thermoproteota > Thermoprotei_A > Sulfolobales > NBVN01 > CAZZLT01. The sequence continues at coordinate 26,762 of CAZZLT010000012.1, read as the reverse complement.
TCCTTACTATTAGGTATGACTGTTATTAGAGGTGTAGGACCCTTCTCATTAACCATCATGTGGTCTAACTTAAGAGTCTGAGCTATAGATTCCTCAATCATTACAACACCTACATCCTTCCTACTCTTAACCTCCTTCAAAATATTAAACACCTCACTAACATTACCTACAGTATATACTTCCTGAAAACCTAATAACTTATAGAAGTTAACTGACTCAGCACTAGCTATTACTAACACCTTCTTAACCTCCTTCACCAAGGCCTTAACCACCTCGAGAATAAAACCCTAAGTAACTCATACCTTAACAACCTATCAATACCGTAGAGGGTTAGTAGGTTAATTACACCACCCCTATAGTAGAGTACATCCTTAGATAGTTGGTATAGTGTTAATAACTCCTCAATAAACCTCTCTAGAGGACCTACTCTAAACTTCTTAGAAATCTTAAGGATCTGTTCTAAACCAACTTCAAAGTATAGTGCCCCAACACCTCTAAAGAATTTAATACCTTCAATAACTACATCACTAACCTGTACATCCCTCCTCAAACTAAGGATATCTAAATTATCTAAATACCTAATATACTGTAAGATATCGTAAAGTGCTACCAAAGCTATTGCTGGTTCGTAATCCTCACTGACAAATTCACAAACATCTTTAAGTCTGGATAAATGCTTAGAAACTATACAGCTAAACCCCTTACCACTACATACCTCATAATCCTGTAACTTAATGAATTTTAGATTATGGTATGTAGGGTTCTTAGATGTTAAGATAGCGTGGAGTAGACCTAACTCTGAAGACTCTAACAACATGTTGAGGTAATCAACGTATGTATTAGGTAGGTAGTAACGTATATCATTTAAATCATTAGTAAGTAATTCTGATAACGTACTATCTAACTCTTTAACATCCTTAACAACTGTTAACTTAGCTAACTCAAGCTTAAACTCCTCAGTATCGACTAACCTAGTAGGTACTACACCTTCAACTATAGACCTAATTAAGTCAGGTATTAACGGTGGTTTTGAAAGTCTTATATAGAGTATAGACTCTATAAACAGATTATCATTCAAGTCATCCAACCTCAAAGAGTTGAGGTAGTAATTCACGTAAGCATCTATCAAGTCTAGTATCGTAGGAGTTATCTACAGTGAGCTCACCACTAACTACTACAACCCCACCACTAATCCTCTGATCCTCAACTACAGTACCTTTAATACCTAACTTACTTAAGAGTAACTCCATCAACTTCTTATCGTTAGGAGCTACATGTACTACTAACTCATTAGCTACTACACCCATAGACTTAAGAACTTCTAAGGAATCCTTCAAAAGTATTTCCAGAGACCTTAACTGCTCCTCCTCACTCATACTCTTAATAAGTTCCCAAACCCTCCTCCTAAGCTCCTCAACAACTTCATACTTAGCTCTAGCAATCATTAACCTAGCCTCCCTCCTAGCCTCAGCAAGCTTAACCTCAAACTCAGTCTCGTTAATAACCCTCCTCCTCTCCTCATTAATTAACTCCTTCTTCCTCTCCTCAGCCTCCCTAATAATCTTCTCAGCCTTCTCCCTAGCTTCCTTAATAATTAACTCAGCTTCAGTTCTAGCCTTCTCGAATACAGCTTTCTTCAACTCTTCAAGACTCATTACTCTCCTACCACGCAGAAACTATGAATAACATGACTATACCGAATACCATACCAATAATTCCGAAGAGTTCCTCATATGCAGCTAACACAATACCCGTACCGAAGATACCTCCACGAGTCTTAACTAACTGAGAAGCTGCCTGACCACAAACTATTCCCTGCCTCCACGCTGAGAATAACTCTGCAAGACCTACAAAGATACTTACACCTAAGATCGCACCAGCTATATGTGGAGGTAGTACACCACCATACTTACTCAGCAGTCCTGGAATTACCATAAAGTAAGAAATCAACATATATGTAAGCCCGTAAACTAATGTCTGAGTCATTGATAGGAATGATAATACGTAAACCTTACCCCTCAACCCAGGATTCTCAGCAATTGTTGGGATACCTGAGGCCGTAGCTGCTGAAATACCTAATGTAGTACCTATAGTTGCTAAACCCTCAGCTAATCCAGGACCTAAAGTCCCGATTAACGTGGATACCTCACTCATATAACTACCTCAAGATAAGTATGTTGAGGTTAGGATTAAATAGTTTATGTAGTAGGTCCTAACCTAACCTTAGTCAGTACTGTTGAGATAGGTGTTATCCTCCTCCCACAACCCTCGTAAAACTTAGATGATACTTCATACATTATCAACCTTAACGAATGTACGAATGGGCTTAAGGATGATAGCCCTAAATTCACTAGATGAAGTAGTGATGATATTAAGACACCAACAACTACACCAAACACTATACTTACAGAACTTAACGTTGATGTAGTACTGAATATTAAGTTATTTATTAATTCTGCTAAGATAGCACTACCGAGTGCTATACCTGCAATCCTCACATATGAGAGTATATCAGCTAATATCCCTAACACGTCAAAGATCCATAACAATGCACCAAATGGTCTATCAGTAATAGTCTTAATAACTGCGTAACCAATAACTGTAGAAAGTGTTATGTAGAGTAGGATTTTAGGGTCTATAAACTTTAACAGTCCGAAGATATCAGTACGTAATCCAAAGACTGACTCAACAGCAGCTGGTCCGAGGACAGCAATCAATATTATAAGTAATTCTAATACAACACCGACTGTACTCTTACTAATGACTATATTCTTAATTAAACCTAACCCATGTGCTATAAGTACTGAGTAGTAACCGATGATCATAGCCATACCTATATAAGTAATTATTGTTGAACCAAGCGCCTCAGGATCTGCTAGACGTGCTGGTAAGCTAGGTAGTACTTGCGGTATTATATAGCTTAGGTAAGTACCTACTAGAGAACCGAAGAAGTTACGTGATAGTAACCCAGTTATAATACCTACCACGCCTGCGTAGGTAGCAATATTAACTAACTTCTTTAAAGTCTCCCTACTCTCTACGAAGTATGGGAGTACTAGTCTAGCCCCTATAATAAGCCCTATACTATACCCAACATCTGGGAACATTAACGAGAAGAAGATTAAGTAGAAGTACGTTAGTAATGGTGTTGGATCCCACTCATAATGTGCTGGATAACCTATAATCTCAGTAAATAATTCAAACGGTCTGAACACCCTATAATTATTAAACTCTACTGGTGGGTTAGGGTCATTCTCATACACTACATAACCGTTAAAACTTGATACATACTCCCTTAACTCAGTACTTCTAGACCTTAAAGACCAACCAACAACTAAGGTCATATACTTAGAATTAAATGCATACCTTAATAACTCAACCTCCCCCTGAATAGTCTCAGAAAGCACCTTAAGAAGTGCTAACTCATATAACTTACTCTCAAGGACTTCAGAAATCCTCTTCTCTAACTCCTCAATACATCCCCTAACATTCTTAATCTCTTCATCAATCCTTACTAACTCCTCACCAGGTACTACCACCTCTAAAGACTTAGGTATTACAACTTCAAACCTACTTAAGTAATTCCTTAAGACATCATAAACACTCCTCTCAAAAACTACTACAGCTACTACCCTCCCCTCACCAACTGTAATCATCAAAACTACCTTCAAAGCCTTACTCAAAACATCTTCAAAATCCCTACCACCACCGTATAAAGTCTTGAAGACTAGGTAATCACCTACGTAATCTATTAAAGACCTATCAAAAACTCTAAACTTACTTAGTAAGTCATTAATTACTAACTTAAGTATCTGAAGTCTCTCTAACTCCCCTTCATACCTCCTAACCTCATCAACTAACGACTTAACTACCTCATACACAGACTCAAACTCCTTAACTAACTTCTCTAAAGCTTCGTCAGTATCCCAAGGCAGTCCTCTAACCTCAACATCAACACCTCTCTTAATTAATGAGTTAAACTCCTTATACAGCATTAACCCTCTCTCAGACAACTCCAACCTCTTCTTAATTACTGCTAAAGCCTCACTAGCTTCAGTAGGTGGTAGTGGTTCGAAAAGACCTCTCTTAACGAGACTCTCAACTAACTCCTCAACCCTATCCTTAGGAACTACTACATACGTCTTCAAACCTATATCAGGTCTATTAAGTAGTAGTTTAGAGAGTTGAGGCAATTACTAACCCTCAAACCCGACAACCTTAGAAAATATATTCCTAACAAACTCATCAATCCTCCTACTAACACTCTCACGTAACTTACTAGCAGTTCTCTCAGCATCCTCTAAAATCCTCCTAACCTCTAACTCAACACTCTCCTCAATCCTCCTCCTCTCCTCACTTAACTCCACTAAGTAAGACTTATCACTTAATATCTCCTCAGCCCTCTTCCTAGCCTCCTTAATAATCCTCTCAGCTTCAACTTCAGCTTCCTTAATGATTTTAGATGCCTCAGCCTCTAACTCCTTAATAACACTACTCAACTAACATACCTAATACAGGTTAAAACTACGTAATATAAAGTTTAACACATTCGGTAATACTAGAAACCTAACATCACCTACTATACTTAAGTTTTAAGACATTATAACAACTACTTCTCTCATGAGATACGACATCACCTTTAATAATATGTAGTACTTTAAAACCTACAATACTTAACACATCAGCTATAAACTGCCTATGACAGTACTTAGGGTTTAACTCCCTACACATTATTAAGACGTAATACTTACTAGCTAACTCACTTAAGTATTTCAGGGTGTTGTATACCTCCTCACTACTAAGTAGGTAATTAACGTATGAGTTAAATGTTGGGGAAGTACTACAGTTAACACTACCACTAAATTTAAGTCCTAAAGAACCTAAAACACCAAACCACTTATAACTAATACCTACACCACCTAACACAACCTCTAACTCATCCTTCGAGAAACCACGTAATTTACTCCTAGGGAATCTCCTAACATCAACAACTACATCAATATTAAATCTCTTAATAGTGTTGAGGAACTCATATACTGAGTAGTTAGAGTAACCGATAGTGTAGACAGTATCTACAGACTTACTCAAGAATGAATACCTAATCCAACCTATCTAACCTAGAGATCTCCCTACCATATATTAACTTAATATTATACCTCCTACACCTCTCCTCTAAATACTTAACTACCTCCTTAGAGACATTCTCCACCGCTAGTACAGCCATGTAGACCTTACTACCAAACATAGACTCAACAAACTTCACATCATCTAATACCTTACTTAACTCCTCCTCAACCCTCTCAATACTATCTATATATGTAGTAACCTCACCAACAACTAACGGATCCCTATTAAGTATATCCACCTCCCTCTCAACACCTTCAGGATTCCTTAAAACTATGTTAGCCCTAACATCAATCTTCTCTTCAGGAACACCTAAACTCCTCAATAACTCCTCAATAAATGTTGCTGTGTAATGATCTAACGTTGTACCAACAGCCCTAGCAAGAGAACTCATCCCACTCTCTAACCTCCTAACACGTCTTTCAAGACTCCTAAAATCCTCTCTTAAACCTCTAACCTCCTCCCATAACCTCCTAACTTCTTCCCATAACTTATTCTGATTCTCCCATAACTTCCTAGTCTCCTCTCTTAAACCTCTAACTTCCTCCCATAACTTACTCTGACCTTCTCTTAAAGCCTTAACCTCTTCCCAAAGTCTGTTTTGATTCTCCCATAACTTCTCAATACTTCTTAAAACCTCTGAAATACCTAAATAACCAACAACAGCATACCTAAACTCAACATCCTTCTCAAGCAACTCAATAAATATCTTCTTAACTACCTCAGAGTTACTCACTACCACACCTATAATGGGAGTGTACTGAAGCTTATAATTATTCTTATTAGTGGGTAACGTCTTAGATTTAATTAGGTCTTCACAATAAGATTTATTAGTTTTCCTAAGTTCTCTAATACGGTGTTTCGTAATTAATACATTTAGATTTGGTGTTGGAGGTCTTGAGGAATTATTTAGGGGTTTATTGAGGAGGGGTTCTCTAGTCCTTATATATGGTAAGCCAGGTGTTGGTAAGACTTTACTAGCTAGTACCATATGTTATAGTAATGCTTTAGATGGTATGAAGTGTTACTATATTTCATTTTATGAGGATAGAGAGAAACTGTATGAGTTTATGAAGGGCTTCAACATAGACTTAAGTAAACTTGATGGGAGGGTCTTTAAATACGTTAAACTACCTTTAGTTACTAAGGAGGGTTTGAAGGACTTTATAGATAGTGTATTTAAGGATATCGTAGTTTTTAAACCTGATATAGTTGTGATAGATAGTATAACACCATTACTTAATATCTTAGGTAATGACGTTAACACCAGAGTAATACTACATAACTTCATCTATGAATTACCTAAAGTTATTAACGGCTTAGTAGTTTTGATAGCTGAGTCTACAGATATTAAGGAATTAAGTTCCTTAGCTTACGTAGCTGATGTAGTTATAGGTCTTAAGTCTGAAGTAGTTAATAACTTAATCGTGAGGGAATTAGTTATTGATAAGGTTAGAGGTTCTCAAGTACTACTAGCTAAGATACCCTTCTCAATAGTTAGTGGTTCAGGTATTAGTGTGTGGGTACCTCCAAGACTTGAGGAAGTACCGACTCCTAACTACGGTAAGGTATTCCGTAACGTATGTAGTTTATTTAAGGACTTAATAGGTGATTACCTCTACGGTGGTTGGCATATTTACGTGACTTACGATGCTGATGCTAGGTCCTACGATATAATAACCTATGTAATTACCTTAGCATTACTGAGTAATTCTAAGACATTACTAATTAGTTATAAGTTCTCACCATACGATATATTGAAGGTTGCTGAGACCTACTTGAAGGAGAGAAATGTCAGTGTAGATTTTAAAGAGTTGTTCAAGGATAACTTAATACTTAAGGGATTTAACCCAGCAGTATATAGTATTGAGGAGATCTACAACACCGAGCTTGAGTTAATATCTAAGGTAAGACCAGACATAGTTATATTCTTCGGTATAGACCTACTACATCGCTACTATAGAGGAACTACTGCCTTCAAATACATACATAATCAAATACTCTACCTGAGGAAGTTAAACATACTAACGTTTAGGGTAGGTTCGTACGTTGATGAAGACCACTACAGAGCTAATACATCATTAGCTGATGTAGTAATTAGATTCCTAAAGAATGAGTACTTAACGAAGCAGGTAGTATATGTTTGGGTTAGAGGTAGAGATCCGAAGGTAATTACTTATGAGGAATTAAGTAAATGTTTAAGTGAGACTACCCAACACTATTAAACAGTTTACAACATACTTAACATTTAATCATATGTTCAAGACTTACGTAAAATAATACCTCCATTAAAGTATTTTACAGTTTACCCTATACCGTAGTAGGTGTGGTCATGGATGCTCTCACATACATATCTATGGTAGTGTTTGGTTTGATGGCAGGTATCTTAGGAGGGTTTCTAGGGACTGGTGGGTGTGTGATTATGTTACCTACGTTAAGGTTTATATACGGTTATGAATTACCGTTAGCTATAGCAACTACTGTAACTGCTGTAGTGATAACAGCTACTTCAGGAGCTATCGGCCATATAAGGATTAAAAACGTTGATTTCGGGACAGTTAAGGTCGTAGCTATTTCTGGAGCTTTAGGAGCTGTTATCGGTTCAATACTATTCTCTTACTTAGTAGGTCAGAGAGTTATTCTAGAATTTATAGTTGGTGGGTCATTCCTCTACGTCGCTATCAGGATGATTTATGAGGGTATTCGGAGGAGGAGGGTAGAGAAACCAGGTAATAAGATCCCTGGTTCAGTATGGGTGAAGTGTATCGTAGGTCTCGTAATAGGTATACTAACAGGTATTCTCGGACTTGGTGGTGGGTACGCACTCGTACCGACATTCATATACTTACTCCACGCACCAACGAAAATAGCTGTCGGGACATCATTAGCATCATTCATAAGTATGGCTTCAGTCTCAGCAGGATTTAAAATATATCAAGGACTAGTAGATGCTTTAGCAGCTATAACACTTGGTATTGGGACAGCTATAGGTGCTCAAATAGGTGCTAGACTAGTTCTAAAAGCACCTATATGGTTGATAAAACTGTTGTTCGGGGTAGTCTTCCTCTACATCTCACTAAAATTCATACTAGACTCATTCGGTATAAAGATTTAATAAAGTAAATATTTTATTTTAAACATGATTGAAAACTATGACTAAAATGAAATCATATATCAAATATCAAAACATCTACTACATCTTTGTGAGGGGGTTTAGAGATGAAGTCCTCTCAGTAGGAAACAACTCATCCTCAATGAAGGTAACTACAGTCATTATTCAGCATCCCGTATATAGTTAGTTTAAAGTAGTCTCCCAACAATGATAATATCTAGTCTATAATCACTGAGGTTATATGAGGTCTGAATTCCTAACTTAGTTATTGAGGTTAATTAAAAATTTATAAGATGGTTTAACTAAGCTTAACTATAGATGAGCTTGGTTTGACTATGAAGCTTAGGGTTAGGAGGAAACGGTATTTAATTCTTCCAAAGAGTTTACGAGATCTTCTAGGTATTGAGGAAGGTGATGAGTTAGTTGTTGAGGTTAGAGATGGTATTGTGCTAAAGCCTGCTAGGAGGAAGGTTGATTTGAATGAGTTGAGGAGGGAGTTAACTAATCATGTAAATGTGCTGAAGGGTGTTGAAGGTAGGAAGAAACCCAAGCCCGATGAGTTAAGTGAGGTTTACCTTGAGGAGGAATTTAATTGAAGGGCGTTCATAGATGCTAACCTCCTAATCTACTTAAATACTGTATCAAACCCCGGTAATAGGGTGATTTACGAGAATCTATATAACGAGTTATAGGTCTTACACAGATGTTTTAGTACTTGATGAGTTACTGACATATCTTAGAGGAAATACGGTATACCATACTTAATAACTATAGACTTTATGGAGAATATAGTGAGACCCTATGTAAGCATATTACCTCTAGGAAAGGAGGAGTACGAGTTAGCCCTAGAATTCATTAGAAAATACTGTATTAAGCCCTCAAACTCTCTCCATCTAAGAGTAATGAGGAAGATTATAGTATCAGAAGAAAGGAATTAGATAGAGTAGACTGGATAAAAAGGATATGGTATTCAACCCCTACATAACTAACTTCTAACTAACTTAAGGATCAATCCCTCAACCTTAGGAATAAGTATTAGATAGCTAGAGTCAAAGCTATTAAATGTTGTAGCTATAACCATCCTCTAAACTCTAACTTAAGACCGTACTTAACTAATGTAGTTAAACACTACTGTTGTGAATGCTATAAGTAGGTCTACATCTCATGTTAACCCCTTCTTAAACTATGAATACCATATACCTTTTCAAGAAGTCTCTTAATCTCTACCAATGTGTAGTGTGAACTGCGTTGGAGTTAATAAGTTTTGATGCGGCGGCCGGGATTTGAACCCGGGATCTCCGGCTTGGGAGGCCGGTGTCCTAACCAGACTAGACGACCGCCGCTCTATTAAATCCTTATTCTAAATGATTTATTAGTTTTAATGTTTTAGTAGTTAAGTATATATTCTTTAATTATGAAATTATCTGGTGGGTTTATGAGTTTAAGTGCTGTTTTAGGTCTTGGTCTTAGGTGTTGTAAGGAGTTTGAAGAACTTACTGGTAGGCTTTATGAGGGGTTATCTCTTAGGGTTGAAGATCCTTTTACCTCCTTAGTACTTAAGTGGTTGTCTTTAGAGAGTTATAATCATGCTAAGCTTATGGAGTCTCTATATAGTGTTTTAAACCTTGATGTACTACCTGAACGTAGTTGTAGGGATTTAATCGGTAGGGCTTGGGTTACTGTTGAGGAATTACTTAATAATCTTAATAGTGGTGTAGATTTAATGAAGTATTTAGAGAGTCTTGGATTTATTGAGGGCTTCGTTGGTGAGGAGACATACTCTAAATTCCTATACTCATTAATTAAGGACTCTATCGGTAGGTTAAGTACTACATTAATTACTGAGATACTTTCAGAAGTTATTGAGGAGGAGAAGTACCACGAGAAATTAGTTAAGAGTTTAATCAATTACTTAAGTAGTAAGTAACTTCTATATATTATCAATTACTAATTCCGGAGGTATTAAAGTGTTAACCGCTATCCTAGCATCTACTAAGGACTTAATAAGTAGTAAGGAATTCCCTGGAGGTCCTGCACTATACTGCTCACAAGCTCTGAAGTACTTAGGATTTGATGAGTTTAGAGTCTTAACTAGTAAGGGTGTTACATACTGTTACTTAAGGAGGTTAGGTGTTGATGTTGTTGGTTTAGGTATTGGTGAGACTGTATTTAATATTGAGTTAAGTGATGGTAGGACTTTAAAACTTATTAGTAAGTCCTTTATCGACTTAACTGATGTAGGTAACTACTTAAGTAATTACCTACTAATATCATTAACTATGGATGAGGTCCCGTTAAAAATTATTAAGGAGTTAGTTAGAGGTAGAGAGGTAGTCATAGATGTTCAAGGGTTTGTGAGGAGTGTTGATGAACGTGGTGTAGTATTTAATGATTACTCAAGGTTCTGGGAATTACTTAAACTGGAGTGTAGGGAGTTAGTGATTAGGGGTGAGGAGTATGAGTTCCCACCCATGTGTAGGGGTTCTAAAGTAGTTAACTGTGTACCTAACGATGATGTAGTCTTAATAATCACTAACGGTTCACGACCTATATACTTCGTAAGTAAGGGTGTGTTAGGTATGTTAGAACCGTTACAATATATTTACGGACCTACTATAGGTTCTGGTGATGTCTTCACAGCAGTACTGACTTACGAGTACTTAGTAAGGGGTGAGGACTTAGTAATAGCTATTGCTAAAGCATCTACAGCAGCAACTTTAAGACTTAGGGGTAGTACTCCATGGTTTACTAAGGATGAGGTTGACTTAATCAGTTATAAAGTCTTAAAGACATATAAACGTATAGTTTATTAATCCCTAGTAGTCATGATGTGGTAGTACTGAGATGGATAACGAGTATATAGTGAGGAAGTATTATAGGAGGTTGTTCCTACTACCTAAGACATACGTAATACTCGCTACATACCTACTAATAACTACGTCAGTAGCTGTGATTGAGGTAATACCTTCTAAGGATGTAGTAACGTATTTTGAGAACATCCTCAACTACTTGAAGGGTTCTACAACATTCTTAATACTTAATCTAATACTTATGAAGTCGAAGACGTTAAATACTAAGAGGGTTTTAGGACTTACTACAGTGTTAATAACTACCTTCTCAGTAGCTGAGGTAGTATTCACTAAGTTATTAGGTGTTAAGGGTTTAGGAATACTTGCATCCTCAGGACTCTCATATATAGTATTACCAGCTTTCTTAAACTACATACGTGCTCTAACAGCATCTACAATACCTCAACTAATCACTTACTTAGTACTGAATAACGTATTAGGTGTTGATGTAATCACATACATAGCTAACGCAGTTATAGTACAAGCACTAACACTTACAGTAGCTTTAATGACCTTAACAGCTATAGAGTTTAAGGGGAGGTCAACACTAGGTATTAAACCACTATCACTTATAAACGCATTCGTAGGTAGTTGGTTTAGTAACGATCCAAAACCTATCGAGTATGAATTCATGAAGTACTCAGAAAGTAAGGAAGTTTTAATGAGGTTCGTAACGTTTAAATCATTTAACGGTGATAACATATTACTTGTATTCCCTACAATTCATTTCGGACCTTTCAGGAATATAGGTAGTTCTAGATTCATATATAGGTTAGAGGATGTTTTAGGTAATAGGTATCACTTACTAGTATTCCACACACCAGGATCTCATGAGAGGAACTTAGTTAGTTCTGAAGATGTTGAGGAGTTAATTAGGTATGTGAATAACTACGTAGACGGTTTAGTTAATATGGTGGCGGATGTTAAGCCGTGTAGACCATATGTTGTGAGGACTAATGGTTGGGAAGCATATGTGATACCGTTCCAGACAGGCCTAATAACATTCGTTAAGAACTTAGATAGAGGTTGTGATGACCTACCCTACGAGGTCTGGGAACTACTCAACAGTAATAACACGTATGTGAATGCGTTGGTAGATACGCATAGTTCTAAAGGTAGTAATGACTACGACTTAAAAGTGTTTAAGGAACTCTTAGGTGAGGTCTTAAACAACTATAGATGTGATGAGGTGGTAGGGTTTCAGGTAGGTTATGGTGAGGATTACTTAAGCAGTATGTGTAGGGGTGTATGTTACGGTAAGGTTAAGGCGTTAGTCATGAACTTCAACAACTCTAAACATGTGTTGATATACATATACGGTAATAACATGGACTTAAACTTCAGGAAGTTACTAACTTCTGAGATATCTAAGTTAGGATTTGATTACGTGGAGGTAGTAACTCCAGACGATCATAGTTGTGCAGCATCGTTTAAGGAATCACCATACGATATAGTGGGTTATAGTGAGGACTTAGTTAATGTTGTTAAGGACGTAGTAGTGAGTGCTATGGATAACTTAAGTAGTGCTACAATACGTACAGCAGACATCGTAATTAAAGACATTAAACTATTCGGTAGTAAGGTCTGGGATATGGTTAGAGGTCTCGATATACTGGGTAAGTTAGTGATTAAGTACCTACCAATAACTATATTCGTGATGAACTTAACACCATTAACAACACTACTTATTTAAAACCTTAGCTAGAACACCTACAAACCTATCTATAACTTCATATGTTATGTGAGGACCTACAACAACTCTTAAAGTGTTAGGTATTGATGTTGGGTATAAATACATACGTAGACCCCATAACCTCCTCATAACATCTCGAGCATTACTAACCCTGAACGTAACTATAGGTAGTCTATGCCTTCTTAAGACCTCAACACCTAAATCAACTAACCTACTACTTAAGTAGTCAGCCCTCTTAACTAGTTCATGAACTAATTGTTTAAATCCTTCATAACCTAAAGACTTAATAGCTAGCCATGCAGTAGCAGCTATACCTCCAGTCCTAGTACCTAGTAAACTCCTCTGCTTACCTAAAGGCATGTAAGGTGCTTCAAACATTATGAATTCCTCTAACTCCTTACTACGTAGTAGTAAAGCACTACAGGGGATAGGTGTGAAGATCTTATGTAGGTCTACAGTTATTGTGTAGACCTTACTTAACCTGAAATCATATACAGGTATGTTAGGGTCTAAATCATTTATGAATTGAGTTATTAAGCCCCCGTAAGCAGCATCTACATGAACTACGTAGTTAACATCACCGCAAGTACTTACTAACTTATCTACAGGTTCTACAATACCTAAGTCTGTAGTTCCTGCAGTCATAACCACACACGCTACCCTACCCTCATACCTACGTATAGTGCTGCATAACCCCTCAATATCAGGTATGTAGTCCTCATCAACACCTACCTCAACGAGGTTAAGTTTTAAGACCCTACACGCCTTCTTAATACTTACATGTGCAGTCTTAGGTGCTATGACTGTATCACCACCACTAAACTCACGTAGTATGTAGAGTGCTGTTAAGTTAGACTCAGTACCACCGTAGGTTAGTAATCCGTACCCACCACCATACATTAACTTAGAAAGCCACTCAACACATTCTAACTCAAGCCTATACGTATTCCTGAAGAGTGTAGGATCGTTTAAGTTAGTGTTTACGAAGATGTTGTAAGCTTCTAATAAATGCTTAAGCGGTTCAGTAGTCATAGAACCTAATACCTCACCCCTAACATAACTCGGGTCTTCAGACCTCAACCTCCTCAAGAATTCTAACAACTCCTCAACACTCAATTCAATCCCTGAAGATCTAGAGTTAAGCTTAAGTTAAATACTGAAGAGTCTATACTGGTGATTATATGAGGGTATGTGTTGGTAACGTAGTTTTCGAAGCTGCACACTACACACCAGTTAATAACGTATCACAACTCCACGGCCATACATTCACGGTATCTGTATGTGTTGAGGGTGGGTTACGTGAGGACTTCATGGTTGTAGACTTCCTGAAGCTTAAGGAGTTAGTTGAGAATATCGTGGAGAGGTATAGGTACTCATTAATAGTTCCTAAGAAGGATTTAGAGGAGTTGGATATTAAGGGACCATTCAAGGTTAAGTTAGTAATTCTGGAGTATCCGCAGGCAACTGCTGAAGCTATAGCTATGAGTATACTTGATGAGTTAGTAACTGTTTTTAAGTCTCTGAACATGGAGGTAGGGGTAGTAGTGAAGGTTTTTGAGGGTAGGGATAACTATGTAGAGACCTCAACTACAGTAACTCAGAGGAAGTAGTACTTCTTATGAGGTATGTAACGACCTCTAATAGGTACTTCATAACCACATCTAGGACATCTCCACCTACCACAACTACTATCTAAGTAGAACTCAGTAACTCTATAACTATCCCTCACAATCAACACCTTACCACATTTAGGGCATTTAGTAGATTCTAAATCAGGGTTATGTATGTTACCAACATATACGAACTCAATACCTGCCTTCCTAGCCTCATTAGCAATCCTTAACAACTTATCAGTAGGTGTTGGAGGCTCCCTCCACATATGTGCTGGGTAATACCTATTAATATGTAGTGGTGTTTTAGGACCTAAGAACTTTAAATGATTATCTATTACCCAGTCAACACATTCGTTAAAGTCGTTAGTATTAGTAACTACTAGATACACCATCTCTACATGACCTCCTAAGTCTAGGATAGTCTTAGCATTCCTAAACACTACTGTATGGTCTACCTTAGGTAATGCCTTCCTCATCTGTGGACAGCCCTTAATATCTATACTCCAACCATCAACACCAGCTAGTACTAACTCTTCTAAAGCCTCCTTAGTTAAGTACCCGTTAGTAACCATCATCACGTAGAAACCATCCTTAACAGCTCTAGATGTTAGGTCTAGGATGTAGTCGTAATTTACTGTAGGTTCGTTAAAACTTGCTGAGAAACCCTCATCACCGAATACCTTAGCCATCCTTAACAACTCATCAATACTTACTACCTCATCAGATTCTTTAGGCTTCCTAAAACTTAAGTGGTAGTTCTGACACCAAGGACAGTAGAAGTTACATCCCCAAGTAGAGAACGTTAGAGCAGTACTATTAGGCCAGTAATGAAATAATGGTTTAATCTCAATAGGTCTACTCTCAACAGCACTTAACCTACCATAACCTAAGTGGTATAGAGTACCCCCGATATTCAGGTAATTACCGCAAATACCTGTAGAACCATCACTGACCTCACACCTATTCTCACAAACACCACACCTAACACTACCGTCTAACTTAGTCCATAACCTAGCTACCTTAAGACTAGACATTAACTACTCCAGAACGTCCTTACTTACTAAACTATTAAACATGTAATTTAATCACCATAACATCATTTCATGTAAGTCCTTAACCACACCATTAACACTTAAATACTTCACCTTGAAATGATTTCATGATGGAGTTTAAAGACTACCTATCAGTGATTACTTCTATAGCTATGGCTGTACTAACTGGTTTACTAGCACAGATTAGAGTGTCTATAGGTCCTATACCCTATACTCTACAGAACGTAGGTGTTGTACTGTCTGGGTTGATACTTAAGCCTAAGTATGCGTTTCTCTCAATGACTATATACTTAATACTCATAGTCTTAGGACTACCAATAGCTTCAGGATTTAGAGGTGGTTTAGGTGTTATCCTAGGATATACAGGAGGTTATATACTAGGATTTACAGTCTCAGCACCTTTAATGAGTATGTTATCCAGGACTTACTTACGTATAGTACGTAGGGAACTACAGTCTATAGGTAGGTTAGACTTCATAACCCTACTAACACTATCCCTCATAGCTGTAATACCTACATATACGTTAGGGTTTATAGTATTTACATACTATGCATTAGGTTCTCAAACAATCCTATCATGGGCTGAAGGTATTACTAACTACCTAAATATACACGTAAGTGATAAGATGTTACTCCTACTCATAGTTAGTGTCCTTGTATTCATACCTCAAGACTTACTAATGGATCACGTCATAGCAATCACATTAGCTAAGTACATACATAAGATAATGTCTTTCAAAGGTGTTGAGATTTAATGTATGTTGTAAGGGTTGAGGATTTAAACGTATCTGTAAACGGTGAATACGTAATTAAGAACTTCAACTTACTAGTAAGTCCTAACTCTATAGTATTGGTTAGAGGGCCTTCAGGTTCCGGTAAATCAACACTACTTAAAGTCTTAGTAGGGTTAATACCTAACGTATATAGGAAGTTTAGAGTTGATGGTTTTATCGAGGTACTAGGCTTAAGTCCCGTAGAAGCTGTTAAAGAGGGTTTAATAGCTTACATACCTCAAGACATGACTACCTTCTTCTTAGGTTCTAGGGTTTGTGATGAGTTTGAAGTCTTAGGTAGGTGGTTAGATGATTTTAAAGGTTTAAGTGATAGGTATGTGAGTGAGTTATCTGATGGTCAACTATATAAGCTACTGATATCTACAGCTATGTTAAGTGGTGTTAAGTTATTACTACTTGATGAACCTACATCACATATGGATAAATACTCATTGATAAACATGATGTCTAGTATTAGGAGGTTATGTAGTGAGGTTGGGTTAACGGTATTGTTAGTAGATCATAGGGTTGAATTAATTAGAGATTACGTAGATGTAGTTATTAGCTTAGGTAGTGAGGAAGTAGGACTACGTAGGATTAGTAAGGGAGGTCGCTTCAGTGTTGACGGATATAGTGTTGTAGTTAAGGACTTATGGTTTGATTATGATGGTTATGAAGTCTTCAGAGGTCTTAACATGTTTGTAAGGTGTGGTGAGGTCTTCAGTGTTTTAGGTAGGAACGGTAGTGGTAAGTCAACACTACTTAAGATATTAGCTAATATTCTTAAGGTCCGTAGAGGTTATGTAAGTGTTAGTAAGCCTATATTCTACATACCTCAAAGACCTATATACTGGTTTACAACTAACTCAGTTTATGATGAGGTAAACCTGTATATTAAGGTGTTTAGACGGGATGATGATGTTGATGAAGTACTTAAAGTATTTAAAATTAACTACTTAAGTAGTAGGAACCCGTATACGTTAAGTGTTGGTGAGGTTAGGAGGTTATCACTAGCTCTAGCCTATATAACATCACCAAAAACATTACTAATTGATGAACCTACATTAGGTTTAGATAGTACTTCATTAGGAGTACTAGAGTGGTTTTTAGATGTCTTTAGAGGTAGTAGGTCTGTAGTATTAGCAACACATAATGAGGGTATTAAGGAGTTAGTAGATAACTCATTAACTTTAGGGTTTGATCATGACGTTAATCAATGATGTTAAGGAGTTACTAACTAAGGAATACCTAATTAAGTATAAGTTAGTAGTCATTACCTCACTACTAATACTGATTATAGTGGTTACATTGTTAGACTCGTTAACACTTATAGCGACTGCCTTAGCTATAGTAGTTATAATTTACATTATGAGGTGTTTAAGGGATTTCATACTGACTATGAAGGTATTTACATTATTTATACTCCCATTCATAACGTCATCACTAACTATACAGTTATTCCTAGACCTACTCGATGTTAGTAGGATTATACTATCTACCTTGAAGATGTTCTTACTCTACATACTCTCCATAACACTTATTAAGTTAATCACGTTTAAGGACTTACTAAGCATGGTTAAGTACTTAGGACTTAAACCAGTACTAATATTGATTTTAGGGTTTAGGATCATTAACTTAGGTATAACTACACTTAATGATATTACCTCAATATATAACGTTAACTTAGGTATTGTTAGTAAGGGGTTTAAACGTAAGTTAATACTTATTAAGTTAGTAACTCAAGCATTTATACAGTCATTTATAGTTAGGGTTTTAGATATGGGGGAAGCTATATACTGTAGGTATAGGTCAGTACTTAAGAGGTTAGGTGGTTAGTTGTTAGGGGAGGTTCATAAGAAGGTTTTAGAATTACTTATGAGGAGTGAGGGTTTCGTAAGTAGTTCTAGGATTGCTTCAGAATTAAGTATTTCTAAAGCTTCAGTTAGTAGGGTTGTTAAGGAATTAGTGAGTTATGGGTTTGTGATTGAGGTAAACCCTAAGTTAGGTTATAGGGTTGAGGTCGTTGATGATGTTAGACATGTTAGTAAGGTCTTAAAGAACATGAATATCCACTACTTAGACATATGTACATCAACTCAAGACATTGCAGACATGTTAGCTAGTCAGGGAGCTCCTGAAGGTACTGTAGTTATTTGTGAGGAGATGAGTTATGGTAGGGGTAGGTTAGGTAGGAAATGGGTTGCTGGTAGGGGTGGTCTCTGGTTCACTATAGTACTTAAGCCTAAGATGATTAAATCACTACAACTACTAACCCTCATAGCCGGTACCTCAGTAGTTAAGACTCTTAAAGAACTCTACAACTTAGATGTTAGTGTTAAGTGGCCTAATGACGTGTTATTAAGTGGTAGGAAGTTATGTGGTGTGTTGATTGAGGCTAGGTTAGAAGCTGATAGAGTTAACTACGTCTTAGTAGGTGTTGGTGTTAACGTGAATAATGAATTACCTGAGGAGTTAAGGGGTACTGGGGTGACGTTAATGGAGGTTTTAGGTTGTAGAGTTCCTAGAGTACCTATTCTTAAGGGTGTGGTTAGTAACCTACTCAACCTATATAACGAGTTATTACGTGGTAATGATGATGTAGTTATTAGTGAGTGGAAGAGGTATAACTCAACTATTGGTAGGAAGGTTAAGGTAGTAAGTTTTAATGAGGTATTTGAAGGTATTGCTGTAGATGTAGGTGTTGACGGCTCACTAATAGTTAGTACTGGAGGTAGTGTTAGGAGGGTTAGTGTTGGTGATGTAGTCCACCTAAGCTAACCACCACCTACAGGTATCATTAAGTCTACGTAGTCGTTAGGTAGTAGTTGAATACTTTCTAAATCATATACCCTCCTACCATTAACTAACACTATCAAGTACTTAGAGTACTTCATCAACACATTCTTAACCTCCTTAGGTAACTTACTCATAATCTCATTAAGGTAAGTACCTTCAATATCTATAACCTCAACACCACATTCTTCCTTAAGAATCCCGTGAATCCTAATTCTAACCATGTTTTAACCTCGGTAATACATACTTCTTCTTAAGTTCATTAGCTACGTAATCTAATCCTAATCTCTCTAAAGTCTCTTCGTAAGGGAGTCCTGACTCATAATCCCAACCTCTATACATGTAGTACTCCCTTAACATAGGTTCTAAATTACATACCTGACCTTTTGAAGGCCCTGTAGGCATTGGTTCCTCAGTAAATCTCTTAGGTAGTACTTCAGATTCCTTACCAACACCTTCCCTAAGGTTGAAACACCTCTTAAGATTTACTATCCTCTCAGCAATTAATCTAAGGTTCTTAACATCACCGAACTCCTTAATACCTGTTAACGGTGGGAGTAACTTAGCTATGAAGTCGAAGTAATACATTGGAGGCCACATAGTACCGTACTTACACATAATGATTGAGTCAACTAGTGCGAATAGGTCTTCCTGATCCTTAACTATCAACCCCTTATACTTCTCAGAAAGCCTATCACATACATCATCAACTTTATCAACACCGAACCTCTCAGCAGCTATATCCCTATAACCTAACTCATCAACTGTTGTTAAGGATCTTAAGTGGTCAGCACCTCTAACTGATATAGCCCATGTCAAACCAACTGACTTATGACCTCTAGGGTCTTGAGCAGATACCTCAAGTCCTTTAACATGTAATGCGTATTCATAACCCCTACCTAAGACCTCAGAAGCCCTCCTAACACCCTCAGCAAGTATATTACCTATACCTTCCCTCCTAACAATCATATTTATTAAAGTGATAGCAGCCTCCTCACTACCCCATAAAGCCTCTAAACCACCTAACTCCTCCTTACTAATTAACCCCTTCTCATAACACTCAAACACGTATGATAATACCTTACCAGTAGATATGGTGTCTAACCCGTATAGATTACATAGTTGATTCATATATATTACAGCTTCTATATTATCTATGAGTAGGTTTGAACCTAAAGCAACTATAGACTCATACTCAGGACCTCCTGAGAACGTACCCTCATACCTACCGTTAGAAACCTTCGTTACGTGTTTACACATGATCATACATGAGAAGCACGACCCTCTAGAAACCCTATACTTTAGTAATTCATCACCGCTTAACTTATCAGCTCTCCCCCAAAAACCTGTCCAGTGATTCTTAGTAGGCAGCCTACCTATAGCATTCATAGCTGTTACTAATGATGGAGTACCATACCTACCTAAACTCATCTGTGCAGGTAGTGCCCAAGGACCTTCAGAATTCCTCCACAGTATATCCTCAAGAACTTCTAAGTATTTATCCGGGTCGTATACCTCAACACTCTTACTACCCCTAACAACTACAGCCTTCAACCTCTTAGAACCCATAACAGCACCTAAACCAGTCCTACCGAAGGCTCTATAGTAATCAACTATAACTGATGCAAACCTAACTAACTCCTCACCTGCAGGACCTATACACATTACGTGGTAGTCCTTACCGAACCTACTCCTTAACTCATTAGTAGTATCCCTAGTGTTTAAACCCCAAAGACCTGTAGATCTATAAATCTCTACGTTACCATCATCTATAACTAGAGATACTGGTGTTGACGACTTACCAAGTACTACTACCACATCATAACCAGCGTACTTAACCTCAGGACCGAAGAAACCTCCAGCATGACTCTCACCCCAGATATTAGTTAGTGGTGATTTAGATACTAATGCAAACCTACCTGCTGATGGTGCTAAAGCACCTGTGGCCGGGCCTGTAGCTATTATTAAAGGGTTCTCAGGACTTAAAGGATCTACACCACCATCAACTAAATTCCATAGTATGTATGCTGCTAACCCACTACCACCTACGTACGTCTTAGCTAATGATTCCTTAAGCTCCTCAACCCAGTACTTACTCTTACTAAGGTCTACGTAGAGTATCTTACCCGCATAACCCCACTTAAGAGACATTTAAAGCACCTCTAACACAATACCTAACACATTGAGGGTTACCACTACATAAATCACATTTATACGGTTTACCACTAACTACTATAGCACTGTTAGGACATACATTAACACATGATAAACAACTACTACATCTACTGTAGTCTATCAGTACTATACCTCCATCACCTCTATATATAGCTCCTGTAGGACATGAATTAACACATAAACCGCATTGAGTACATACTCTAAAACCCTCTAAATAACCTAACTCGTAATTATAGTTAATCTTTATGAGTGATTCCTTAGGGTTAAACCTCCTAAACTTAGTGAAACTACATATTAACTCACATACCGAGCAACCAGTACATAGTTTAGGATTTACGCTTACGTACTTACTCTGTATGCCCAACCAACAACCCTCCTCTCAACAACACTTAACACCTTAGATAACGTGAATGTAATTAAAGCTAATAGTATTAAGCATGAGAATGCTAACGCAGTATCAAGTCTTGAAGTTGATGATAGTATGACGTAACCTAAACCACTATCTGAAGCTACCATCTCAGCAATCACAGTACCTACGAATGAACTTGTTAAACCCATATGTAGTGAGCTTAGGAAGTAAGGCATTGCTCTAGGTATACCTACCTTAATAAGTATTTGAGTTTTAGTAGCTCCGAAAGACATTAACAACTCCCATAACTCCTTCTCAATAGTTACCATAGCAGTTAATGTAGGGACTAATACTGGGAAGAAAGCTATGAGGAAAGCTGTTAATATCTTAGGCATAGAACCTAGACCAAACCATAGAGCTAGTAACGGTACTAGAGCAGCTCTAGGTATTGCGTTAAACCCAGTTATTAATGGGTATACAGTATCTCTAACAGCTTCACTATAAGCTAGTGGTAAGCTAATAGTTAGTGAGAACATAGCTGCTAACGCTAAACCTACTAACGCATGTATGGAGGTATCTAATAGATTACGTAGTAGGTAGTTAGAGTACTTAATAGTTGTTGAGATTATTGACGTAGGTGTTGGTAGTATGTATTGAGGTATGTTGAGTAAATCAACTACTAACTCCCAAACTACACAGATGGCTATCAGGACTACTAACGAGTTAAGGGTTCTAGACCTACTTAACCTCAACCTAATCACCTAATAACCCCCTCACCCTCACCACGTAATCGTTAAACTCCTTAGTATACTGTAGTTTAAGGTCCCTAGGCCTCTTAAAACCTACCCTAACCTCAGCTCTAACCCTACCCGGCCTACCACCAATAACAACAACTCTATCAGATAGTAGTACTGCCTCCCTAACATCATGAGTTACTAATACTGTGGTACATCCCTCATGAGAGATCACATCCTGTAGTAACATCCACATCTCCTCCCTAGTGATAGCGTCTAAAGCACTGAATGGTTCGTCAAGGAGTAGTAGTGATGGTTTATGTATTAATGCTCTACATAGAGCTACCCTCTGCTGCATACCACCTGATAACTCCCACGGATAACTACTCTCAAAACCCTTAAGACCTACCTTCTCAATAAGTTCTAAAGCCCTACTCAAATACTTACTAACATCCTCACCTAAGACCTCAATAGGTAGTAGTATGTTCTTAATAACAGTCCTCCAAGGCAGTAGTAGAGGTGATTGGAAGAGTACACCGACTCTGAAGGAATTACCGTTTAATTTATGATTATTAAAAATTATCTCCCCTTTAGCAGGTCTTATAAGACCTGCAAGTACTTTAAGTAGTGTTGTCTTCCCACTCCCACTCTTACCTACAATACCTACGACCTCACCTTGATATATATCTAGATCTACATCTGTAATAGCTACTAAACCACCGTTCCTATGACCGTCATACCTAACAGCTATATTACGTAGTCTTACTAGAGGTTCCATCAGCCCCACTTACGGAAGTCTAAAATCTAGAGGTGGTAGGTAGTTTAAATCTACTACCTCATTTAGTGACGGCCTCCTCTCTAAACCGAATGTCTTAACTATAACATCTATATTCTTATCAATTACTGAAGGATCTACATATCCGAAGCCGTACTTATCAGTAACACCTTTAACGTTAATTATCTCTAAAGCCATTAACAACCTCTGCTTCTCAACATCTTTATTGAGTGTCGGATCCCTCTGAAGTAATATACTTATAGCTTCGTCAGGGTTAGCTATAGAGTACTTAATACCCCTTATAACAGCTCTTAAGAACTTCTTAACAGCTTCTGGGTTCTTCTTAAGGAAGTCTTCATTAACTACTATACCGTTACCAACTAACGGTAGGTAATCACCGTATTTGAAAACCTTAATATCATCTTTAGATATGTTCAACGCTAGTAAGTTCAACACTACTGTGTAGTAGAATCCTGTAACTGCATCTACATCACCTCTAGCTAACATAGGCTCACGTAGAGGTACGTCCATAGTAACCCAATTAACCTTACTTAAGTCAATACCTGTGACGTTAGCGTATGCTGGGAACACCCTCCTAGCAGCATCACCTGCAGGAGCACCTAACCTCTTACCCTCAAGGTCTTTAGGTACTTCAATACCTCTACCCTTAAGAGTTACTACACTTAAAGGTGAGGTTACGTGGATTATAGCTACTGCCTTAACCTTAGCGTCCGGATTCCTAGACTTAAACTCTATTAATGAGTTAATATCACCGAAACCTATATCGAATAATCCTGCAGCTACATCACTTATCACCTTAGCAGACCCGTAACCCCTATCAATACTTACTGATAAGCCCTCCTCAGCGAAGAAGCCTTTATATAGTGCTACTAGGAATGGTGCTTGAGGTCCTTGATAAGCCCAATCAAGTGTGAATTTAATAAACATAGTAGTTGTTTGGGGGGTAGGTTTTAAATACCATCCGAGGCTGAAACCAATAACAATACCTACGACTAGACCTAGAGCTAATAACTTAATACCTGAAGACCTACCTAAACTCATAACTATCACTACTATATCATAGACATGTAAATTTATAAGCTTACCTCACAATCAATCTACGTATACATTTACATAGTCATGTAAATTAGAGTTCATTTACCTTACTACGTTAAGTAGTTAGAGGTTATGAGGACTTGGAGGTTGAGGTAACTTCAAATACTTCTAAGGCGTTAGCACTAGCTAATATATTAGTAAACGGTATTGAGTCATTAATCTTCGACTGTAGCTGTAGTGATGCGTATATAGATGTTGAGTTCTCCTCATTAGAAGACTTACTAGGTAGTGATATTAATGTGAACTTAAGTGAGTGTGAGTATAGACCTGATAAGTACTTTGAATTAGATGATTTAGTTGATTACGGATTAGTTAATAGTGTTAACGTTTCCTTAGGTAGTTCAGGTACTAACTATAAAGTACTATATGACGAGGCTATAAAGACTACTTTGAAGTGGGCTATACCCTACATGAAGTTAACCTCCTTAAAGACTAGGAGATCAGGTATTGAGTATATGTTGATAGTTTTAAGGGATGGGAAGGCTGAAGTCCTGGAGGGGGAGGTAGATAGGGTTGTGATCCCTGAAGTAAATGCTGTAGTAACAGTACATACACACAGTACTTTATGCATCCCATCAACTACTGATATGAAGTCATTAACAAACCTATTAATTGATGGTGGTTTAGGGTTTGGGATAGTATCACCTACATGCTACCTACTAATATTTAGAGTAGGTCCGTTCACTGAGGAAGACTTAATAACCCTTAAAAACCTCATCACCCCTGAAGACTTAATAGTATATCCTAGGAAGTACTTAAGTAATGATTTAATAGTTATTACAGGTTATTAATCTTATTAGTTAGTTTTAGTATGTAGTTAAGGTGTGAGGTTATGTTCCAAACATTTGACCTACGTAGTTATTACAGGTTATTACATCCAAGACCTACAGTTGTGATAACATCTAATTGTAGGGATGGGAGGATAAACGCTATGGCTTGCTCATGGTTTACACCAGTATCTGAAGACCCACCTACAGTCCTCATAGTATTAGATGTTGAGTCCTACACAGCTGAATGTATTGATTGGTGTGGTGAGTTCGTAATGAATGTACTACCTGCAGAACTACTTAATAAGATATGGGTTGCTGGTTCAGTATCAGGTCGTGAAGTAGATAAGATTAAGGCTATGGGTGTTAATTTAGTGAAGTGTAGGAAGTTAGGTACTTACGCTATTGAGGAGTCTGTAGCGGTTGTAGAAGCTCAAGTAATTAATAAGTTAGAAGCAAGTGGTTCTAAGGTATTTATAGGTAAGGTAGTTGATGCTTATGTTAAGGAAGGAGTTGTAGGTAGGTATGGTTGGGACTTAAGTAAGGTCTCACTACCACTACATAATTGGGGTAGGTCATTCTACATATTAGATAGGGGGACTAAATACACTTACGTAAAGTGAGTGTGTATTTATGAATGTAGTAGTTACTGGTGCTTCATCAGGTATTGGGAAGGCATTATGTGAGTTACTCTGTACTTCTAAACCTAATATTAAGGTGTTAGGGATTGCACGTAATGAATTAGCTCTTAAGGAGTTAAGGAGTAAGTATGGTGAGAAATTCATCTACTTAACTACAGACCTCTCTAAAGTAGATAGTATTTATGAGATCGTTGAAGTTGTTAAGGGTTCTCTAGGTCATGTTGATGTATTAGTTAATAATGCTGGCTTCGGTATCTATAAAGATATATTAAGTCATGACATTAATGAAGTAATAGATTTAGTGAATGTTAACTTCATAGCACCGATACTACTCACCAAAGAGTTAATTAGGTTTATGGGGGAGGGGTCTACAGTAGTTAACGTAATTACAGCAGGTATTTACGTATTAATGAGTAAGCTACCTATATACGGTGCTAGTAAGCTAGCACTACATTACGCTACAGAAGTCTTAAGGAGGGAATTACGGAGGAAATCAATTAACGTCATATCAGTATATCCAGGTATAATTAAGACTGAGTTCCACAGGAGGGCTGGAGTCAATAACGTAGGGGATGGTGTAGGAGCTGATGTAGTAGCTAAAGCTATAGTTAAAGCTGTTGATGGGAGGAAGAAGGAAGTCTACATACCACGTTATTTAAAGATACTAAAGTTATTCGGTCCTAAGTTAATACCCTTCTTTTAACACTTAATAAATATTAATAACTCTAAACCTATCTATATCGACTAACTACTTATAATATTTGTTAAGTGTAAGGTGTGTAGGAGGTATGGATAGAAGGATAGAGTATACTTAGAATTACTGAACTAGTATTTCAAGCATATCATTAGGAACTTCATCAATTACTAACTCTAAATATACTTAATACCTACGCCACCACGGCTTTAGGAAGTAACTACGGAATATCTACAAACTACTTCAGAGTAGTAACTACCTTAAGTCTTTTAAACAAGTTATTTCAGAGAGTCGTAAATGGTGTATGAATTCATGAGTGTGTTGAAGGGGTTTGATAAGGCTTGGCAGGGTAAGCAAGATACTATTAGTGATAGGTTTAAGAAGGCTTTAGGTAGGGAGAAGCCTTTAAGGTATAGGATAGCTATGGCTTCATATAAGATTAGGTCTATGGTTAGTAGGATTGAGGTATTCATTGAGAGGATGAAGGAGAGGGATAGGATAT
>CAZZLT010000011.1:0-10239 GCA_964655125.1 uncultured Desulfurococcaceae archaeon | reverse complement strand
TGGTGCTAATGTTGTTATTTGTCAGAAGGGTATTGATGATGTTGCTCAGCATTTCTTAGCTAAGAAGGGTATTTTAGCTGTTAGGAGGGTTAAGAGGTCTGATATGGAGAAGTTAGAGAGGGCTACAGGAGGTAGGATAGTCACAAGTATTAGGGACCTAACCCCTAACGACTTAGGTTATGCTGAGTTAGTTGAGGAGAGGAGGGTTGGTAATGATAAGATGGTATTTGTTGAGGGTTGTAAGAATCCTAAGGCAGTAACGATATTAGTTAGAGGAGCTAATGATATGATTGTTGATGAGACTGAGAGGAGTTTGAATGATGCGTTACATACTATGAGGAACATATTAAGAGATCCTAAGGTTATACCAGGTGGTGGAGCTCCAGAGATTGAAGTTGCGTTAAGGTTGAGGAAGTATGCTGAGAGTGTTGGTGGTAAGGAACAGTTAGCAATTCAAGCATTTGCTGATGCTTTAGAGGAGATAGCTGTTATATTAGCATCAACTGCTGGTATGGATGCTCTAGAGACCTTAATGGAGTTAAGGAAACTACATAGTGATGGTAAGATATATGCAGGGATAAACGTTGTTGAGGGTAAGATTGCTGAGGATATGTTCGCTGTAAATGTAGCTGAACCAGTAATAGTTAAGAAGCAAGTTATTAAGGCAGCTGCAGAAGCTGCAGCTGCAATACTTAAAGTTGATGATATAATAGCTGCATCACCTATGAAGGCTGGTGAGGGTAAGGGCGGTAAGGCTGGTGAAGGTGCTGAAGAATCTGAGGGGAAATTTGGAGGTAAGTACGAATTTGACTAATGATTAAGCCCGTTAATAGTACTTAACTTTATAAACAATAATAAAGTATTTTTTACCTCTT
Organism: uncultured Desulfurococcaceae archaeon; assembly: GCA_964655125.1. Taxonomy (GTDB): domain Archaea; phylum Thermoproteota; class Thermoprotei_A; order Sulfolobales; family NBVN01; genus CAZZLT01. The sequence continues at coordinate 9,364 of CAZZLT010000011.1, read as the reverse complement.
ACATAGTTATAGGTTGCTGTGTAGGGTGGTAATTGAATGAGTACACTTCTAGAGAGGTTGAAGGAATTTACAGGAGTTAAAGTAGGCCCACCTAAACTTACTAAGTATGAGAAAGCACGTATAGTTAGTGCTAGAACACTTCAATTAGCTTTAGGAGCACCACCACTAATCGACATAAGTAACTTGCCTAGTAAGGATGCTATTACGATCGCTATGGAGGAGCTTAAGAGAGGTGTATTACCGATAACTGTTATTAGGGTTAAACCAAACGGTGAGAAGGAGTTAATACCTGTTAGGAAACTCTTAGAGCTTGAGGAAAGGTTTTACAGTATTGAGTAAGTGATTTTAAATCAGGGATTTTAATATAATTAATTAGAACGGTGGCTTAAGATTTGAATGTGTTTAAAGGTGGTGAAGTACTAGACCTCACCTCAGTAATTAATAAGTTTTTCTATGTTGTTGAGAGTTCTAGGAATGAGGAGTTTGTAGAGTATGTAGTGTTATCTGTTAGAGATGATATGAGTAAATTATTTGACCATCTCTATGATGAGTTAGTACCTAAGGGTTATTACCCAATACTCTATAAGGTTGGGGATATCATAACCTTAAGAGTTCTAATTAGCGGTAGACGTAGAGGAACTTCAATTAAATCATCATTAATTTTCTTCAGCTTAACGTTGGTTTCAGTAGTAGTGACAGGTTTCTACATATCTACTGACTTCCACAATAGGTTGAAGTTATTATTAGGTTATGGTGTTAAGACTGACGTAATATACGATACGTTATTCTTTATGTTGAGTGTGTTAGTACCTTTAATTACTCATGAATTAGGACATATAATTATTGTTAAGAGGTTTAATATACCATCCACATACCCACTACTAATACCTGCACCAATTATATCCCCTCTAGGTACTTTCGGTGCTATTGTTAGGATGGATTTCCTACCGAAGAATTTAAAATGCTTACTAAAGTTAGGGATTTCAGGTCCTTTACTAGGTTTTATAGCTTCACTATCTATATTCATCATCACATATTATACATCGCCTAAGTTATCTTTTGATATAGCTTTAGTGGGTTTACGTGAGGGTATAATAGCAACTATAGATTTCATACCGTTATCAGCATATTTAGTAATGACTGTATCTAATATCAACACAGCTATAGGTTATGTAGTACTACTTAATCCAGCAGCATATGCATCAATGATAATGCTGTTAATACACTTTGTTAATCTACTCCCTATAGGTCAGTTAGACGGTGGTCATATAGTTAGAGCTGTCTCAAGTACTAGGTTTCACTCCTTAGTAAGTGTTACAGTATCTTCATCACTTATCCTCTACTCATTAATATCTGTAGTCTACCTCAGAGGTAGTATGGTATGGCTCGGTATCTTCGCATTATTAGCTCTACTAATCTCTGGTTTTAAACCTCATATAGGTTCAGCCAACATGTTAGATATTAGTTCAGTATCTAAGGATGTTAAAGTAAAATATATCGTGATGTACTTAACACTCTTAACGTTAGTTATACCGTTACCGATGTAGGTTGATATTATGGAGTTTAAAGATCATATAGTGATAGTTGCTGAGAAACCTAAGGCTGCAGCTAAGATAGCTCAGGCTTTAGGGATAGGTAGGAGGTTTAGTAGTTACGGAGTACCTTACTGGGTTGGGAGGGTTAATGAGAAGTTAGTTGTTGTTGTAGGTGTTGCTGGTCATATGTTTACATTATCAAGTAGTGAGGATGGTTATCCAGTATTTAACTATAAGTGGGTACCGAGGTGGTTTGAGGATAGAGATGCTAAATTCTTAGTGAATTACTATAAGGTAGTTAGTAGACTTCTTAGAAATGCTTCAGAATATATTAATGCATGTGACTACGATATTGAAGGTTCTGTAATAGGTTATATGATAATATCTAACTTCGGAGATGTTAAGAAGGCTAAAAGGATGAAGTTCTCAAGCTTAACTACTGATGAGTTAAGAAGTGCTTATAGTAGTTTAAGACCTCTTGATTGGGATATGATTGAGGCTGGGTTATGTAGACATGAACTTGATTGGTTATGGGGTATAAACGTTAGTAGAGCTCTCTCAGATATTTTTAGGAGGGTTTATGGGAGGAGAATTACATTAAGTGCCGGTAGGGTTCAATCACCAACATTAGTTGAAGTAGCTAATAATATCTTAATTACTAATACCTTCGTACCTGATGTAAGTTTCTCATTGAGAGTTAAGGTGAGGGTTAAGGATGAGGAGTACTTCCTAGAGAATCTATTTAACCCCTTAGATAGCTTAGATGATGTTAAGCGATTAGTCGATGATGTAAGAAAACGTAAGTATTTAGAGGTAGCTAGTGTTGAAGTGTTAGAAGATGTGTTAGACCCACTACCACCTTTTAACTTACCTGATCTTCAGTATGAAGCATTTAGAATTTACGGTTTCTCCCCATCTAAGACATTATCAATAGCTGAGGGATTATATCTAGATTCATTAATTAGTTATCCAAGGACGAATAGTCAGAAACTCCCTAAAACACTGGATAATAGGTCAATAATTTCTAATATAGCTAAGATTAAAGAGTATAATGTGTTAGCTAAGGAGTTACTAAGTAAGAAGAGGTTAGTACCTGTTGAGGGTGTAAGGGACGATCCTGCACATCCAGCAATATACCCGACTGGATATCAACCACGTAATGATTTAAGTAGAGATTCTGTAAGACTTTACGACTTAATAGTGAGGAGGTATTTAGCATCATTTGCAGACCCTGTTAAGGTAAGGAAGTGTAAGTACTTCATTAAGTTTAGTAAGTTGAAATTCTCACTAAGTAGTTCTGAGGTCATTAGTACTGGTTGGTTAAGGTATTACCCCTTCTACAGAATTATTACACGTAGAGTCCCGTCGTTACGTGTAGGTGATGTAGTTGAAGTTATTGATGTTCGAATCACCTACATCTACAGTAGACGGCCGCAGAAGTATACTAAGGCCTCAATACTTAAGTGGATGGAGTCTGTAGGGATAGGTACTGAGGCGACTAGGGCAGAGATTATTGAAACGTTATTTAAGAGAGGGTATTTAAAGACTTCATCAAAGTATGTAGATGTAACTGATTTAGGTTTTCAAGTTGTTAAAATATTAAATACGTTCTTCAAAGACTTAACTAGTGTTGAACTTACTAGGAAGTTTGAAGACCAACTAACTAATATAATTAGAGGGAGGGTAAGTAGGTCATCAATTATTTCTGAGGCTAAAGACGTACTTAAGGGTAGGTTAAAACAATTTAAAGATTTTATAGATGGTAGAGATGTAAATGCTATACTTAAGTTAGTAGGTATGAGTAACGATATTAAGTGTCAAATATGTGGTAGGAGTGCGTATAATCTCATCGACGGTATTTACTTATGCGACTTCCATAAGATAGCGTATGAGAACATCAAAGATAGGTATAGATCGTGGAGTATGAAGTTAGGTATTAGTTGGTGTGAATACCTTAAAAAACTAAGTAAGTTAAAGTCTTTAGGGAAATTCTCTAAGGAGTTAGTTGACTACTTAATTAAGAATTGCAGGTTATAATCCTTAAACACCCCTAAAGTATAGTAAGTCCTTATAGTAACAGTCACTAAAGATTTAAAACCTAAGTATAAATTGATAATTTAAGGAAGTAGGTGCCGGGGTAGCTCAGCCTGGTAGAGCGCCGGGCTGTTAACCCGGTGGTCGGAGGTTCGAGTCCTCCCCCCGGCGCCTTAATAAGTTATTATAAGTTCTTTCTGTTTAAGTAGTTCTTAGTGGTGGGGTTATAAGGACGTAGGATCTGAGGTAGTTATGTTTTAATTTAATATTTAATTATTGTAATAATTTATTTTGGTTTTGTTTGATTTAGATTTTTATTATTTTACGAAAGTATATTGCGGTGGTTGTATGGTGAATAAGGTTAAGGAGAAAATAGCTCAGGGGAAGGTTACTTACGGTACTTGGATAACTTTAGGTTATCCGGAGGTTACTGAGGCATTATCTAATCTCCCATTTGATTGGTTTGTAATTGATATGGAGCATACACCGTTAGATGTTAAGGATGTTGAGTTCTTGATGATGCCTTTAAGGTTTACTGATATAGTCCCTATAGTTAGGGTTCCGTGGAATGATTTCGTAATTATTAAGAGGGTCTTAGATACCGGAGCTCAAGGAGTTGTAGTTCCTCAAGTAAGTACTAAGGAGGAGGCTATACAAGCTGTTAAAGCATGTAAGTACCCACCACAAGGTATTAGAGGTGTAGGTCCTAGGAGATGTATTATGTATGGATTCATAAGTGCTAAGGAGTACTTTAAGAAAGCTAATGAGGACATCCTAGTTATAGTCCAGATAGAGACTGAGGAAGGAGTTAATAACGTAGAAGAGATATTATCAGTTGACGGTATTGACGGAGTGTTTATAGGGCCTAACGACCTGTCAGCATCACTCGGTGTCTTCCAAGAATTCAATAATCCGAAGTACATAGCTGCTGTTGAGAAAGTACTCAACGCTACTAAAGCAGCTGGTAAGATAGCAGGTATAATGACTCAAGACCCTCAAGACGCCCTAGATAAGGTTAGGAAAGGATTTAACTTCATAGCATTAAGACACGATATAGCATACATGATTAGAGGATATACAGAAGCATTTAAACAGTTAGGTATACTTAAGTAATTAACAGAGTAACATCCAATAAGAACTTTATTTTTATTTCATACATCTCAATCATCTCAATGAATTACAAGATTAGATCATATGGATTTAAGATTTAATTAGTAATCTACTACAACACTAGTAATAACTAAAATAAAAACACTTAAAACTAGATATGGATTATTTACTTATAGGGTGCCGCCGTAGCTCAGCAGGGTGGATTCTCGGTGAAACCGAGACACTAGGCGCCGCCCTGGTAAGGCGGAGGTCCCGGGTTCAAATCCCGGCGGCGGCTCCATCAATTAAACATGTTTAATGGTTAGAGTACTTAATCTATCAGTTGTTGATGTTATGATAACATCATCTCGTAAATTATTAATATTACTTATTATTGAGTATGGATAATGAAAAAAGTAGGGGTTGTATTTGTGATTAGTAGTTTACTGGAGTTGATGACCTATCTGAATAACTAACTTTAAATGTTTTAGGTTTAAGTTTTAAGACTATATACTCAAATGCTGTCCACGGATCACTCTTCTCACCGCATGTGTATATATCAAGAGTTGCGTATCTATACTCCGTCCATGTATGTAGTGCTATATGGGATTCTGTAATTAATGCTAAAATTGAGACCCCACCTTTACTACCTGAAACCTTCCATGATTTAACCTCAACTAATGTCATGTTTGCTAGGTTGACTGCCTCAATAACGATATTTTTAAGTGTGTTTTCATCATCGATGATTTTAGGGTCTAAATCGTAGAGGTTGGCATATACATGCTTCCCTATAATAACATTCGAAACACTAGGTATGTCGTTACTCACCCACATACCCTGGGCTTGGGACATCTCCTTGATGACTCCTCCTAATCAGTGGTTTTGATATTTTCAAGTTTATAAACTTAACGTATATTGAGTTTATAGTGAATTAAAGCATATGATGTAATACTGAGTAAGGATGTTTAAGAAGTAAGAATAGATTAAGTTAGTTTAAAATATTATTATTTTATTCTGATGACTCAATAAATATTATGTTCTCAGGCGGTATTCCAAACTCATTTATTAATATATTCTTAACTCTATGTCTATGATCTCCTTGAATCTCTATATGACCATTCTTAACAGTTCCTCCAGTAGCTAATTTACTCTTAAGATGTGAGGCTACCTTCCATAAATCAAAAACTGTCTGATCAAGCCCTTCAATCACTGTAACTTCCTTACCAAACTTACGTTTCTCAAGTTTTATCTTTATGATCTGTTGTTCAGCACCTAATTGAACGCATAACTCAGGTGGGAGACCGCCACATAATACTTCTATATCAGCTTTACTATTCTTTCCCTTCATTTCACACCCTTACACATCAAACTACGTATCCAGTATTAATAAGTTTTCATCACATATTCACAATTAATAACTCTTAAATAACTAAATTATCTTAACATGATATTCAGAATTACTTCTAGTTCGTAGGGATCGCAATTACAAAAGATTGTTTATAGTAGCTTTTCTGTCCTATTTAGAAATCACTATCCTTATATATGAGATCCTCTTCTTATTAAAGTACTCACTCCCTATCTCAATATTCTCTAGTTTTACAGCATCACCTAATCTATCCTTCACAGCGTTATAGACAGCTATAGTCTTACTGATATTACCTCCCCTCCCTTTAAGAATAACTCTTTTAACACCTTGATTAAAGAGTATGACTACTGATAAGACGTAATCACTTAACGGTCTACTACCTACTGATACCAAACCCTCCTCACTACTCAATACTTAAACACCTTTACATAAATTGATTATCACTATTTAAAATTTATATCATTGAGTAATATTTTTAAATACTCGGTCTTTAAGATGAGCTAATCCTAGTTACAATTCTTAACCTCATACACTCTCAGCCTGTACTATGAAGTATTTAGACTTCTAGGGATAAACATGCTGATAAGTTTTGAGGTAGTGGTTGTTGTAGGACTAGTAGTAAGAGTATGTATGGGTATAACAGTTTTGAGGTTTTCATAACTAAAAACATGGTTTTAAGTTTGAAGTAATACTCTTCTACTTCTTCTTCCTAACCTTCTCCTCAATCTCCTTCTTATACCATTCAATAGCTTGAGGGTCAGAACCCTTAAGTAAGTTTGTAATGTCTACTTCTAGATTCGATGGTTTAATAACAGCTATCCAGCCATCACCGTAAGGACTACTCATAAGTAGTTTAGGTTGTTTTCTGAGTTGTTCATTAACTTCTACTATCTCACCACTAACTGGTGATTCTATAGGCCCTACCCACTTAGCAGATTCTAAAACACCTAAAGCATCACCTTGCTTAACCTTAGCACCCTTAGGCTTCAACCTAACGAAGACTATCTCACCAGCAGATTTAACACCTACGTCATCTATACCAACTCTAACCCTATCATTACTTTCTATCTTAGCCCATGTATGACCTTTACGCCAATAGTATAAGTCCTCCTTTAATTCGAATTCTTCAACCTTAACCATATTAACCCCTTAACTAACTTAAGGATTCTCTAATAAATTATTCAGTTAGTTAATCTAACCAGATATTAAGTCTTTCTTATGTGTAAGAGGTAGGAAAATTAATAAGTAGTTACGGTGCTATATAGTTGGAGGTTCCAGAGGTCATATCATGGATGTAAATGAAATAGTAGGTAAGTTACGTGAGTTATTAGGTCCTGAGAAAGTATTATCAGAACCTGAAGATATCTACGTATACGGTTATGACTCATCTATAGTGTATAAGGGTTATCCTTGGGTTATAGTTAGGGCATACTCTACTGAAGACGTAGTTAAAGTACTTAAGTTTGCTGATGAGTACGTAATACCAGTTATTCCTAGAGGTGCTGGTACTAGTCTTACAGGAGGTCCGATACCAGTTAATGGTGGTATCATACTTGACTTAAGTGGTATGAGGAAGATTAGAGTTGATGTTGATGACGGTATTGTTGAGGCTGAAGCAGGTGCGATAGTTGATGAAGTTGATAAGGAGTGTAGGAAGTATGGTTTTATGTTCCCGATAGACCCTGCAAGTGCTGAAGTAGCTACTATCGGGGGTACATTAGCTAACGACGGTGGTGGTATGAGAGGTGCTAGGTACGGTACTATGAGGAACGTCTTACTCTCAGTAGAGGTAGTACTACCAGGCGGTAAAGTCATCCAGTTAGGTTCTCCAGTATATAAGCAAGCACTTGGTTATGAGTTAGCGCAACTAATAGCAGGTTCTGAAGGTACTTTAGGTGTTATAACTAAAGCTACATTCAAGATAGTGCCACTACCTGAGAAGATAGGACGTATACTTGCATTCTTCAACGATGTTGAAGATGCTGCTAAAGCTATATTCACAATCAGACGTAGGGGGTTAAACCCATTAATCTTAGAGTTCATGGACGATATCACGTTACAAGCCGTAGATGCTGTCTACAAGTTAGGCCTACCTCAGGCTAAGGCTGCAGTCCTAGCTGATGTAGACGGTCCTTCAGAAGCTATTGATAGGTTCATCAATACCTTTAAAGGTATTTTTAAAGAGTATAACGCGTTTAGAATTGACTTAGCTACAGACCCTGACGAGATGAACAGGATATATATGGCTAGGAAGGGTGCGTATCCAGCATTATCGAGGTTATACCCGGTGGTGATTATAGGTGATATATGTGTACCGCTATCAAAACTACCTAACATAGTTAAAGCTATTAAGGATATCTCGAAGAAGTATGAAATACCTATAGCTGCTGTCGGTCATGCAGGTGATGGGAATCTACACACATTCACTGGACTACACTCAACATCAGGTGATGAGTGGGAGAGAGGTTATAAAGCTAATGATGAGATAGCGTTAATAGCTCTTGAGTTAGGTGGTTCAGTATCTGCAGAACACGGTATCGGTATGCAGAAGAAATACTTACTTGAGAGGGAACTTAAAACACGTAGGAGTGAGTATGCCTTAGAGTTAATGAAGAGTATTAAGAAATTATTCGATCCTAAAGGTATTCTAAACCCTGGAAAACTATTTGATTAAGGTGTTCGTGATGAGCAGTAAGGATTTAATGAGTAAGTTGAATGAGTATATAGAGTCATGTAAGAAGTGTGGGTTCTGTAAATCTATATGCCCAGTACTTAAAGTAAGTGATCGTATTGAGACTTACAGCCCGAGAGGGAGGATACTCCTACTTCAAGGACTTTACGAAGGTCTTCTAAAACCGAGGGAGTATTTAGCCCGTAGACTATACTGTACACTCTGCGGATACTGCTCAATAAAATGTATATCAGGTTTAGAACTCACAGAAGCCTATCTAATAGGTAGGTCATTCCTTATGGAGAATGGTGTGGTGTTAGACGTAATCAGCAACCTAATTAAAAGTATAGTCAGTACTGATAACCCATATAATGTAGATCCTTCTATTAAGACTATGTGGCTTGACTACCTACCTGAGAAACCACCTACTAAGGGTAAGGTAGTCTACTGGGTCGGATGTACTACATCTATTAGAAGACCTGATTCTGCGTTAGCAGCATATGAACTCATTAAGACTTTAGTTGGTAGTGTTGCTGTTCTTGATTCTGAGCCTTGTTGTGGTTGGCCTCTGTACTTGGCTGGTGATGTTGATGGTTATAAGAGTCAGGTTGGTAAGGCTTTGAAGGTTTTAGAAGGTTTTGATGTTGTTATTACTACATGTCCTGCATG
>CAZZLT010000010.1:0-15854 GCA_964655125.1 uncultured Desulfurococcaceae archaeon | reverse complement strand
AAGGTAACCTCATCACCACTAAACTCAATAGATTTTAAAGACCATCCCAACCTATCCCGTAAAGTAGCGAATACCTCAACTAAAACCCTCATAAAGATACCATAAAAATAATCCTAAACACATTATTAAACTTAAGATATTATTAGGTATATAACAGTATATCACCTCAATTATTCTGTGCTTAAGTCTTGTAGATCATGAGTAAATATAGTAGGTTAGGGAAGGATTAAATTCTTTAGGGTAGAGTTATTAGCTTAGGTAGGAGGTTAACTTTAACCTCGGATTCTCTAACCGTGTTAACCACATATCTTAACATTCTTAAGACCTCCTCAAGAACTCTACATCTATATAGAACTCCTCAGCTTACCTCTAATAACCTCCTACACTCATACTTAACTAGTGTTTAGAGGAACTTTATGAGGACTGTAGAGATAACATTGTATATTATGCCTTACATATTATTTAAGTAAAGAAGTGTAAGGAATTAAAACATTAGATAGGGGTGGGTAGTTCTGAGGTAATTACAGTAAACCCCACATCTATACTACTGTATGTTTAGAATTTTTAGAACTTCCTTCACAGCTGATTCAATAATTTTTCTCGACCTACTAACACCATCTACTACTGAGAAATTCATAACTACCTTATAACCTAGTTTCTTAAGTATATCTTTAAACTTCCTTGAGTAATCCCTACTCATTAACGACGTAGTAAAACATACTACAGGTGTTTTAATTAATCCCTTATATCTATATATGAAGGACTTTACTGGAGGTGTTATAGAACCTACCCAGATGGGAGTACCTATAATTATTAAGTCGTAAGCTTCAGGGTTAAACCCTTCATCACCGACGTAATTAACTAATTTATTGAATAATACATCAGTAATTAATCGTAGGTTTAAATGTAGTGGTTTACCGTACTCCCTCACTAATCTCAACTCGTAAGTACTCACATCTAATCCATGTTCTCGGAGCCTACCTTCAATATACTTAACAACTTCTCTAGTCGTACCAGCCCTACTGTAGTATACTAGTGCAATACGCAATTACTACACCTACCTAATACGTAACTCATAATTAATAATATTTTCGTAGGTGTGTAGGGATTAAACTACTAGATGTTTAATGCTGTGAAGAATGCTTCATGTACAGCATCAATTATCTTTCTAGGACTTCTAGCATCTCCTACGACATACACTTCCTTAGCTACTTCCTTAGCCGTATTCAGTAACTCACGGTCTAATTCTGATACCCTACCAACAGCTAAGACCACATCATCAGCTTCTATAAATGACCTCTCAAGAGGTAGTTTAAGTACTTCTACACCTCCCTCCTCTACCCTAATAACATATGTAGATGTTAGTACTTTTACATTATACTTACTTAATAACCCGTTAGGTTTAAGTAGTGCTAACCTAGATATAGGTTCTAAATCCCTAGCTACTTCAGGTAATACCTCTACTATTGTTACGTCCTTACCATTAATTCCTAGATATAGAGCTACTTCAATACCTACTAAACCACCACCAACTACTACGACTTTCTGACCCACTTTAACCCTACCTAATAAAACATCATCAGCTACTACACAATTCTCAACACCTGGTATGTTAGGAATTAATGGTTTAGACCCCGTAGCTATCACTACTACATCAGGACTTAACCCCCTAATCAACTCTGGAGAAGCTTTACTTCCTAAGACTACATTAACTTTCAACTTCTTTAACTGAGTCTCATACCACTTAATTAACTTCTTAACCCTATACTTGAAATCAGGTATTGAGGCTATCCTTAAAGTACCACCTAATGAATCACTACTATCTATTAGAGTTACGTTATGACCTCTGATAGCGAGTACCCTAGCTACTTCAAGACCTGCAGGACCACCACCAATAACTACTACGTTCTTCTTCACACGAGCTTTAGGTAAGTCCTCATCTGAAGACCATCTATACTCAAAACCTGTTAACGGGTTAACAGCACACCATACAGGTTTAGAAGTGAGTATACGGCCTATACAGCCGTCATTACATGCTAAACAAGGTCTAATATCTTCTAACCTACCCTCCCTAACTTTCTTAGGCCATTCAGGATCAGCTATTAACTGCCTCCCTAAGAACACAGCATCTACGATACCCTCCTTAATCGCTTTCTCAGCTATGTTAGGGTCTGATATTAACCCACCACTAATTACAGCTACATCAACTACTGATTTAATCTCTTTAGCTAATTTAAAGAACCAACCCTCACTTAAGCTGTGAAAGTATGGGGGTGATATCATATCCCTACTATCGAAGTTCCCACCAGTAACGTTGATGTAGTCTACCCCAACATCTACTAATTTCTTAGCTACATACTTAGCATAATCTATAGTTATACCTCCCTCAATAAACTCATCACAACTTAACCTAATACCTACTGGGTAATCCCTACCACAACGTTCCTTAACCCTCTGAATAACTTCAACAACGAATAAAGTCCTATCAACACCATACTTATCAGTACGTCTATTAGTTAGTGGTGATAAGAACTGCGTTATTAAGTATCCGTGAGTTCCGTGAAGCTCAACAAGATCAAAACCTGCTTGCTTAGCTCTTAAAGCAGCTCTTACAAAAACCTCAACTAATCCCTCAACCTCCTCAGTACTTAATTCTTTAGGAGTCTTAAGTGGTGGGAAGTACTTCCTACTTATAGCTGAAGGACCTACAGGTTGTTGTACTCTAGCTTGAATACCGCCATGGACTAACTGAGCAGAAATTCTAGTACCGTAAGACCTTACAACATCTACTAACCTAGCTAAACCAGGTATTAAGTCATCATCATAAATACCTAACTCATAACTTGCTAACCTACCATCACTAGATACGTAAGCAGCTTCAGTTACTATCAACCCAACACCACTACGTGCTCTAACCTCATAATAAGAGATTAACTGATCAGTAACTTCACCACGAATACCTGCATAACCTACAACCATAGAGGACATCACTAACCTATTAGGGATCTCAACCCTCCCTATACGGAAGGGCTCGAAGAGCGTATCAAACATAAACCCACCTCTAAATAATTAATACAGCGTTTAAAACTACTAACACTATAAGGTAACTCCCCATAATAATTAATTAATCCTTACCTGACGTTAATAAATAATTCAAGAGTTAATGATATTTAACATAAAAGATTTATAAGTCCGCTAATGAATGAGTAAATGATGGTTATGTCTGCTAAGGTTTCATCTATTTTAGTAGCCGTATTAGTTGTTTTGATTGTTGTTGCTGGTGTTGTTGGTTACTTCGCAGGTACTGCAGCAGTACCACCACCTAAGACTGTAACTATAACTACTACTGTAGGTACTCCAACAACAATAACAACTACAGTAACTACTAAAGTAACTGAGAGGGTAACAGTTACAGTAACACCTACACCGACACCTACATTACCACCTCCTGAGAAGGTAAGGATTAAGTTGGGTTTACTCTTCCCATTAACTGGTGCTTGGGCACCTTTAGGTACTGATCAGATGACTGGTGCTAGGATTGCTATTGATATGGTTAATGAGGCTGGAGGTGTTTTAGGTAGGTATAAGGTTGAGTATGTAATAGCTGATTGTAAGAGTGATGTAGCTGTTGCTGCTACTGAGGCTGAGAGATTAATAACTATGGAGAAGGTTCAGGTAGTTATAGGTAGTTATGCAAGTCCGTTACTACTAGCTGCTAGTGAGGTTGCTGAGAAGTATAAGACTATATATTGGGAGGTAGGTGCTATTACTGATTCAGCAACTTTAAGAGGTTTTAAGTACTTATTCAGACCCATGCCTATTGGTGGTGACTTCGGATTCCAGAGTGTGTTGTTCATTAGGGATGTAGTTGCTAAAGCTTTAGGTAAGAATTTAAGTGATTTGAGGATAGCTATAATATTTGAGGATGGACCCTACGGTACTTCAGTAGCAGCTGGTAATAAGTTAATGGCTGAGAAGTTAGGTATCCCTATAGTACTTTATGAGGGTTACCCAACAGCAACTACAGACCTATCATCACTTATAATGAAGTTGAAAGCTGCTAAACCAGATATAGTACTTCATACAGGTTACTACTCAGATACTGTGTTGTTCTTTAGACAGGCTAAGGAGTTAGGTCTGAAGTTTAAAGCTTATATAGCTCATGGGGCTGGAGGTGGTTTACCAGCTACTTACAAGGCTTTAGGGAAGGATATGGAGTTTATGTTTAATGTAGATCCACCATCACCTTACCTAAATTACGGGGCGTTAAGACCTGATCTGAAGGAAGCATTACTTAAGTTCATAGATAGGTTTAAAGCTGAGAGGGGTTACGAACCTATGACTCATGCTCATATGGGCTTCGCACATACGTGGATACTACTTAATGATGTATTACCATTAGCTATTACTAAGTATGGTAGTGTAGATCCTGAGAGTATTAGGTTAGCAGCTTTAGAACTTAACATACCTGAAGGAGGTACTACTATGGGTTATGGAGTTAAGTTCGCATCTCCGGATAAACCTGAGGATACGTTATTAGGTAAGATTGGTAGGGTTGATAAACCTCAAGCACATATAGGTCAGAACGTACTGTCGTACCCAGTAGTTATGCAGTGGCGTGAGGGTAGGTTAGTAGTAGTTTACCCAGAGAAATTCGCAGCTATTAAACCAGCAATACCGTTACCTCCAGAAAGTCCATACGCAGGTTAACTCAAAACATTAAATTTAAAATATTTTTCTATATTAGAAACGACTTTATCTTCACTTTCACTTAACAACTACACTACCGTAGGATTCTAGCCTTAACCACCCATATTATCAGTGTTAATATTAGAGATGCTATTGATGCTAGTAGTAGTCCTAAGTACTCCTTAGTTAGAGATGCTATTATAACCTCCCTAATACTAACTATTAACCCAACCTCAGCAAGTCCTATAACCCTAGTACCTGGACTAGCTCTTAAAGCTATTATAAACCTCATAATCTCAGCAAGTACTATCAACATAAACACATCATTTAATATTAACTCAGCTATCTCAGTATACGTTACGTATGGTGTTAACACCCCTCTTAAATCACGTACTGATGTATAACCAGCTACTATAATTAGGAGACATACTAGGAGTAATACCAATACCTCTACAGTGAAAATCACATTACTACTTACCCTACTTATAATCCTATCAACTCTACCTACCTCAGTCATGTTAACACTAATTAAATGAGTTTCTTAAGACTATAAACATTATTACTTTCACTTAACACTCAATGATTAACTCTACATCACTTAACGTCTACTGTAAGTTTACTTCACGTTATTATCTCTAATGAAAGTAAATTTATTAATTCTAAAATACTCTACACTCTTGAGTGTATGTAAATGAAGTTACTAACTCATGTATTAATCACATTTGCTTTAGGTTCACTCATAGCTATGACTATCTCTAGAAGTGTATTAGTTATGAATTCAGTCTTCATAATATCATTCCTGATTAATTACTTAATAGACTTACTAGGTCATAGGGGTGGGAGGAGGACTTCATTAACTCATGAGTTATTCAATAACTTAGTAATATCCTTAACTACTGGACTATTAATACATTCATTACTAAATCTTCCAGGACCTTTAACAGTAGCTCTAACAACATCCTTAATAGCTAGTTCTACACACTTACTACTTGATTCATTAAGTGGTGGTATATTCGTATACTCTTCAAATGGTTTATCTAGACTTACGTTAAGTAGTAGGAGTTATGATGACTACCTACTCAATACTTTAGTAATCACCACATCAGTAGTTCTACTAGTTATAATACTTTATAACTTACTCTAGGGTTAAGTTATTAGGTCTGAACTTGCAGGAGTTAATATATCAGTTCGATAGTTATGTTAAGGAGTTTAAAGCTAGGGTTGTTAAAGTATTAAACGATGGTTTAGTCTTAGATAGGACTGCATTCCATCCTAGGAGTGGTGGTGTAGCTAATGATGTAGGTTTTATAGTTAAGGACGGTAGTAGGTATGAAGTTGTTGATGTGTTGTTCAGAGATGATGATGTAGTACATGTGGTTAGAGGAGGTACTTCAGGTATTGTTGTTGGTGATGAGGTTTTAGGTGTTATTGATTGGGGACGTAGGTATAGGTTGATGAGGTTACATACAGCTGCCCACATAATTACAGCTATATTCTATAGGGATTATAAGGCATTAATAACTGGAGGTAATGTATATCCAGACTACGCATATGATGACTATAGTTTAGAGACCTTCGATAAGTCAGTGTTTGAGGATGTTATTAGGAAAGCTAATGAGGTTATTAAGTTAGGTGTTGAAGTCCGTATATACTGGTTAGATAGGGAGGAAGCACTTAAGATCCCAGGTATAGTTAAGTTAGCTAGTAGGATGCCTCCTCAAGTAAGTCGTTTAAGGATTGTTGAGATCCCAGGTATTGATATTCAAGCTGATGGAGGTCCTCACGTTAAGAACGTATCTGAGGTTGGTGAGGTTGTGATGATTAGGGTTGAGAATAAGGGTAGGATGAGGAAGAGACTCTACTATACTGTAAGACCTTAAAATGAGGTCTAAAGTCTTAATAGTAATAGCTGTAGTACTCATAATAACTTCATTTACTGTAGGTTACTACTTAAGTATTAGTAGGGTAGAGTACTACTTAAGTAGTTCTGAGATTAAGGGGTTAGTTAAGTCTATAGCTGAGGAAGTCTCAATTATTAGGAATTTAACGTTTAAGGAATTACCTAACGTAGTAGTAGTTAATAAGTCTTACGTAGTATCTACTTGGGGTTCTAAAGTACCTGATGAGGTCTTAATATTCGGTGATATACTTAAGATGACCTTACTAGCACCTAAGGACTACAACATAAGTAGTTCTTATAGTGACTTACTAGGTATATGGATAGCTGCTTCAGTAGGTAATACAGTATATGCAGTTCAGGAGTACTTCATGGACAGTAAATCACCACTAATTCATAGGGTATTAGCTCATGAGTTAACCCACGTCCTACAATACCAGTACTTTAGAATACCACCTACACGTACTTTAGATGAGTTATTAGCTATTAGGTCGTTAATTGAAGGTGATGCTGATGTCGTAGCTGATAAGTACGTAAGTATTAAGGGTTACGAGGTAGTTAGTAGAGTTAGTAGTTTAACTCTTAAAGACCCATTCATAGATATTCAATTAATACCCTACATATTCGGTAGTAGGTTTGTTGAGTATTTATTAAGTGTTGGTGGTTGGGAGTTAGTTAATAAGGTTTATGAAGACCTACCTAAGTCTATGAAGTACGTTATGTTCCCTGAGAAGTACTTAGTTAGGGAGGGGTTAGCTGATGTAGTGGTTAACGTAAGTTGTAGGGTTATACATGAAGATGTTTTAGGGCCTTCATACATCTACGTAATGATTAGTAAGTACTTTAATGAGTCCTACGCGTTAAGCATGAGTAGTGAGTGGTTAGGTGATAGGGTAGTATACTGTGTTAATGAAACGTATAGAGTCCTTAACTGGGTTATTAAGTGGTCATCAACTAAATCAGCTGAGGACTTCTACAGAGTGTTTAACTACGTGTTAAGTTTTAATAACGCTACGTTAGTAGGTAGTTCATGGTTTGTTAATGACTTAAGATTAAGTATTTACGTAGTTGGTGATGAGGTCTTCATAAAATCATATTCTAGTAGGTCTCTTAATTAGGTAGAGTATTAGGGTTAGAGTAGTTGTTGATATAATACCTAGGAAACCTGTAGGTATTGAGTATAACTCATCAACTACTACTGTACGTACCATTAAGTTATGTAATCCGTTTAGAACTCCTGAGACTGCTGCTGGGGTTAGTAAACTATTGAATCTGTACTTAACGTATGAGAATAAAGTACTTAACGATATACATGTTAAGACCATGACTAAAACACCTATTAAGTCTCTATGGTTTGGGAAGTAGAAGCCGTAGAGTATTACTAACGGTGTATACCATAAACCCCACACAACACCAACTAATAAACTACTTAGTAGGTAGTTCTTGAATACCTTCATAAACTCACTTAATAGTAAACCCCTCCAACCAACTTCCTGACCAAGCATTATTAACCCTAGGACTGTAGACCCTACAAATAACGTACTTAGTAGGGATAGAGTTAGTAGGAATGACTCACTACCCGGGTATAACTTAGCTCCGTACTCCTCATAGAGAGGTATTAAAGGATTAACAACATTTAAACCAATTAATAATGCGTAGGCAACACCTATAGAGTATATAGCGTATGGTATTAAACCACTCAATAATAAGTACCTAATCTTACAGAACTTCAGACCTAACTCCTTAAGAGTTAACCTAATATTAACACCTAATAACTTCAACGTAATTAAAACTACTGTAAATGGTATGTAATTCCTTAAGGTAAGTAGTACTTGGTAAACTACTTGATCAGTAATTAATGAGTGGTTTAGTAGGAGGTAATCGTATGGTAATGTTATGATGAGTAGTACTATCAGGAATAACGGTATGGTAATTACGGACCTACTAATTGTTAACACCTAAACATACGTAATAACCAACTTAAAATACTTTAACACTACATACTATGTATTAAACCTCTACGTCTAGCTAACTCCACCATAAAGTTAGTTATAGCTTCAACATTATTAGATTTAAACCACCCTATAAAATCATCACATGTAGGTACTTCATCCATGTTTAAGTACTTCTTAGCATATGTTATCAACGTACATAGGAATGACTCAGCTATTACCTCACTATTAAAGACATTAACTAAAACGTTAAGGAATTCCTTAGGATTACTAATCATTAAGTCCTCAAGTCCCCCACCCCTATACGTTAGAGAGAATTTAATCCTGAAGGTTAGGTGGTAGAGCGGTCCGAAGACACTATCTAACCAGAAGTCTATTAAGAGGCTGAGGACTTCAACATTAATACTTGACATCACTCCCTAATTATACGGGTTGGGGGAGAAAATAAAACTTTCTGAAATGAGGGGTAGAGGATAATTCATTATGAGGTAAGATTTTAACTAACTTAATTAAACGTTAGTAGGTTATATTATTTTAATTTATGAGTCATTAGTTGATGGACTGGATTCAATTAATTAGAGGTTACTACCTCTTAGGGTAGTTTAGATTATTAAGTCTTTAAGGTGATGGTTTAATAAGATATTAAATGAGTTGAGGAAGGATTAAATTACATATATAATTGTTTTAAGGGGTTTAGAGTTGTATGTTGTTAGTGTTGGTGATGTTGACGTTTACGTTGTTAGTGGTTTCTTCATAAGTTTCTTCTCAAGTCCTTACACACCACATATACTTGGTAGAGCTGTTGATATCTCAACATCTACTAAGTTCTCCTCAGATGTTTACTCACCTATTGATGGTGTTGTTGTTAAGGTGTTAAGGATTTACTCAGGTTTGGGTCCTTACTCTGAAGATGATTACGTAGTGTTTCTTAGGGTTAGGGGGTGTTATGTTAAGTTAATGCATTTAGTCCCTGAGGTTAGGGTTGGTGATAAGGTTTACGTAGGTGATGTGTTGGGTAGGTATTTAAGGAGTAATTACTTCTCATACCATCACTTACCACATATTCATTTAGAGGTATGTAGTACATTAACGTTAAGACCTAGTAGGTCATTACCTCTTAAGATTACTGATGAGTTCCTTAACTTCCTTAGGGGTAAGTACTTCAGTAGGGTAGTTAGTAAGGAGTTGAGGTTAGAGGTTGTTGAGGTAGGTGATGGCTTCATACTATGTAGGTCTTTAAACCCTATAACAGCTTTAGTTAGTGGATTACCTGTAATTCCTCAAGGTGTTTTAGGAGTAGGTGTTAATTACTTAGGGTTAATACATCTAAGTTCTAAGCCAGGAATATATGATGATGTTGAGTTCTTAGGTAGTAGGTTAGGTTATGTTATTAGGGTTAGGGATTGGTACTCATTATTAAGTAGTGTTAGGGTTGGATTCCGTGATTGGTTTTTAAGTACTTCATCAATAAGTAATTTAATGGTTAAGTCTTTATGGGGTGGTATTAAGGTATTAGTTAATGGGTTTAGAGTTGATGGTGTTGAGTTCTTAGTAAGTGATGTAGGTGATGTTAAACTCGTAGGTAATTACGATTTAAGACCTGGTGATATTATTAGTTTAGAAGTAGTTAATACTACTTAAACTTATGTTTAGTTATTAAACCCTCTATAAAGAGTATTAATGAAGCTGTTGAGGAAGTTATTAAAACTAATAATCTATCTATATTAAATCCTAACATGATCGTAACTATCAACTCACCTAACGTAATACCTGTGAAGAATAATGCGTAGACCATCAACCTAGGTATTAACTTCTTACGAATAACTACAAACCCATCTAGAGGTACTAACTTACTCACTACGTAACCCTCACTAGACCTACTAATAACTCCTAAGTCTTCAAGCTTCCTTAAATTATAATGTACTGTACTTACAGGTAGGTTTAAATCCCTAGCTAACTCCCTAACACCTAAAGGTACTTCAGACTCTAACAACTTCAGATATATCCTTAGAGCTACCCTACCTAAGTCCTCAGTATTAGTCAGGATAATCCCTAAGAATTGATAGTGTTAATAAATTTAAGTTAAGCGGTGTTCAAGTAGTTGGACGATGACGTACTAAAGTTAGAGTAATTAAGTACTTAGTTAAGCATATACCGGTGGTTTAATGAGTCGTAATTTAATGGTGTTTATAGCTGTATTAGCGTTATTAGTAGGTACTCTAATACCTCTAACAATAACACTTAATGTTAAGGTTAGTGAGTCCCCTCAAGTAACTCCTCAAGTAAGTAGTAAACCAGTACTCACACATACTCAGTCCTTAGGAGGGATTACTGAATTAGTCGGTAGTGGATTAACTATCTTTAAGTCTTATGAGGATATAGCTGAGTTCTTAAGGAATTTAACCTCTCTAACTACGTTAGTAGGTCTTCCTAGGACATACGGTGTTGAGGTAGTACCGATAACTACTGTAGTTCCTACACCAACCCCAGTAACTACTTTGAAGGGGGGTGTTGTTAGGGTTTCAGGAACTAATGTTCAGGTTGTAGGTGTTGATGAGCCTGACTTAGTTAAATGTGATGGTAGGTTATTGATTATTGCTTCAGATTCTAAAGTAAGTATCGTAAGTATTAATGAGAAGAAGTTACTAACTACTTTAAACTTTAATGATTATGTTAAGGGTTTATACCTCTACAACAATACGTTAGTAGTTATTACTGAGTCTAGACCTACTATAAGACCGTTACCAATTAATGATTTAGAGTTGGGTTGTAGGTGTGGTTTTATAGTTCCTGAAGGTACTGTTAACACCTCAGTATATGTGTATAGTGTCTTAAGTCCTGAAGTACCTGAACTTAAGTTTAAGGTCTGGGTTGTAGGACCTACACTTACTTCGAGGTTGAATGGTAGGTATCTATACTTAATCACTACACTACCTATCATAACCCCTACAATACCTATAGTTAATGACGTAGTTGTAAGTCCTGAGAATATAGTTAGAGTTGATAAGTACCCGAGTACGTATACGACTATAACATCTATAGATGTATTAAGTGGTAACTACAGTACTTACTCATTCATGACTGGTTATAGTAGTTGGCTTTATATGTCTCCTAAAAACCTATACTTAGTCAGTAGTACTACCCCATCATATGTTGATGCCTACGTCACATTTATTAAGGTATTGATTAAGTACTTACCTCAGGATATAGCTTCTAAAGTCATTAGTAAGTTAGACTTAGGTGATTTTAGTGGGTGTGTTGAGTTATTGATTGATTACTTAAGTAGTTTAAGTTTAGATCGTGTTAAGGAGTTATTTAGTAGGGTTGGTGATGAGGTTAGTAAGGTAGTGTTTAATGAGGTTAGTAAGTTCTACGTATTCTTAGTTAACGGTACTTCAGTAGTTTTTAGAGGTTCTTTCGAAGTTGATGGTAGGGTTTTAGACCAGTTCTCTATGGAGGAGTTAGGTAATTACTTCATAGTAGCTACTACATCAACTAACTATATAGTTAAGGTTGTCTACCAACCAACACCTATAGTAGTAACACCAACTACTACAGCTAAGGTCGTTGAGTGTTTTAGGGATAGATGTGTTGAGAAGGTATTAACTATAACTCCAACACCTCAGGAAGTACCTAAACCTACATTCTACGTGATGTTGCAGTCGTTAACTACTGAGAATAACGTATTTACTGTAGATATAATTAACTTAAGAGTTGTAGGTTCTTTGAGAGGTTTAGCTGAGGGTGAGAGGGTATACTCTGCTAGGTTGTTAATGAATACCTTCTACTTAGTCACCTACAGAAGTGTAGACCCTCTATACGCTATAGATGTTTCAGACCCTACTAAACCTAAAGTACTTGGTTACTTGAAAATACCTGGATTTAGTGAGTATCTACACCCACTACCTAATAATAAGTTATTAGGTATTGGTGTTGAGGATGGTTTAAAGATCTCTTTATTTGATGTTTCAGACCCTAATAACATGTCTGAACTATCTAAGATCCGTGTAGAAGGTGCTTGGAGTCCAGCTCTTCAAGACCATCACGCAGTAACTATAGATTTAGATAATGAGTTAGTACTTATACCAGTAAGTATTAGGGGTTCTTCAGGAGTTACTGTAGTATCTTATAGTGGTAGTTCATTAACTCTTAAGAAGTTTATAGGTCATGAAGGTGTTTTCAGGACTGTATACGTTGGTGATGAGTTATATACTATATCTCCTAAATCCATTAAAGTATTTAATATTAGAACACTAGATAAGTTATGTGAGGTTATGTTAAGTGGTTAATCTTTTAAAACATTTTTTAAGTGAGGATTCCTTAGGGGTAGTGATGCCTATTAGGTCAGTACTCTTAATAGTCTTGGTAATAATCCTTACGTTAATATTTAGTATTGTTTCTGCTCAAGCTCAAATAAACTTAAGTGATTTAATTACTGAGGCTTTGAAGAATCCTAGGGTTTTAGTAGTCGTAGTTATTCAGTTCTTAATGGGTTTAGGACTTGGTTACTTCTCATTTAAGGTTTGGAAGTACTTACTAGCTTTAATAGCTATCATAATATTAGGTAATGTATTAGCTATATGGAGTTTAGGTTCATCACCTGAGTCATTCTTAGGACAGCTTTACGAGTCATTTAAGCAGTTCCTACCTAATATAATCTCATTCATACAGTTACTAGGTATTATGACTATAGGTCCTGTAACTATAGGTTTTATAGTAGGTATTATATTAGCTATTATTAGGAAGTAAGTTATTTTTAATAAAGTACTTATACTTAATCCGTAACCTACTATAGGTGGTTAAGTGTTAGATGTAGTTGAGTCTAGGATTATCGAGTTTTCCAGGTCGTTAAACGACTACGTCGTAAGTATTAGGAGGGAAGTTCATATGTATCCTGAGTTAAGGTTTGAGGAGTTTAGGACTTCAGAGCTAATTATTAATGAGCTTAAGTCCTTAGGTATTGAAGTTTTTAGGGTTGGTGGTACTGGTGTTGTAGGTGTTGTTAGGGGTAGGGGTGATGTTACAGTAGCTTTAAGAGCTGATATGGATGCATTACCGATTCAGGAGGAGAATGATGTTCCTTACAGGTCTAGAGTTCCTGGTAAGATGCATGCTTGTGGTCATGACGCACACGTAGCTATGTTGTTAGGTGCTGCTAAGGTATTAGTAAGTATTAAGGACTACTTGAGGGGTAGTGTTAAGCTTATATTCCAACCTGCTGAGGAGGGTGGTGCAGGTGCTAAGAAGTTAGTTGAGGAGGGTGTTTTAGAAGGTGTTAAAGCTATATTCGGTCTTCACGTATGGGCTGAACTACCTTCAGGTGTTATAGCTACTAGGGGAGGGCCTATGAATGCTTCAGCAACTTCATTCATGATTAGGATTAAGGGTTTAGGTGGTCATGCAGCACATCCAGAACTTACTAAAGACCCTACAACACCTGCAGTAGATATATACAACGCTATTCAGAAGGTAGTTACTAGGAATGTAGATCCATTCACACCTATAGTAGTATCAACACCTAAGTTTGAAGGGAGTAATGCAAGTAATGTAATACCTGATGAGGTTAGGATTTACGGGACTTTAAGAGTTTTTGACTTAGGTTTAAGAGATAGAGTTTTAAGGAGGATTGAAGATATTGTTAAGTATTACTCACTTGCTTGGGGGTGTGAAGGTACTTTAGAAATTACTGGGGTATCATACCCACCAGTAGTAAATACTCCTGAACTAGTTGATTTTACTTTAAGAGTAGCTAGTAAGTTAGGTGAGGTTAGGGAAGCACCTATGAGTATGGGTGCTGAAGACTTCTCATACTATCTAGAGAAAGTACCTGGGGTATTCATAATATTAGGTATTAGGAATGAGGGGAAGGGGATTATATACCCTCACCATCATCCGAAATTCAACGTAGATGAAGATATATTATGGAAGGGTACAGCACTACATACACTACTAGCATATAATTACTTAAGAGAGTATGGGTAAGTAATTAAAGAGTAATTAACTTACTTAAAATCCTAGCCCTACTAGTTAGGTAGTACCTACGAGTATAAGGACATATAAGAGCTACTCTAGACTTAAAAACATCACCGGGTACTTCATGAACCCTACCACATTTAGGGCAGATAACTAGTAAGTACTCCAACTTACATCTGAGTACTTCTTGAGATGTACCTAACTTATAACTCTTAATTAAATACTATCTACGTTGTCTGTAGGGTTAATTAAATAATTTTTAATTTTATGTACTTAAAACATATTTATTAGGTCTTAATTACTATATCCTAGGTTTAATAATGTTTGATTTACTATTCTTGATAATGATTGGTTTTATTGTTGGTTTAGGTGGTGCTGTGATTCCCGGTCCTCTCTTAGCTTTCGTTATATTTGATACTGTTAGGAAGTGTAGGGTTGTAGGTCATTACGTAGTTTTAGGTCATATTATGTGGGAAGGATTCATAATATTCTTAATATTGTTAGGTCTTGGTAATTTAATGATTGAGT
Organism: uncultured Desulfurococcaceae archaeon; assembly: GCA_964655125.1. Taxonomy (GTDB): domain Archaea; phylum Thermoproteota; class Thermoprotei_A; order Sulfolobales; family NBVN01; genus CAZZLT01. The sequence continues at coordinate 815 of CAZZLT010000010.1, read as the reverse complement.
TTAAGGATATTATCTATGTGGTTGGTGGTTCTGTACTAGTGTTTATGGGTGTGTCAATGCTTAGGGGTGGTTTTGAGGTTAGGACTAAGGATTCGAGGATTAATTCATCATTACTTGGAGGACTTTTCTACACAGCATTCAATCCAACACAACCACCTTGGTGGGCGTCTGCAGGGTTAGCACTACTTTTACAGGGGTATGAGTTAGCTGGTTATTTAGGTATAGCTACAGTAACGTTAGGTCATTGGTTAGCAGATATGGCTTACTACTCATTAGTATCGTATATAATCTCGAAATACGGTAAGGTAATAATACCTAAGCAGAAGATAGTGATAACTATATTAGCTATATTCATAATTACCTTAGGTATTTACTTCATAGTGAGTAGCGTAGTTAAGTAATGAACGTAATTACGATCTTAAATTAAGTTCCTTAATGGGTAAGTAATTTAAGGTGTTATGGGAGTCATATATGAAGAGTGTTAAGGGGTGGAGAGGGTTAAACTACTATTTACTCCATTTTGAAGTTGAATTTACTGATAGGGATAGAGGTATTAGACAGATTTATGGGTTTAGTGAGAGAGGTACTAGGTATCCTATAGTTGTTTTCGGACCTGAAGGTTGTGGTAAGACTGCTTGGTTAAAACAAGCTACTGAAGTCTTAAGAGAGTTAGGTTTTGATGTTGTGTATGTCGACCCACTACATAGGGATTTTATTGCTCAGACAGATGTTAGTGATATCGTTAGGAAGTTTTCTGAAGTAGTAGCTGATGTTACTGGTGTCGCTGAGTTAAAACTTGCTACATTAGCTATAGA
>CAZZLT010000009.1:0-7401 GCA_964655125.1 uncultured Desulfurococcaceae archaeon | reverse complement strand
ACGCTATGGTTCAGCATTTAGTGATGCTGTAAACACTATTGTTGAGAAGGATGATGAGATTGAGAAGTTAAGGTTAAAGAGGGAGAGTATGGGGAGAAGGTTGATGAGATGTTAAGTTGGTCAGGTGATGTTAGGTTTCCTAAGCTATTTAAGCTTAACTACTTCTTCTTCCTTCAATATATCTCCATATGTCTTCAAATGTAGTACGTGGTGGTTCTTTAGGGACTCCGATAGGTATTATATACATTGGTATTTCATCAGGTTTAGCACTAATTATAGCTTGTACTCGGTCGTCGTAGAAAGCTCCTACAACAACACCTCCATAACCGAGTGCTGTAATCATTAAGTAGACGTTTTGGCCTAGATGACCTACCTCCATAGGGACATACCTTACTCTACCACGTTCACCGTAACGAGCAGTAGTCCTCTCAAAGACAGCACAGATAACTAAGTTTACTGGAGAATCTTCAACCCATTTCTGGTTAAGAGCTGCTACAGCAAGCTCCCTCCTCACATCACCAGATTTTACAGGGGTTAGTAGGTGTCTATGAACATCATACTTATACACACCTGGTTTAAGATACTCCCCATCCCTAACTAAAACACCATTCTCACCAACAACTACATAAACCTCTAGAGGGTATGTAGCACCAGCACTTGGAGATGTTCTAAAACCCCACCTCGGGTCTGTTACCCCGTAAGCAGCCCATAAAATCATAGCTAAGTCTTCTAGTTTAACAGGGTCTCTAGTATACTCACGAATACTCCTCCTAAGCAGTATAACTTCCTCCACACTAATATTAGTGACTTTCCTAGGTAATGTTAAGTAGATAACCTCATCAGTGATAACTACCCTAGATACATTAGTAGGTACCTCAGGAGGTAGTCTCACATCAAACACAACCCACAATACTTGAAGAACTATAAATACTGTTAAAACTAATGAAATTATAAGAACTACTTGACTAAAACGAATACCCGTAGACACCACCTAAGATACCTATAGCTAGAACAGTATTAAAGATACCCACACCCTCCTCTACAACCTTCCTCATCTTCATCCTTAAGAGGTCCAAACCATAAAACCTGAGCAGTAACCCGTTACTGCTGGGGTAAACAATTAACAGTTAATAATATCTGGTAGAGGATTAACTTAAAGTTCTGGTCTTAATTCCTCATCATTAATTAAATGAGGGTTAAACCCCTATTAACCCTACGCTAATTTGAAGTCCTCAGTTGGTAGAATCTGACTCCCGCCATTTAGAGTAGGGAGGTTTGGAGCTACATCACCTCTTCTCGGGGTTTAGCCCCGGCCGGGTCTCCAGCCAGTCACCCCTACCCATCTGGAACTCGGGATTATGAGTATGTTGTATACTCCCACTAGGTCTGCGTTGAAGACTTTGTTTAGCTTTACACACTTGGATAGTCCTCACTTAACTCTTTTTCCACATCCATCTCCGTGTACTGGACACTTTGATGATGTGTACACTTCATCAACATATATCACTATTACCTTTAGTGGAAGCTTCGTCCTTTAGGGTGGAGAGGTGTTTTAGTGCCCAGTGTAAAGGTATGGTGTCTCTATCTTCTTTAAATCTACACTTAGCACACTCCATAACTCTTTTCCTCCTTGTTTTCTCTACGAGCATCATTTTACTCCCGCATAGCGGGCACTTCCTGCTGTAGAGCCGTGTCTCCTCCCAGTATACCCCGTACCACGACAAGGTGTTCTCTAGGTACTTCTTGAAGCTGTACAGCATTCTTTTGAATGTTTATGAGTAGTGAGGTTATCATACTGTGACAGACTCCTGGAGAGTAGGAGTTACTTCTTCTCTATTTTCTGTAGTAGTGTGTAGAAGAATCCTATCGTATTATGTTTATGCGGCCATACTCTCATAGTTCCAGGTATTAGTCCTTGGTCGTATGGTCTGTTTAGAGGTATTAGCTTTATTTTACTGCCTTCCTTATTAATTATCTTCTTAATTACTTCCTCATTTTCTTCTGGTAGTAGTGTACATGTTGTGTATAGTATGTAGCCTCCAGGTTTAACTAACTTTATAGCTGTTTTTAGTAACTCATACTGTAGTTGTGTTTGTTTAGGTATTTCTTCTTCAAACATCCTCCATCTAAGGTCTGGGTTCTTAGCTAGTGTACCGTCTGATGTGCATGGAGGGTCTACTAACACTTTATCAGCTACTTCCTCACCAAGTACTTTAGGTGCTTCCCTACCATCCCTAACGTAAGTCTTAACAATAGTTATTCCAGTCCTCCTCATAAGCTCCTCCAACCTCTTCAACCTAGTCTTATCAATATCAAATGCATGTATAATACCTTCATTCCTCATTAACTCACCCATATGTTCAGTCTTACCACCAGGTGCTGCAGTTAAATCAACAACTACATCACCTGGTCTAGGATTTAATATTATTGAAGCTAGTGCTGCAGGTTCCTCCTGAATAACTATCTTACCCTCCCTAAACAACTCAGACTTATCGAAGTTATAAGGACCTTCAAACTTAATAACTGTTGGTACTACCTTAGATACCTCAGGTACCTTACCCTCAGACCTTAACCTACTAATAACTTCATCAACTGTAGTCTTAAGGATATTAACTCTAACACTAATTAACGGTTTCTTAAGGAATGACTTAAACACTTCCTCAGCTTCAGAAACACCTACAACACCTATAATCTTCTTAACATACCATGGGGGTAGTAAGTACTTAAACATTAACTCATCATCACTTGATTTAGGTTTTAACTCATAACTACCTAACCTCTTAACAGTATCTACAAACCACATACCTACGTATGGGTGGGACTTACTAGATAACCAAGCACCAACCTTCTTATAACATCTAAACCAATTATCAAACCTAACCCTACCCCTACTAAATAACTTTAAATATATGAATACTCTTAAAGCAGCTCTTAACCTAGGGTCTAGTAAGTAAGGACTTTTAGAACCTGTTAAATCAGTAATAACCCTATCTAGAATCCCTAACCTAAGCATTATACCGTAGAATATAGCTGTTAGTAGAGGGTCTCTACTACTACCTAAGACACCATACTCTCTAAACACATCCCTCTTAGCCTGTTGAACAGGTTTTACAGCTTCAGCTCTTAAAACAGCATTTATCAAAACTGTAATATCCTCTGAACTAATTATGTATGGTTCCCTCACATTAAACCCTCATTAAGTATGTTTAAGCCGTAGACAGCCATTAACGGTACTGTCCTAGTAACTACTGAAGACACCTACTAAGTTTGAGTGTATACCTCAATACCTAATTCCTTAGCTAGTTCGTAAGCTCTCAAATCAATGTATGGTGATATAATGACTAACTTAGGCTTAACCCTACATACCCTCTCATAAAGTTTACTAATCCTTAAGAACTCAGCTACATCACCTCTAGATATACTGGGTTTAACCTCAACTAGTATGTGGGTATCGTCCTTAATAATGATATCTACCTCAACTATTGACGGCTTACCGTAGACCTCACCCTCAGCATCGTAGTAAACCCACTTATCAACTCTAGCAACACCTAATATCCTCTGAACAACAGCCCTCATACCATCCCTAAAAGACTCCTCAGCTATAACACCCCACCTAGCCCCTAAAGCATCAAGCCTCCTACTAAATGATTCGAAAGTCCTATTGAAGTCCTCTCTCAAACTCTTTAACTCATTCTCAATAACTTCAAACCTCTTATAAGCTTCCTCCCAACGTCTATTATTTTCTTCCCAACGTTTACTATTTTCCTCCCAACGCCTACTACTCTCCTCCCACCTACGCCAATTCTCCTCCCATCTCCTATTACTCTCCTCCCATCTCTTAGAATTCTCTTCCCACCTCCTACTATTCTCCTCCCAACGTCTCTCCTCCAACATCACATACTTGTTGAAGTCCTCCCTAAGACTACGTAATTCATTAAGTATTGTTTCAAGACCTAAGAAACCTGCTACAGCATACCTAAACTCTTCATCCTCCTTCAACAGCTTCAGGACTTCCTTCTTAACATTAACACTCAACTTATTACCACCTACACATCCTAAATCTAAGATGTTAGTACTAATAAAACTCTATATATGCTAGCCTACATAGATTAAGTATATTAGGTATTTTAAGGAATTACTTGGAGGGCGTTATGTTTAGGAAAGTTGTTGATGTAGACTTCGTTATGGGTTTAATACCTGATAGGTCTACAGTAGTTATCTCAGGTTTTAACGTTGCTTTAAGTCCTGAATACCTAATAGTTAAACTCTACGAACATTATGAGAGGTTTGGTAAGCCTAAGGAGTTATTAGTTGTAAGTGATGCATTACCCGCAACCCCTGGTAGGGGTTTAGACGTTATCGCTAGGAAAATCTACGAGTGTAGAGATGATAAGTTCTTAAGAGGTGTTTTAATACCTTATCCAGGGTTCTCACCATGGCTTCAGAAGTTAATTGCTGAGGAGTTAGTTGCTTATTACGCATGGTCTTTAGGTATTGTTAGTTGGTGGTTGAGGGAGGTTGCTTGCGGTAGGCCTGGAGTAATCACTAAAGTTGGTTTAGGTACGTTCCTAGACCCTAGGTTTAGAGGTGGGTGTATGAATGAGTTAGCACGTAAGAGACGTGAATGTACTGTAGAGTTAGTAAGTATTGGAGGTGATGAGTACTTACTCTACAGAGCTCCGAAACCTGATGTAGGCTTCATAAGAGGTACTACAGCTGATGAAGTAGGTAATTTAAGTCTTGAGTGGGAGGTAGCTCTAGGTACTACGTTAAATATTGCTCAAGCAGTTAAAGCTAGACCTAAACCAGGTTTAGTTATAGCTCAAGTACTTAGGATTGCTAAGGCATACAGTATTAGGGTTAGGGATGTACACGTACCAGGACCTCTAATAGATTACGTAGTAGTAGCTCCTAAGGAATACCACTGGCAGGTAAGTAGTTGTGATTACGACCCGAGATTAAGTGGTGAGTTAATACCTCCTAAAGAATCTGTAAAACCTCTAGAACTAACTTATGAGAAGGTAATTACTAGGAGGGTGTTAATGGAGTTTATAAAGTTAGTTAAGTCTTTAAAGAGGCCTATAATGGTTAACTTAGGTGTTGGGATACCTGCTATGATTGCCTCAGTAGCTATTGAGGAGGGAGTTCAAGAACTAATACACCCAACTATTGAGTCAGGTCCTTGGGGAGGTACTATGCTACTACATACTGATTTCGGAGCGTCTATAGGGCCTTACGCAATAATACCTATGCCAGACCAATTCACAAATTATGAGGGTGGTATTATAGACTGTGCATCGTTAGGTTTTATGCAGGTTGATAAGGAAGGTAATGTAAACCCATCATTCATACCTGGAGTTGTTGCAGGGCCTGGAGGGTTCCCAGTAATTGCTTACGGAGCACCTAAGATATACTTCGCAGGTTCTTTCACAGCTGGTAAGAAGGTTATAAGAGTTGATAGTAGTTCTAAGAGATTAGTTATTGAGAAGGATGGCGATATAGTTAAATTCGTTAGTAAGTTGTATGAGGTGGTTTACAACGCTAAGTTAGGTTTGATGATGGGTCAGGAAGTTAAGTACGTGACTGAGAGGTGTGTGTTTAGGCTAGGTAGTGAGGGTTTAATTATTGAGGAGGTAGCTCCTGGAGTAGATATTGATAGAGATATAATTGCTAAGATGGAGTTTAAACCTATAGTAAGTAGTGATGTTAAGGAGATGGATAGGAGGTTATTTAGTGAGGGTACTATGGGTTTAATAAACGATGTTAAGGAGTTACTTAAACCTTCCTCCTCCTACCCCTCCTACTAGTTAAGCCTTCCTCAACAGCTTTTGAAACCTTCTCCATAACCTCCTTAGGTATCTTAATCACGAACACACCCTTACCCTCACTACACTCTAAACCACTACCTAATGCTAAACCCTTAATCAATTCAGAAATTAAGTTCTTACCATCACTTACAGGAGCTACTATAACTTTATCACTCTCTGATATTAAAATACCTGAGGAATTACCTAAGAACTCTATGAACTCATAAACATTAACACCTAACTCCTTAAGAGTTATACCTAACCTAATACCGAAGTCCCTAGCATTCCTTAAAGACTCACTACTTAATGAATTACTAACTAACTCTACAGGTATGTATATGAAGTTGAATGAGTTTAGTAGGTACTCAACCCTCTTCTCAGCTAGAGCTCTAGGTGCGTAGTAACCCCTCCTCTCAAGCTCTATAGCTTCAGTAATTAACTTCCTAAGATATGATACTAAGTTCATACCCCTCCTTAAGGCTATACCCCTCAACTCAGAAACTATTGATGAGTCTAAACCTACAGTCTTCCTACTAACCAATTAAACCACCCTCAATAACAACACTTACTAAACCTTTAGAGAACTCTAAACTACTTAACTTAAGATCCATAGACTTAGCTAACTCCTCAACAACATGTCTAGCTATTAAAGTAGCTCTAAGTGGTTGATTAGGTGATGAAGCTACAACCTTAAACCTACCTCCTAAGTCAATAACATCTACATTCATATCAGGTAACCATAGACTTAAAACCCTCTTAAACTCGTAGACTGAAGGACCCCTCTTAACCTTAGCTAAAACACCATACCATGAAGCAATCTTCCTAACATCCTCAACTAAAGTCTTAAAATCCTCCTCACTTACAGACTCAAGTAACTTATATACGAAGTTACTAGGTAGTAAAACACCTGAAACCCTCCTAATATCCTCAACAGCATCAGCATTAGCTAATACGTCAAGGACATTACTCCTAAACCTCATAACCCTAACAACCTCACTTAAAACCCTCTCAATAAAATCTCTTAACGGTATACCGTCCCTCTCAGCAATCTTAACAGCTTCTAAAACTATATCCTCAGATATAGGTATGAACCTCTTACTACTAGACATAACACACCTAAAAATACTTACATCAGAGTATTTAAATCTACACTAAAATACATTAGAGTACTAAAGTATTTAAACACTATAAAACTTACGGTTAGGTAAAAACTGCTGAGTTAGGTTGAGAGGTAATTAATTAAATAATTGATGTGGTTTAAACCTTCTTAGCCCTCATCAACAAATCAACTATATCTAATACCTCAATATCAAGACCTTCACTCCTAACAGCAGTTTCTAAAGTCATCTTACAGCTTGGGCAAGCACTAACTAATGTCTTAACACCTTGAGGTATATCCTTAAGTCTTAAAGACGCTATCTTAAGAGCTCTATCCATATGTAGTACTTGATATAGTCCTCCACCACCACAACAGTTACTTTCTAGTTGGTTTCCACGTATTTCTATTAGTTTTATTCCTTGAATACTTCTTATTATTTCTCTAGGTTCTTTAATTATCTTCATATGTCTACCTAGTTCACATGGGTCGTGATAA
>CAZZLT010000008.1:0-5924 GCA_964655125.1 uncultured Desulfurococcaceae archaeon | reverse complement strand
TATTTGGTGTTATTTTGAGTCAGTTATGGATATTTAGAGATTTTGATAAGTGTTCTGGCTGTAGGTTGTGTGAGATTACCTGTTCGTTAAAACATGAAGGTGTTGTATGGCCTGAAGCATCTAGAATTACTGTGTTGGAGTTTGCTCCAGGTGTTGCAATCCCCCACACATGTGTTCAGTGTTATGATTACCCCTGTGTTAAGGTCTGTCCTACTAATGCTCTCTATGTTGATAGTAGGACTGGTGCTGTATTAGTTGATACTGGTAAATGTACTTTATGTGGTGTATGTGTTAAGGTCTGCCCTGCTAGGGTACCTAAGGTTGTTAAGGGTAAGAATTACGTGTTAATCTGTGACTTATGTGGTGGTGAGCCTGAATGTGTTAAGGCTTGTAAGGGGGTTGGGTTTAACGCTCTTGAAGTAGTTCCTAAACCTGAGAAAGCATATGTAGACCCCTACATAACCTTACCTGAAGTAATAGCATCTAAACTATCGTCTAAGGTTTATAAGGAGTTTGGGAAGGAGGTGTTAGGTCTGTGAATGGTTTCTGGGGTAGGTTACTTGAGGTTGACTTAACATCAAGTAGTTATAAGGAGGTTAAGATACCATCAACAGTATTTAGGAAGTTCTTAGGTGGTAGAGGTCTAGCTACGTGGTTACTATGGAGTGAGTTAGGTAGTAAGTGGGAGTCTGTAGATCCTTTAGGACCTGAGAACATACTACTAATACTTACAGGACCTCTAACAGGTTATTACCCAGGTATTAAGTTAATAGTATCGGGTAAGAGTCCTCAAACCAACGGTGTTGTAGGTTCTGCAATATCTTCAGAAGTTGCTGTAGAGGTTAAAACAGCTGGTTATGACGGGGTAGTTATTAAGGGTTCTTCTAAAGACCCTGTATACCTGTACATACATGATGATAGGGTTGAGGTAAGGGATGCTTCTAAGTTATGGGGTAAGACAGGGATTGAATTACTTAGGATGTTGAGGGAGGAGGTTAGAGTTAATTACGACTTAGAAGGTGTTAAGTCATTACCTCCAGCACTTTATATAGGTCCTGCAGGTGAGAACTTAGTTAGGACTGCACCAGTAAATGCTAAGTGGACTCACGGAGCTGGTTACGGTGGTTACGGAGCTGTTATGGGTTCTAAGAAGTTGAAGGCTGTAGTTGTTAGGGGTAGTGGTCCGTTACCTAAAGTAGCTAATTTTGAAGAGTTCGTTAAGTTATGGAATGAGTTAATTAAGTTAATACCTACTAAGAACTACTGGTTTAAGTTCTGGGGTACACCATCAGAGTATTACTTCGCAGGTAATAGGAAGAGTTCAGAACCTATAAGGAATTGGCAGGAGGAATGGCATGACGTCATAGAGTATAGTCATCATGACCTAGAGACTAAGGTATGGGTTAGGAGGTATTGGAGTGATTGGGGATGTCCACTCTCATGTATGAAGGTAAGTATAGTTAGTATAGATGGTAAGTACTACTTAACTGACGGACCTGATTATGAGATGGGTGCTTACTTAGGGTCTAACCTAGGTATATTCGATGTTAAGGAATTTACAGCATTATCAGCTCTAGCTGATAATTTAGGATTATGCGGTATTCAAACAGGTAATGTTATGGGCTTTGCATTCGAACTATATGAGAAGGGAGTACTTACTAAGGAGGATGTAGGTTATGAGTTAAGATGGGGTGATTTTAAAGTAGCTAGTAAGTTAATTGAGGATATAACGTATCGTAGAGGTATTGGTAAGGTATTAGCTGAGGGTACCTACAGAGCTGCTTTAAAGATTGCTGAGATGAAGGGTCTTAAACCTGAGGAAGTACTTAAGTACGCTATCCAGGCTAAGGGTATAGGTATAGGTGCTCACGGGATTAGGAGTAAGGCTGACTTCCCACAACCAATAGCTTACGTATGTTCAGTACATGGAGGTGATCATACATCAGTTGCTGGACTACCTATAAATACTATAGAGTCTGAGTCGTGGAAGGCATTCTTCGATAGTGCAGTTGTATGCTGGTTCAACCTATTCAACATACCTGAGGATACAGTGATTAAGTTCTTAAACGTAGTTACTGGTTGGGGTATGAGTAAGGACGAACTCTATAAGGAGTTAGGGCCTAGGATACTGACGTTACAGAGGGTGTTACTACTGCTTGGAGGTCCTGACGTGTACTGGGATCCTAGGGTACACGATGATAACCCACCTAGGTTCTACGAACCATTACCAAGCGGTCCTTACAGGGGTAAGACTGGAGATCGTGAGGAGGTTAGAAAGCTTAAGATACAGTACTTTAGTGAGTTAGGTTGGGATGAGTTAGGGATACCTACTAAGGATACGTTAATTAAGTTAGGACTTACAGAGTTGGAAACAGCTGTTGAGAGGGTTAAGAAGAGGTTAGGAATTTAATGAGGGTATGTATTAAATTCTTAGGTAATCTAGCTGAGTTACTAGGTAGTGAGGTATGTCTAGAGTTAAGTAGGTGTTCATCTATAGCTGAGGTTATGTGGTCGTTAATTAAGGAGAAGAACGTACCTGTAGTACCTGAACACCTAATATTCCTATCTGGGGGTAAGTCAGTAAGTCCTGAGGACAGTATATGTAGGTTTAACGAGTTATACGTTATTAGGACATTACAAGGTGGTTAAATAATTACTTCCTTTTTAAGTATTTCCAAGTTTTAAAGCTTTTAAATCATTACATCATACTTCAAATGTGGTATCATGAGTACTCAACGTAGGGTGTTATTAGTCTTCCTACTACTAGGTTTAGTCTCATTATTTGCTGATGTTGTTTATGAGGGTGGTAGGTCTGTTAGTGGTGCTTACTTAGCTGAGATTAAAGCACCTGTAGTAGCTACTGCGTTAGTAGGTGTTGGTGAGTTTTTAGGTCTTGCTTTTAGGTTATTCTCAGGTTATATAGCAACTATACTCCAATCCTCTACAGTGTTATGGGGTTCGACATTATTAGGTTACTTAATAACTTCATTAAGTATACCTATGATTGCATTCGCCCCTACATGGCATGATGTAGTAGTTCTATACATTATTGAGAGGCTTGGTAAGGGGTTAAGAGCACCTACTAGGGACGTCATCGTTGCTGAGGTCTCTGAAGGTATTGGTGTTGGTAAGGGCTTCGGTATTCATGAGTTATTAGATCAGGTAGGTGCTTTCTTAGGGCCTGTACTAGTTAGTATCTTACTAACACTCTACGGTTATAGGGTAGCCTACCTCACACTCATAATCCCAGGTATGATCTCAGTACTACTAGTTGCTACAGCATGGCGTCTACACCCTAAACTTAAATCTACTAGTGTTAGGAAGTCTAAGTTAGTTGTTAGAGGTTACAGTAAGTCATTCTGGATCTACACATTAGCAACTAGCGTCTTAGTTTTAGGATTTATGCATTGGTCTATAGCCTCATACTACCTTAAAATACGTGGTGTTGTAAGTGATGCTGAGATCGGGTTTATATACGCTATAGCTATGTTTGTAGATGCGATCGTAGCAGTACCGTTAGGTGTTTTATTCGATAAAGTTAAGTTTAAGACTCTACTCACGATCCCGGCCTTAACACCAGTGTTTATAGTCTTGATAATGTACGCCCCCCACGAACTAATATACTTCTCAGCTATACCGTGGGGTATTATAATGTGTTCTGAGGAGAGTATTATGAGAGCTACTATAGCATTACTTGTAGAACCGTCTAAGAGACCACTAGCCTACGGCTTCTTCGGACTAGTATTCGGGTTTATGTGGGCTGTCGGAGGCTACATATACGTAGCAATACTTGATAAACCACTCTACATGTTAATCTACGTCTTAACAACATCAATAACCTCAACATACCTCTACATAACATTAATCAATGTATTCTAGGAAGCCCCAGTAATTTAACTACTCCCTACTTTAGACCTAGGTACTAACGATAACGTAGTCCCAATAATGCTTAAGATTATGTAGACAGTTAATGAGGTCTTTATAGCTATCATTAAATCCTCCTGTATAGTCATTATCGATGTAATCACTGATATACTGAACGCCTGTCCTAAAAACCTCATAGTAGCTAATAACGCAGTTGCAGAACCGTAAGCTTCTCTAGGACTCATATTCATCACTGCTGTAGTGTTAGGGGATGTGAAGAATGCGAAACCGGTACCTAACATCATCAACACGTAGATTAAGTATGTTATAGGGGTTTCATAATCAATAAATGTTAATAAGTTGAAGACTCCGATAGTTATTGTAGCCATACCGAGAGTAGCTATTATTGATGGGTCGTAACGATCTGCTAGTAAACCAGCAATAGGTGATAAAAGTACCTGAAGTATTGGTTGAGTTGTTAGTATTAAACCAGTATCACTAGGTGGTAAACCACGTAATTTCTGAAGGTAAGTACTTAATAATACTGTTAATGCGTAGGTAGCACTATAGTTAAGTAATGCAGCAGTATTAACTGCTAAGACCCTCTTCTTAAGTAGTGATGGGTGTAATACCTTAGGACTACTACGTTCTACTAAAAACATCGTAATGAGTAAAACACTTCCGAAGGACGCTACTATAATCCCGTATAAGTTACTTATATTTGATGTACCGTAAATAATCATAACTATTGAGGAGATTATAAGTACTGATGAGGGGATATCCGGTCTTAACGTACTACCCCTCCCTAACTTTATATACCTTACAGTTATTACTAAGCTCATCAACGACATTATAGTCTTTAAAGTAAATAGTGAACGCCACCCGAAGTAATTAGTTAAGTAACCACCAATTAGAGGGCCTAGACTAAGTCCTAAGTAAACAGCTGTAGTATTTATACCTATACCCATACCCCTCCTCTCCTTCGGTAATTCCTCACTTAACACAGCTACTGCAGTACTTGAGATCATAGCTGTAGCTATACCCTGAAGAGACCTACATATAATTACATCAACATAACTACGTGCTAAGGAAGTAACTAATGATGTGACCGTAAACACTATAATACCTGAAGTGAATACCCTCCCCCTACCTAACCAATCACTAACCCTACCAATCACTAAGACTGTAGAAGCTAACGTTATTAAGAAAGCATTAACAACCCAATTAACACTAGCTAAGGTTACGTTAAACTCCCCAGCTATTACAGGTAATACAACAGCTATAGACGATGTAGTAAATGGTGTAAGAAACGATGCTGTAGTCGTAGCTAGTAAGACACTATAGTAACTCTTAACCCCCTTCATAAACACCGAGTTTTATATAGTCTTAAACAACTAAAATATTACTCCCCATACTACGGATAACGTTATAAGATTCTATCTGCTCTGTATAGTAGGTGTGGTAGTGAGTAACTCTGAAGTAGTTAAGAAGATATTTATTGAGTTGCTTGAGAAGGATGTTGAGTTTAGGTATGCTTTGATGGGTTTATTAGGTTATAAAGAACTCTTAGATAGGTTTTCAAGATTAGAGGAGGGTCAGAAGAAGTTATGGGAAAATCAGAATAAACTATGGGAAGAAGTTAGGGGTTTAAGAGAAGAGACTAGGAAGTTATGGGAGAATATTAGTAGGTTATGGGAGGAGGTAAGAGCTCTTAGAGAAGGTCAGAATAAGCTCTGGGAGGAAGTGAGGGCTTTAAGAGAAAATCAAAACAGACTTTGGGAAGAGGTTAGGGCTTTAAGAGAAAGTCAGAATAGGTTATGGGAGGAAGTTAGGAGTCTTAGGGAGAGTCAGAATAAGCTTTGGGAGAATCAAAACAGACTTTGGGAGGAAGTGAGGGCTTTAAGAGAAGGTCAGAATAGGTTATGGGAGGAGGTAAGAGCTCTTAGGGAAGGACAGAATAAACTATGGGAAAATGTTAGTAGGTTATGGGAGGAGGTTAGGGGTTTAAGAGAAGAGACTAGGAAGTTATGGGAGGGTCAGAATAAGTTATGGGAAGAAGT
>CAZZLT010000007.1:0-36055 GCA_964655125.1 uncultured Desulfurococcaceae archaeon | reverse complement strand
CCCATGGATAAAAATCCCAATAACATCATCAAAACCTATAGAAGTATTAGGCATAAGCAACATATCAGAAATAGACATAATAGTAACGTCTAGAGGTAGGGTGTTTAAGGTAGAGGAACTACTCCCACCAATAATAATACCACCTATACAATACCCACCACTAGGGATAAGTCCTGAAGATATAATAGCTGGCTCATCTATATTAGAGAAAAACCATAGCATAACAGTTAGGTGTCAATATGATGGTAAACCATGTTCAGACCCGGTAGCTGGGTTCTACTATAACTATAGTAAAACTTGGTACAAAAATAATGGTACTGGGTGGGAGGAATGGGTAAATGCCAGTAATGAAATAAATTCTGGTGAGGAGAGGTATACGAACTTAGACGAGAATTACGCTAATGAATTAGTAGTACTTACGAAATCAGATAATAAATACATAGTCGTGAATGGGAAGGAATTAATCTTAAATATTACGTTTTATGACGTGACAGAAATTGATAGTAATAAGTCATTGGTAGTTGTTTATTTGAAGATCTTAGTGTTAAATCCTGGGAAAGCTCCAGATACATCTATAGAGGTTACGGTTTCACTAATTAACAGTACCGACAATTCTAAGCAAATTTCATCTTATGCTACGTTCTCATCAGCTCAAGTAGGAGGTGTTGCTGGAAGTATGTTAGTAATATATGAAGGTTATGCTATGTTCCCTCTAACGCAATTTGGGATATTTAATAATACGTTAGGGTCGAGCCGTAGTTGGTTTAATGTAAACATATATTTAAGTGGTAGGACTGGTACGGGTAGTATTTATATGAGTATGGAGTATATATCTATAATCACCTACTAAATTAGTTCCTAAAGTTATAAGAGGTTTAAATAAACTTACCGCCTCGTTAAAGTCTACATCCTATTTAAGTTGAAGTAATTTCTTAGGTTGTTGATATTATTTGTAAATTCTTTATATATCGTTAACTCATTCTTTATTTTCTCTATTTCCTTGCCTTTAGGTATGTATGGGTAGTTTCTAGGTCTTTCACTAGGTCTTTCATTTGCGTATGGTCTGTTACATCCTGGGCATCCTGATGTTATGAATGGTAATCCACTCTCTATTACTTCTTCTAACTGTCCTTTAGGTATTCCGAAGTCTATTACCTGTCCTTGGGAGTTGAATTTCATCCATTCATACCTACTTATCCCTGTGTTGATTAGGTATCTAGCTAGTTGTACTCTCCTGTACTGACTTATTGGTGGTCTTACCCAGCCCTCAAGTACTGAACCTTCTTCTGGGTAGAATGAGAATAGATGTGTTTCAACACCTAAGTCATGTACTTGCTGTATTAATCTTATAGCTTCCTCCTCACTCTCACCTAAACCAACTATTAAGTGAATACCTACTCTACCCTTACCCATAACCTCAACAGCTTCTTCAATACCTTCTAAATACCTTTCCCACCTATGAGGTCCTCCAGCACCCCTACCCCTAAGTAGGTTGAATATCTCTTTAGTAGCACAGTCAATAGCTATACCTATACGTTCAGTACCTACATCTCTTAACTTCTTCATCCACTCCTTAGTAAATAATGAAGGTGTTATTAGTGCTGATATAGGTAATCCAGTAACCCTGTAGACCCTCTTAATAACTTCGACCTCAGCTTCTAAAGCCTTAGGATTAGTTATAGATGCTACGCAGACCCTATAAGGCCTTAGAGAACAACCACTATAGTTAAACTTACTTAACCTCTCAATAATATCATCTAAACTCCTTAAAGGCCATTCAACACGTATTAAAGACCTACATATAGGTGTCTTACTAACTTCCCTAGCCTGACCACAGTATAAGCAATTAGCTTTACAACCATCGTTAAAGTGTAGGAGTAGGTTTATACAGAATGGGTATGTATTCCTGAAGAACTTACCGTTAGTAAAACCTAACACTATATCAGCTGCAGTACTAACCCTCACATAATCAGGTGATTCATGATTTTGTGAGGACATGTATAACTCCTAAGTAACTATACATACAGTAATTAATACTTAACGTATTCGTAAATAGATGCACAACACTCATGAACTACTCTAAACTTAACCCCCCTCTCAACTAGGTAATGTAGTGTTTGAGTTGTTGGGAATGCGATACCGTTAAAACCTAACTCAATAGCTCTTAACTCAATACTTAAGTAATCCTCACTCCTAGGCCTCATACAACCAATAGTTAACGGTATACCGTTAAGTCTCTCCCTACCATACTTAAGCACATCCAACACGTACTGAGGTTTTGGTGGGTTTAAAGACTCGTAAGGAGTTCCTGGATATGGTGTGAATACTACGAATACAGCAGCTTTAGGTGGGTTCTTATAGAGTACATCAATAGCTTTAAACTCATTACTCGGTAAACCCTTATAAAGCCCTATAACTATATGTGGAATTACTGTTAATCCGTAATCCTTAAGTATTTCGTAAGTCCTTAAGTAAGCATTAAAGTCTTGAAGACCTATAACCTCCTTAACACTACCTTCATGAACTACTAAATCTATTAACACAGCATCAACTCCAGAATCCCTAAGCATTCTAGCTCTAACATCATCAACAACACCTGAATGTATGAATACCTTAAGTCCTAAATCCTTCAAATACTTAATAACTCTTAAGTACTTCTCAAAAGGTACCCTACCAAACCTATCACAACCACCACTAAGTAAGACACCAGTAATTCCTGAATCCTTTAACTCCCTAGTAAGACCTACTAATTTGTTAGGTCCTTCAACATGTAACATATTATTCAGTAATTTACCGTAGCAATGCTTACACATCAACTCACACTTACTACCTGTTAAACTTATTGATGGGAAGTCCTTACCGTAAATACCTAGTTCAGGTACTTCATAGTGTATGTTAGATGTTACGAATACTATCAGCAAGTTCTTACCTAGTATAGATATTCAGTAAGTTTTTAAGGTGTAGAGTAAGTCTTTCTAGGATCTTAATGAGTACTTGGAGATTCTTATTCCATAGAGCTCCAGATGATTACCTACTAGCTACTGAGGAAGTATTAACTAAAGGTGTTGGGTTAGGTAAGTCACCACCTACACTACGTGTTAATATTTTCGACCCACCAGTAATACTCGTAGGCTTTAACCAGGACGTCTATGAGGAGGTAAATGTTGAGTTAGCTAAGGAGTTAGGTTTTAGGGTTAATAGGAGGCCTACAGGTGGTGGTACAATACTAATGTATGAGGATACACCTGGTTGGGAGTTATGGATTCCTAGGAATTACGTAGCTAATCTAGATATTAGTTCAATGTATGAGTACTTAATAAAGATACCTATTAAAGCATTCCATAACTTAGGAGTTACTAAAGCTGTATTCAGACCTAAGAATGATGTTGAAGTTAGTGGTCGTAAGATATCAGGTACTGGTATATACGTGGATTACGATGGAGTACTATTCTGCGGTACTGTACTACTAGACTTCAACGTAGAGTTAATGCTTAAAATACTTAAACTACCTATAGAGAAGTTAAGTGATAAAGTAGTTAAGAGTTTTGAGGAGAGGATAACTACAGTTAAGCGTGAGTTAGGTTATAAACCATCAGTAGATGATGTAGTAGTAGCGTTTAAGAAGGCTGTTAAGGAGGTATTAAACGTAGATGTAGTTGATGGTGATTTAAATGATTGGGAGTTGAAGGAGTTAGAAGAGGTTGTTAAGAAGTATAGGAGTTTTGAGTGGGTCTACGAGTTTAGGAGGGGTTCAGGGTTTAATAGGGTATGTACTTATAAAACACCTGCAGGTTTACTAAGGATTCATGTTAAGGTGTTTGAGGGGGTCTTAGAGAGTGTTTTAATAACTGGTGACTTCTTCACATACCCTAATACTTTAGTATATGATATTGAGGCTAGACTTAAGTGGGTACCTGTAGAAAGTGTTGTTAAGGAGTTAGAGAGGTTTAGTAAGGAGGTTAACGGAGTAATCCACGGACTAACAATTAATGACTTAAGTAACTATATAGTGAGTTGTTGTGAAGGGAGAACTACTTAATGTATAATATATTAAACTATATTACTGTCTTCATAACTTCATTACTCCCAATAGCTGAGGTTAGAGGTTCAATACCGTTAGCGTTAATACTATTTAATGATTTTAATGAGGAGGTATTAGCTATAGTATTAGCTATCATTGGGAACTTACTAGTAGCACCTATAGCGTTATCAATACTTAACTACTTAGACCGCCTAATCAGGAGTTTAAGGTGTATACCATCAGCTATACTTAAGACCTACATAAGATTACTTGAACGTGCTAGGAGGGAGGGGGTTAAGGTAGAGAAGAAAGGACTTATAGGGTTGACTATATTCGTAGCGATACCACTCCCAGTTACTGGTGCTTGGACAGCATCGTTAATAGTGTTCATCATGGGCTTCAACAGATTTAAGTCGTTAATAGCTATAGAATTAGGTGTTCTAATAGCATCAACTATAGTTTTAATTATTTCTGGATTCCTCCAACACGTAATATCCTAGACACTACTTAAGATTCCTTAAGACCTCACTAACTAACTTACTAACCGGTACCCCCAACTCCTCAGCAACTCTCTTCAAATCATCGAATTCCGGTTTAACCCTAATGATATTACCTTGATTATCCATACATACCTTAACCCTAACTTTAAACTCCTTACCCCCATCACTAATGCTTAACTCCTTAACCTCCCTCCTAGGTACTACATACCTACTAGTTCTTAAGACTCTAACACCGAGGGTACCTAACCCCTCAACTAAGTACTTAGTTAGTTCAGGTACTAACTCCTCCCTACATATAACCTTAACTATATGTCCAGGCCTACCCTTCTTAGTAGTTGTAGGTATTATAGCTACGTCTAAAGCACCTAAACTCAATAACTTCTCCACCACATAACCTAAGACCTCACCAGTAACGTCATCTACGTTTGTCTCAAGTACGTATACATCATCATAACTTAACATGTTTAACTCATCTGAAGTACCTAATACTACTCTAAGGATATTCGGTAATTCCTTAAACACCTTACTACCACAACCATAACCAACTCCTTCAACCTTCATTAAAGGTAAGTACTTAACAGGTTTGAATAGAGTTACTAGTAATGCAGCACCTGTAGGTGTTGTTAATTCCTCATTAATAGGTCCACCAACTACGTAGTAATTCCTAGACTTAAGTATCTCTAACGTCACGTACGCTGGACTAGGTATTAAGCCATGTTCAGTCCTTACTAAACCACCACCTACAGCTACTGGGAGTGAGTACTTCCTACTATTGAGTAACCCCATATCATCTAATATCGTGAGAGTAGCTAGTATATCGAATAAAGTATCTATAGAACCTACCTCATGGAGATGTACGTCATAAACTGTTGAGTTATGTATTAATGCCTCAACCTTAAGTATACTAGTTAGTACGTCCTTAGCTAACCTCATAACATCCTCACTTAAGCTTAAGTCACTACCTACACGTTCTAAGTAATTGATTAAGTCCTTACCTGTGATAACCTCCCTAACCTCACTTACTGATAACCTAACATACTTAGCCTTAAAACCACTAACGTTACGTTCCTCAACAACTACGTTGAATTCCTTAACCTGCGGTAACCTACTTAAAGACCTTGATAACTCATCAAGTAATGATTTCTTACTGTTTAAGTCTAATAAAGCAGCTACTAACATATCACCTGAGACTCCAGCTAATGTAGGGTCTACAACTAATACCTTACCCACAAACCTCCCTCACATAACTAATACGTCTACATATCAACATAGTGAATAATGCTGCACCAACACCGTTATCTATATTAACTACTGCAATACCTAGAGAACATGACTGAAGCATTGATGTTAATGCTGAAATCCCAGAACCTCCGAAGCCGTAACCATGTGATGTCGGTACAGCAACTACAGGTATGTCTAGTAGTGATGATATTACTGAGGGTAGTGCTCCCTCCCTACCAGCAATAACTACAGCTACATCAGCGTTAAACTCCTTAATCTTCTTAACAGCGTTAATAACTCTTTGAAGACCTGCAACACCTACATCATATATACTGAGTACTTCACACCTAAACTCCTTAAGTATAGCTTCAACCTCCTCAGCTACTGGGGTATCAGCAGTACCTGCAGTAACTACAGCAACTCTACACCTCAACACATCACTCTCGAACCCCTTACCCCTAACAACTACTAACCCACACCTACTGTAAGTACTTACTGAGAAATCCTTACTTAACTCCTCAGAAAGATGTGTTAGTAATTCCTTAGGAACTCTAGAAATTATTAACCTACCTAACTTAGGTGTTAAGTACTTAGCAATACTTAATAAGGTGTTTAAGTCCTTACCCTCACCTAAGACAACCTCAGGAATACCCCTACGTAACTCCCTACTAACATCAAATACTACATTACCTAAGTCCTCAACAGCTAATAACTTAATAAGTTTCTCAGCCTCATCAACACTTAACTCACCCTTCAATAACTTCTTAAGGATTGTTCTAAGGTCTGACAAGTACTACACCTACAGTAAATGACTTAAAACGTTAAAAACCTAATAAGTGAGGAGTAAGTAGGTTTTTGGGTTGGGTCATGAGTAGTAAGTTCTGGTTAAGACCTATAGGTGTTATCCACACATCGTTTAGTGATGATGAGGTTAGAGAGTCTTTAACAGGGGTTTCAGGAGTTATTGAAGTATATGAAGAATTTGCTAAAGGTCTTAAAGGTATTGACGGCTTCTCACATATAATTATTATAGCGTACCTACATAAAGTTCCAGAGGATCGTAGGGAAGTTCTTGAGGTAAGACCTAGGAAGTTGATTAAATTAGGGTTAAGTCCTGAGGAATTACCTGTAGTAGGTGTTTTCTGTACAGACTCACCACATAGGCCTAACCCAATAGCTATAACTATAGTTAGACTCGTTAGACGTGATGGTAGGTTCTTATACGTTGAAGGTTTAGACCTATTCAACGGTACTCCAGTCATAGACTTAAGACCTTACACACCTGATAGAGTAGTGAGGGACTCTACACAACCTCAGTGGTATTTAGAACTTATTAATAAGGTTAGGATGAAGACTGGTATTACTAACATACCCTTATAACCCCGTAGCTACGAAGTTGTTATTATGGGAAGAAAAATTTTGGTTTATTGAGGCTGTAGTTTATATCCTAAGAACCTGCTTATGAGGACTGTAGATGCGTTATCTCCTGATACGTTTATAGCTGTCCTCATAGCATCTGTTATAGGGTCTATGACTAACATTATCCCAACACCTTCTAACGGTAGTCCTACAACTGATAACACGTACGCTAACATTACAGTCCCACCACCAGGTATTGCAGCAGTAGCTACAGAACCTACCACAGCAGCTAATACTATTAATGATATATGGTAAGGTGTTAACGTTATCCCGAATAGTTGAGCTATGAACATAGCACTTAACGCTTGATATAGTGCTGTCCCATCCATATTCGTAGTAGCTCCTATAGGTAGTGTAATCCCGAATAACTCTCCAGGCACACCCATCCTCTTAGCAGCCTCCATATTATAAGGTAGGGTTACTGCTGAAGACCTAGTAGTAAATGCTATTAGGAATGGTGTTGACTGAATTCTAAGGTATTTCATAGGGTTTAAACCACCTAACATTACGAGTACTGAGTATATTATGAAGAAGTGGAGTAGTGAGAAACTGTACTGAGCTGCTACGAACTTAACGTAAGCACCTAACATAGGAGGTCCGTACTTAATCATTAACCACGCAGCATATGCGAATACAGCTATAGGTGCGTAATACATAACAACTCTAACGAATGATATCATAATCTTAGAAGCTAGTGATAGGTATTGAGAGACTTTCTTACCCTCATCACCTAATAACACAACAGCAACACCTAATAATATCGCGAATATTATCATAGTCATAGAACCACCAACAGTTAGTAAGGAGTTGAAGTCTGTCTGGAAGAATGATAGTAGTATACTAACACCTGATGGTGGTGTAGGTGGTTTATAGTCTTTAGGTACTTGAAGACCTACTAAAGCTCCTGGAGTGAATATCTGACCTGCTAAGACACCCCAGAAAGCAGCTAATGCTGAAGTCAGTATATAGACTACTAGGATTAAGATTAAGATATTACCTAACTTCTTAGCACTAGCTATAGATGATGTTGCAGCAGCTATAGTGAAGAATATAAGTAACGGTATTACTACCCTAATTAAACGTACGAATATATCACCTAGAGCTTTAAACCAATCAGCTAGTACTGCTTGAGTAGTCTTAGGTAATGTAATACTTACAGCATACCCTAGAACAATACCTACTACGAAACCTACAGCTATAGCTATTAAGAGTAGCTTAGCACTCCTAGCTATACTCACTGAACCACCCATAACCTTCTAAAACAACATTTAAATATTTTTAAGAAGTTCATGATTAGCTATAAACACTTTATAACTTAGACCTAATACCTAAGTAGAAATATTTACTAGTTACTTAATCAGTAATAAGTTATGTTTAAGTAGCTTTAGGGTATGAACCTAAGACCTTCATAAACGGTACAGAGTTACGTAAGGCGTTAAGAGCTTCTAAACACTTACTATCCAACCTATGACCTTCGAAATCTATGAAGAATATATACTCCCACACCACCTCCTTCTTAGGTCTTGACTCAATCTTAGTTAGGTTAATACCTCTAATAGCGAATTCATGTAATGCCCTATAGAGAGATCCTGGAATATGCGGGAGTCCTATAATTACTGAAGTCTTATCATTCCCTGTAGGTTCATGGTCGTGTAACGCAATAACTAAGAATCTAGTGTAGTTGTTAGGGTTGTCCTGAATATCACGTGCTAATACCTCCATACCGTATAACTCAGCAGCTCTTAAACTACCAACTGCTGCTGAATCCTTAAGACCTCTCTCCCTAATCATCCTCACAGCAGATGATGTACTATGGTAAGGGACTACATCAACACCTAACCTATCTAGGAATTTAGAACATTGAGCTAGTGCTTGAGGGTGGGAGTAGACATACTTAATACTCCCTAACTCAACTCCTGGGAGAGCTATCAAGCAGTGTGAAATCCTTAACTGAACCTCACCATATATCATGACGTTAAAATCCTTAAGTAAGTCGTAGACCTCACCAACACTACCCTCTAAAGAATTCTCTATAGGGACTACACCGAAGTCTACCTCCTTACTCACTACGTAGTCGAATACGTCTTTAAACCTCCTACATGGACGTAGTTCAGCATGTTTAAAGAACTTTAGAGAAGCTTCCTCACTATAACTCCCAACATCACCGTAGTATGCAACTCTAACCAATAGTGATCCCTATAAGATCTACAGTAGTTTATTAAGTAGTTAGTAATCCTATGTAATGATGTGTTTAGTGTTTTGTCTTGATAGGGGTTCTAGCTATGATTAATGCTAAGGCTAGGATTACGATTATACATATAGATATTAACGTAGTGGTTAGATCTCCTCTATAGTTACTACTGATTTGTGTAGTACTTACCTTCTCAGTAACAGTAACTGTTTCAGTAATTACTACTGTCTTAGTAACTGTTTTAGTAGTTGTGGTTAAGGTGGTCTCACCCTCTATTATTAATGGTTGCTTACCTATGTATTCTAGGTTTAGATATGTTGATAGGAGCATTGATAGTCTTGCTAACATATATGTCTGGTATTGAGGGTCTGAAGAATAAGCGTTAGTTAATTCCATATAGACTACAGCATCTATAGGTATTGAAGTACTTAAGAATTCTAGAGTTGATAGTATAGTACTGTTTAAGGCTTTAACTGAGTCGTTATAGTCCTTAACAAACATAGTAACTAGTGTTAAGTACATATAACCTAATGAACTCAGACCTACTGAGAACTTATCTAAGTCATTACTTAACCTACTCATTAATGAGTACCTCATATATGCTTCATTAAATATATCTGAAGGTATTGTTAAACTACTTGAGAATGCTAGTATGTATGCGTAGATGTTCTGAGCTAGTGATTCTATACTAACTACTAAACTCTTAATATCTTTAACTGATATATACCTACTGGATTCAGACCCCCTACTAAGCAGTTTAAACCATAACTTCGCAGTATATACTCTAGCATCCGCGAGTGCTAAGTAGTAAGTAGTTTGTTCAATACCTTGAGAACTTAATGAGTTATTCAAGTATATGTATGCGTCGTAAACCCTCTCCAACACATTAGCTAACACGCTAATACCTTCTAAACTAATACTCTCACTAACTGAGTTGTAGACCTCATCAATTAACTTATAAATTGTTGAGTTGATATTGTATGTAGTACTCCTTAAGTAATCACTATCTAATATAGACTTAAGTATGTAGTAACGCCACTTTACATTTATTAACGCTTGGAAATATGTTGAAGCTGCTGCATATAGTAACCCCCTACCCTCAAAACCCTTAGCTGTAGTTATTAAGTCGTTAATCCTAGACTCTATATTATTAAGTAGGTTGTTAATGTATGTAGCCTCACTACGACTTAATGACTTTAAAGCAGTACTCCTTATAGAATCACCAGCACTTAAGTAGTTACTAACTTCATACTTAATACTACTAACCCAATCCTTAAATATCGGGTCTAGTCCTGAACGCATACTCTCAATAATTCCTATAGCCTCACTAGCTACAGGCTTCCTATAAATACCGTCACTAAATACTTCAAGAGCTTCAAAGATATTAGCTATAGGTACTACCTCAACACCTAACTTACGTCCGTAATCTACTAAATCAACAACTACTTGCTCAGTCCTATAAATAACTACAGAGCCCCTACGCTCAGTAACTGTGACGTACTCAACATCGTATACCTGCCCGTAAGGTACTAAGAACTTCTTAGCACCTATACTTGCAGCTGCTTCAAGCTTAGCTTTAAGACCTCCAACAGGTCCTACACTACCGTCAGGCATTATCATACCAGTCATAACTACATCACTTCTTAACGGTAGGTTAAGTAATGCTGATGCGAAAGCTACTGCAGTAACACCACTAGCACTAGGACCGCCAACTATAGGGGCTTCAGAAGTTATTGATGCGTAGTAATCACAAGCTCTGAAGTCAATACCTGCTACCCTACTAGCTACTAAAGCAGCTACTCTAGTTGATGCTTGAAGGTCTAACTCACTTAGGGGTAAGGTCTCAACGTATACATGACCTGATCCTGGGCAGGATATCCTGACGTGGAGTTCTGCAGTAACACCGACGTAGCTACCGTTAGGTAGTTGACTAACAGCAACTATAGTTACGTACCTACCCCTACTAACTACTGAGGTGTTGTAGGACTGTGGGTAGGTCGGTATTATCGTGAGTATTAGTATTAACAGTATAGGTAGTATTAACTTACGCATTAGCTCATCCAAAATAATGAGTAATTTAAAAATAAAATACTTTGTATTAGTGGTTATGACGGGATATCTAGTCTACCTTAACCTTAGTAATAGCTTCTAGTACTATCCTACCAGCCCTCTCTACGTAGTGACGTAGTTCCTCAGCTGTTGCAAACCCTAACTCCTCAACTAATGAATCACTAACTAGTAGTAATGCACCGGATTTCAAACCCCTCATAAGGCTTAGAACGAATAATGTAGCACACTCCATCTCAACAGCTATTACACCCCTACTAGTCCACTTCCTAACGAATTCAGGGTCTTCAGCGTAGAACGCATCACTACTTACTACAGGACCTACTACGTACTTAACACCTGACTTACTAACCTCATTAACTATAACGTTAAGTACTTCGTAGTGTGGTGCTGAGGCCGTACATATGTTCTCCTTTATATACTGGTAGTAGAGACCTCCTTGATTATACGCTGCAGCTGTCGGTATGACTATATCACCAATACCTAAACCCTTAACCATAGCACCGCAAGTACCTAACCTAACGAATACCTTACCACCTAACATAGCTAACTCCTCAACAACTATAGCTGATGAAGGACCTCCAATACCGTGAGTAGCTACTGTTACCGGTATACCTCTATACGTACCAGTATATGTTAGTAGACCTCTATTACTATTAACTAGTTTAGGATTCTCAAGTAGTGATGCTACATGCTCAGTACGTGCTGGATCACCACAAACTACAACCCTCTCAGCTATATCTCCTTTCCTAGCCCTAATAATTACCGGACCAACCATAACTAAACCCATAAAACTACGTAGCTAAACGTTTTTAATCTCTCATGAAATTCACTAAATCGTGTATGTAGCTGTTAATGTAGGTCAGGTATATGCTGTCGGTAGAGTTATAGAGGAGGTATTCAATAAAGTCGTAACGTACTTAGAGGACTTTACAGACCCGGACTTCTATCCATCAAGAAGTGACAACCCAGAACAAGTACTAAGGTATTTCTTCTTCATGGTATCAATAGATCATAGGACTTCAAGAGGTGATGTATTTGAGGATTACATCAACGGTAAGTTCTACCACGGGGCAGACCTACTGTATAGGTTAGGGAAGTTAAAATATGATGAGTCTCCAGACTTCTTCAACCCTGAGAATATGTTGAGGGTAAGTACTGAAGACGTTATTAAATGGTTAAGAACTTCGAGAAACGTAGTTATATGGGACCCAAGTACTAGGGCTGAGTTATTAAGGGATGCTGCGTTAAAACTAATTAAGTACTTCAACGGTTCTGTAACTGAATTACTGAGTAGGTCTGAAGGGTATGTAAGACATCCTTATAAGAACGGGTTAAGTGATTTGTTTAAGGTGTTTAAAGCTTATTCAGACCCTGTAGAGAAGAAGTTCTTCTTATTCCTTAAGTTCGTTATGAGGAGGGGGTTGTTAGAGGTTAGAGATCCTCAAAATGTTGAAGTACCTGTGGACAACCACTTAAGTAGGTTAGCACTACGTCTACGACTTATAGAGTTAGATAGTGATACAGTTTCTAAGGTCTTAAGTAGGGTTGAGTTTACTGAGTATGAGGATGTTAAGTTAAGGGTTAATGTGAGGTATGCGTATAAGTTAATGTGTAGGGTATTCAGTGTTAGACCTGAAGTCCTTGACGACTTCTTATGGGTTTTCGGTAGGAAGTACTGTAGTAGGGAGAGGCCTGTATGTGAGGTAGTTAACTCATGCCCTATATCTAGAGTATGCCCTAGTTTTAAGAAGGCAGGTAATTTAGTAGAACATAACTTCATAAACACTTTCTACTACTGATTAAGGTAATTAAATAATTTTTATAGTTACTGGTACGTTACTGAATTAATATTTACATCCCGGTTCATACATTAAGAATTACCAGCATAGTTTTTAAACCCCTACCTAAATAACTTTAGGATAGTTAATGACGCTAGTACGATATCTAGTTAGGAGGGTATGGCACTCAATACCTACACTCATAGGTGCTCTACTATTCATCTTCATATTAGTCCGTGTACTACCTGGTGATCCAGCTAGGCTTATAGCAGGGCCTGAAGCTCTTGAGGAGGATGTTCAGAGGATTAGAGAGCAGTTAGGTCTTGATAGACCCCTCCACGTACAATTCATTGACTACGTATCAACTATACTTAGAGGTGATTTCGGTAGGTCTATAAAGTTCGGTACACCAGTTATTAATGAGATACTTTTTAGACTACCATACACTATAGTCTTAGCGTTAGTTGCTGAGGTTATAGCAGTAGCTGTGGCGTTACCCTTAGGTATTCTATCTGCGTTAAGACCTAATTCTAAAGTCTCATACATAACATCTATAATCTCGTTAGTAGGTGCTTCAACACCTTCATTCTGGATAGCATTAATACTCATATACGTGTTCTCAGTTAGTTTGAAGTTACTACCCTCAAGTGGTGCTGAAAGCCCTAGACATATAGTCTTACCAGCTATAACCTTATCATTAGTATTGATGGGCAACCTAACTAGGATTACTAGGTCTTCAGTTATTGAAGCATTAAGTAGTAATCACGTGTTAACAGCTGTTGCTAAAGGACTTAAGGATAGGGTAGTGATTATGAGACACGTACTTAAGAATGCTTTAATACCTATAGTTACGATAATGGGTCTCCAAGTAGGTAATTTATTAGGTGGTGCTATAATTACTGAGACTGTATTCGCATGGCCTGGTATAGGGTCGTTACTAATAGATGCTATATTCTTTAGGGATTACATCTTAATTCAAGGTATTATACTCTTCATGGTGTTAGTATTCATAGTGATAAACATAGTTGTAGATGTAGTCTACGCGTATATAGACCCTAGGATTAGGGATATCCTATGGAGGATGACTTAATACTTAAGAAGGCTTCAGAAGCTAGGAGGAAGCAATTAGCTAGTATGTGGAGGGTGTTTAAATCTAATAGAGTTGCGTATACTTCACTATATGTATTAGTAGGTATCCTACTATTAGTAGTAGTTAGCTTCGTCTACACCCCCTACAACCCGTACGAGTTTAACTTAGGTAGGGCTAGACAACCACCATCACCTCAACACCTACTAGGGACTGATGAGTTAGGTAGGGATATCCTCAGTAGGTTAATGGTTGGTGGTAGGTACACTATAGGTATATCATTTATCTCAGTTTTACTTGGGTCGTTAATAGGTAGTATCTTAGGACTCGTATCAGGGTTCTTCGGAGGTCATGTAGATACTGTGATTCAGAGGGTTGTTGATGTAGCGTTAGCATTCCCTACAACACTACTAGCAATAGCTCTTATGGTTTCCTTAGGTCCTGGAGTCCTTAGCTTAATAATGGCTATATCAATAAGTACTTTCCCAGTCTATACTAGGTTAGTGAGGGGTGTAGTACTTCAGGTGATTAATGAGGACTACATAGCAGCTGTTAAACTACTCGGTAGGAGTTCATGGTATATAATATTCAAACACGTACTACCTAACGTAATATCACCTATAATTGTACAGACTTCATACTACTTAGGCTTCTCAATACTACTAGCATCAGCTCTAGGTTTCTTAGGGTTAGGTATACCCCCACCAACACCTGAGTGGGGTTCTATGGTAAGTACTGGTAGGGTATACTTATTCAGCTCCCCACACATAGTCGTGTTTCCAGGATTGTTCATTACAGTAACTGCGTTATCGTTTAACTTAATAGGTGATGGTTTGAGGGATGCGTTAGACCCTAAGTCAAGAATGTTTCTTAGGAGGTTCTAACTATGGAGAAGGTGCTTGAGGTAGTTGATTTAAGGGTATACTACGAGATCCCTCAAGGTACTGTTAAAGCTGTTGATGGTGTGGATTTAGAGGTATTTAAGGGTGAGATCTTAGGGGTTGCTGGTGAGAGTGGTTCTGGTAAGTCAACACTTGCTCTAACTATAGCTGGGTTGTTAAGACCTCCAGCTAAGGTAGTATCCGGGAAGGTACTGTTTAAAGGTGTTGACATCCTTAAGTTAGGTAATGATGAGTTAAGGAGTATTAGGGGGAGGAGGATTGGGATTATATTTCAAGACCCAGTCACATACTTAAACCCTATATACACTGTAGGTTTTCAAGTAGGTGAGGTCTTCGAAGCTCATAGAGGTGGTAAGGTAGGTAAGTACTTCAGTGAGGTTATCAATCTATTCAAAGCTGTTAGGATAGGTGATCCGGAGAGGAGGGTCTACTCATACCCTCATCAATTAAGTGGTGGTATGAAGCAGAGGGTCTTAATATCTATAGCAATTGCTGAGAAGCCTGAGTTAATAGTTGCTGATGAACCTACATCAGCTTTAGACGTAACTATACAGGCTGAGATTGTTGAGTTACTTAACGAGATTAGGAAGGAGTTAAATACTTCGATAGTCTTCATAACCCACGACCTAGCACTACTGTTGGAGATAGCTGATAGGATTGCAGTCATGTATGCTGGTAAGTTAGTTGAGGTTGGGAGAGCTGATGAGATGTATAAAGACCCGCTACACCCGTATACTAAGGCTCTAATCTCAACTCTAAGGTATGAGAGGAAGAGGAGGCCTACACCGATTAAGGGGTCTATACCTAGTCTGATAAACCCACCACCAGGCTGTAGATTCCATCCAAGATGTCCGTACGCTATATCTAAGTGTTCTCAAGTAGATCCTAAGTTAAGTAGTGTTGGTGGGAGGTTAGTCTCATGCTTATTAGTTGGTGGTAGTAATGGATGAGGTAGTTAAGGTTGTTAACGTTAGGAAGTACTTCCCACTATACTCCGGTCTATTCTCTAAGAACTATGTTAGAGCTGTTGATGGTGTAGACTTAGAACTACGTAGTGGTGAGGTATTAGCATTAGTTGGTGAGAGTGGTTCTGGTAAGTCAACACTTGGTAGGGTGGTAGCAGGTTTAATAAGGCCTGACTCCGGTGAAGTACTCTATAGAGGTTATAACATATTCAGACGTAGTAATTCGTTGAGGGAGGTAAGACATAAGATTCAAGCAGTATTTCAAAACCCTGATAGTAGTTTAAACCCTAGGATGCAGGTATTCAACATATTAGAAGAAGCAATACTTACTAAGAAGTCAGGTTTAAGTAGGTCTGAAGTATTGAGTGAGGCTTTAAAACTCTTAAGAGCTGTAGGACTTTCTGAAGACCACTTATTCAAGTACCCCCACGAACTCTCAGGAGGTGAGAAGCAGAGGGTAGCTATTGCTAGGGCATTAGCTGTAGAGCCTGAGGTATTAGTAGCTGATGAGATAGTATCAGCATTAGATGTATCTGTTAGAGCTCAAGTCATGAACGTACTTATGGACGTTATAGATATGTTTAAATTAAGTGTTATATTCATAACCCATGATATGGGGTTAGTTTGGAGTATCTCAGATAGAGTTGCTGTTATGTACTTAGGTAAGTTAGTTGAGGTTGGGAGGACTGAAGACATCTTCAAGAACCCTCAACACCCATACACGAAGATGTTACTAGTCTCATCACCTATAATATCATCAACTAACGCTTATAGAGACTTAAGATTCAAACCTATGGGGGAGCCTCCAAGCCCTATAAACCCGCCGAAGGGCTGTAGATTCGTTACTAGATGCCCTATAGCAAGACCTGAATGTAATTCAGTAGAACCTCAATTAGTTGAGGTCTCTAAAGACCATAAAGTCGCTTGTATAAGGATTAACGACTACACAGACTAAATTTTCATTATCGTTAACACATAGCTAAATTAAATTTTATTTATTGGTCTAACCGTACGTGAATATTAGTTTAAGGTTTAAAAACCTCTACTCCCTAGTATAGGGGGTACTCTATGAGGTTAAGTAAAGGTGCTTTAAGTAAGACTGCAGCTATATTAATAGCTGTAATTGTTGTGATAGCTGTTGTAGGTGGTATTACATTACTAACTAGACAGCCACAACCATCACCTACACCTACGCCGACATCCCCTACATCACCTATCACTACTAAGAAGGATAGTATTAAGGTAGCTATAGGTGTTGACTTAGATACTGCAGATCCTCACGCACAGACTACTACTATGGTTTATAACGTATTAAGACATTGTTATGAGACTTTAGTATGGTTTGATGATAAAGGTAATGTAATTCCTTGGCTTGCTGAGAGGTGGGAGGTCTCACCAGACGGTAAGGTATACACGTTCTATATTAGGAAGGGTGTGAAATTCCATGATGGTTCAGAACTTGATGCCTACGTAGTTAAGGCTAACTTCGATAGGTGGTTAGACCCTACAGTTAGAGTTCCTCAGAGGGGTCAGTTAGGCCCTATAGATAGGGTTGAAGTAGTTGATAAGTACACTATTAAGGTGTATATGAAGTCACCTTATGCAGTATTCCTTAGAGCTGTAGGTACTTATCTACTCATAACGAGTTCTAGAGTTATTGAGTCCTTCGGAAATAAGACTATAACTGAAGTTGTTGGTACAGGTCCGTATAAGTTCGTAGCTTGGGAGAAGGGTAAGAGGATAGTTATTGAGAAATTCGATGATTACTGGGGTGAGAAACCTATACTGAAGAGTGTTGAGTGGTTAGTAATTCCTGAAGCATCTACTAGGTTAGCAGCTCTACTAGCAGGTGATGTAGACTTCGCATTCAACTTACCGCCTACAGATCTTGAGAGAGTTAAAGGTGATGCTAGGTTTACAGTGATAACACCTACTAGTAATAGGATTATATTCGTAGCTATAATTCCTAGAGGACCTCTAGCAGATCCTAAAGTTAGACAAGCACTTAACTATGCAGTAGATGTTGACTCAATAATTAAGAACATACTCTACGGACTTGCTATTAAGACTAACGCACCATTACCACCACACTTCTTCGGATATGCTGATATGCCTCCATATACTTACGACCCTGAGAAAGCTAAGAAGTTACTTGCTGAGGCTGGATACCCACAAGGATTTAAAGTAGTGTTAATGCATCCAACAGGTAGGTACTTAATGGATAAGCAGGCTTCTGAAGCTATACAAGCATACTTATCTAAGGTCGGTATCACTGTTGAGTTGAAGACTATGGACTGGCCTAGCTTCGTAGCAGAACTACTTAAACCACTAGATCAGAAGACATTCGATATGGTATTCTTAGGTTGGGGTCCTGCAGTAGCTGATGCACACTTCGCACTCTTCGGACAGTTCCACTCAGCTCAAGCACCTCCTAAAGGGTTAGCAGCAGCACACTACAACAACTCAGAGGTTGATAAGTTCTTAGAGTTAGGTATGACTGAATTAAATGAGAGTAAGAGGGCTGAGTACTATAGGAAGGCTATAGAGATTATATGGCGTGATGCTCCGTGGATATTCCTATACACTCAGAAGTGGTTCTTCGCATCATCAGCAAGTCTACAAGAGTTTAAGGTACATATAGATGGTGAGCAAGTATACTTCTGGAAAGCATATGTTAAGTGATTTCCTTAAGTAGTTATTAACTAAACTAACACTTTTTCCTAGGATTTCAATGAATCCACACATGATAAACTTGAATAAGTTGAAGGAGTTGATGAGTTCTAAGGGGTTGGAATCCGTAGTTATATGTGGTCAACAGAATATTACGTACTTCACAGGGATCCCGAAACCTTCAGGTACGTTAATGTTGATTGTTAATGATGAGGTAACGTTATTGACACCATTACTTGATTATGAGAGGGTTTCAAATTCTGTAAGTACTCAAGATATTAATGTAGTACCGTATAGTACGTATCCAGTTAAAGCTTATGTAGACTACGTTGAAGACTTAATAGGTTATGTTAGGAGGAGGGTATCAGGTATTAGTAGGTTAGGTATTGACTTAAACTACATTAACTACCTCATATACAGGTTGATTAAGACGTTAACTCTTGATGTAGTTGATATAGGTAATGATATACAGTTTATGAGGTCTGTTAAGGAAGGGTATGAGGTTGAGTTTATTCGTAATGCCTTAAGGATATCTGAGGAGGCGTTGATGAGGACTATTAATGAGTTGAGTTACGGGGTTACTGAGTTAGGTGTTGTAGGGGTTTTAGAGAAGTTTATGAGGGATTTAGGTGCTGATGGCTTAGCCTTCAACACTATAGTAGCTTCAGGTATTAACTCAGTATACCCACACGCACTACCTAGTAGTAACGTTATACAGCCTAACACACCTATAATTATGGATTTAGGCACTATTTATAGGTCGTACTCATCAGATATTACTAGGACTGTATCCTTAGGTAGACTACCTAATGAAGTATCTAAAGTGTTTGAAGTAGTTGTTGAGGCGTTAGAAACTGTTGAGGATTTCGTAGGTCCTTACGTTAAGGTATCTGAAGTTGATGGGAGGGTTAGGGAGGTGTTAAGTAGGTATGGACTTGATAAGTACTTCATACACTCAACAGGTCATGGAGTAGGTATTGAAGTTCATGAATACCCTAGAATTGCTCAAGGAGTTAATGATGTCTTAAAACCTGGGATGGTTATCACCTTAGAACCAGGTGTGTACATACCGGGTAAATTCGGGGTTAGGGTTGAGGATATGGTCTTAATAACTAAGTCTGGTAGGGAGGTACTCAACACATTACAACATAAGCTTGTATGACTTTATTAAAGGTCTACATAAACACTAAACCTATTATATATTACTGGTGACCTCATAAACATCTCATGGACTTCACCGTTATAGTATGATGTAGATACGTTCCTAACCCTCAACCTCTCATTAACCTCATACATACTCAGTTTTACTGGGTCGTAACTATTAGAAGCTAGTATGAAGTTACATGCGTAGCCGAAGGACGGTACCCACACACTATACTCTCTAACTATGTTGAATACCTGCCTCACATTACTTACTGTACGTCCGTACGTGTTAGGGAAGAAGAATGAGCTACCGCTCTGAGTTACGATAACACCATCATCGTATAACCTACTCCTTAACCTACTGTAGAATTCCTTAGAGTATAATGCTTTAGCTATCTCAGGTCCGTGAGGGTCTGTTAAGTCTAGGATTACGACATCGTACTGATCGTTTGATTCCTCAATAAATTTAAACCCATCCATAATCACTACCTTACTCCTAGGGTCGTTAAACGAACCTCTATGTATCACCTCTAAATACTTCTTAGCAATCTCTACTAACTCACCGTCAATATCGACTAAGACTACCTCCTCAACTAAGTTATGCTTAAGTACTTCTCTTAAAGCCCCACCATCACCACCACCTATTATTAATACTTTCTTAGGTTTTGGGTGGGTAGTCATTACTGGGTGGACTAAGGACTCATGATATAAGTACTCATCAGCTTCCGCACACTGTATCAGTCCATCAAGTATTAAAGTCCTACCGAACTCCTCAATCTCAACTATCTGGACATGTTGGTACTTAGTCTTAACATCGAGTAATACCTTCTTCAGAGATAATGCTAATGATACAGTCCTTGAGACAGGTTCAAGTACTAATATGTTGGACTTCATACATTAATCACAGTAAGATTTTAAGTTAAGTACTTATAAGTCTAATCCTTAGGGAAGTACTTTAAAGTTTTCTGAGGTGTTATGACGTAAATCTCTAGTAATTCCTTCAAACCACTCCCTAAGACTTTAGGTATTAGGACTCGTTCTAACTGAAATAACCCTGCATGATCATCCATATACACTAAGATCTTAACTGGTCTCTCCCCAGAGTCTACCTCAACCCTCTTAATACTTAACGCTGATACTGCATGCATATCAACCTTACCTAACTTATAAGGTATTCTAGCCCTACCCTCAGACATATCTAAACCATCAGCTACCTTAGTAATACCGCATTCTATAGTTAAGCATTCAGCATCATAACTACTAGCGTAGATTGAGTGTAATACTTCCTGTCTAATACTTACTAACCTCCTCGTAGGTAGGTCTAGAGATGTCTTTAAAACCCTATCAACTATATCCTTAGCTATTAAAGCACCTACATACTCATGCTCAACTCTATGTATTGAGTTACCTATATCGTGTAGGTAAGCTGATAAGAAGATTATTAACTTAACATCATCTAAATTCTTAGCAGTACCATCCCTTAAAGTAGTTAGTTCAATACCTCTCCTAATCATGAGGTCTAGAAGTTCTAATGAAGTACCTGCTACTATCTTAGCATGTACTATACCGTGGTCGTTATACTTAAGTCTAGTAACAGCCATGATATTACTCATCCTTAACAACTCATTAACCTCATCATCCTCCTCCAACACCTTACTAACCCTCTGTAAAACACCTGACATACTTATATGCTTACTATATAGTTGAGGTGAGACCACAACCACGTAATAACCCTATAATATAGTTGTAGGTAGTTAAAATATTCAGCTGATGACGTAGTCATCAACAATCAGTTGCGTAGGTCTCATCAACTCAGTACTTCATAACACTATCTAATACTACCTTAATATTAGTATTATTACTTACGTAGACAACCTCAACAGGTATGTTGTAGGTAGCTTCAAGAGCCTTAGTAATTAATGCTGAATCACACCTCACTTCAAACACTTTAACTCCTACCTCACCTAAAGGACCTACATACCTACTAACTTCACCTAAATACTCCTTACTAAAGTTACTGCACGTACTATTCAGTACTAACTCATTAACTAGTAAGTTACTTAACTCTTCAGTAACGTATGTAGTCCCTAACTTAGGGAGTAGGTAGTTACTTAAGTAGTGTTCAGTATCGTAACGTATTAAGTAATACTTAATAACACTTACATTCTCAGAACCCTCGCTCTGGTTAATATACATAGGCTGTACCAGGAATACTAACCTATCATACACACCTAACACTACAGTATCTACTAGTAAGTTACCTGAGACGTTGTATACGAGGATAGCGTTGGTATCATTACCCTCAACCAAAGATTTTAGGATTTCATAAGGTTTTAAGGTTGTGGGAGTACCTTCAGAAGCTGACGGTCTGTATGTATAGTATGTAAATACCGTAACTACTGATAACATAACCACTACTAAAACTATAGCTAAGGTCTTAGGTGTTAACCTACGTCTAGTCTTCCTAACCTTAACTACCTTACCTGCCGTCTTCTTCTGCTGCTTAATAGTTAACCCCTAACTAATCACTACGTAGTTATATTTAAGTATTGGTAATACCTCCCAACACTGATTATTTAAGTAATTTATTTACTTTGAAGAGGTACATGTTTTTAAGACTTGTACTACTTGAGTAGTTGGAGGGTAGTTAAGTGAGTGAGAGGAGGGTAGTAGATATTAAGGTGTTATGGACTAACCTCTACAAGTCTGTTAGGACCTTCCTACTAACATTTGTTAAACCTATTGAGAGTTCACTATCTTATAAAGTTGTTGAGGCAGTTATAAAGAGGAAGGACTTAATTAACGAGTTAGATGATGATAAGTACCACCTACTACTGAAGGTGAGTTTGAGGGCAGGGACATCAAACGTTAATGAGTTAGTATACTCTTTAATACCTTTATCACTTACCTACATACCTAAGATAATCTCTAGAAATACTGAGTACTCCTTAGGTATATTCATATTCGAAGGTTTTAGTAAGCCTAAGTTAATAGCATCAACTATAACTATTAGTAAGGATAGTAGCGTAGACGTTAAGTTATTAAGACCTATACTGATCTCAGTATCTCCAGACCTACCGGATGCTACGATTAAGAAGAGAGCTCATAAGGTATCACACATACTCTTCAATGAAGTGTTAGAATACTTCAGTAGGTATGCACCAAGGTATGTAAGCTCTATAAATTCCTTAGGAATTACTAAACCCTTACTAGTTATGGTTTTAAGAACGTCTTCTGAAGGTCATGATGAGATTAAGGCTGTAGTATCTGATGGTAATGAGTATAGAGAGGTTAGAATACCTGTTAAGATACCTTCATGGGGTTTAAACGACCTACCACCTAAGATCGTAGATGATATTAAGACAATGATTGTAAACCCTATAGTGAGGGGTTATGACTTCGCACCTAAGGGGGCGTTCATAACAGGACCTCCAGGTGTTGGTAAGTCAGTTATGGCTGAAGCCCTAGCATCAGCTCTGAATTTAAGGATTGTTGAGTTAAGACCTAGTATGTATAGGTCTATGTGGTACGGAGCTACTGAGAAGATGTTAAACGCTATATTCAATCAAGTAATTAGGAGGAGGTCTGAGATAGCCTTAGTAATAGATGATGCTGAGTTCGTAAGTAGTAGGAAGTACACTATACATGAAGCACATGTGAGTGAGATAACGACTATATTATACCACCTACAGAGGTCTGAAAGGCCTTTCACGATATTAACAGCTAATAACCCAGAACTCATAGACCCAGCATTACTGAGGCCTGGTAGGATTGACGTATCTATAGTGTTAGGCTATCCGGATAAGGTCATGAGGCGTAAGATCGTTGAGAGGGATTTAAGTAGATACAGGATTAAGGTTCAGGAAGGTATTATAGACTCTATAGTCGGTATGACTAAGTGGTTCTCAGCAGCTGAGGTTAACGCGTTTGTGAGGTTAGCTGCTAGTAGGGGTGAGGGTAGGATAAGTCCTGAAGATGTTGAGTGGGCTAGGAAGAAAGTTATTGTGAATGTTAGTGAGAGGAGGTCTGTACAGGAGTTCCTTAGGTGGTGGGTCTCTAAAACTCAAGGTATGGTTGTAGCATACATACCGAGTGAGAATGAGGTTGAGTAGTTCAACTCAACCAGTAATACCTACACTCCTAATAGCTTCGGTAACCACCTTAGCACAGTACTTAAGTACGTACTTCTTAAGACCTATACGTAGTAGTAACTTATGAAGTAGTGGTAGTTTGAAGGGTGCTCCAGCAGCTTTAGGATGACCACCACCACCGAGTCTAACAGCTAGTTCCCTAATATTCAACTCATTACTCCTAATACTTAAACTACCCTCCTTACACACAACTACTACATCAGCGTTAACCCTACTCATTATGAAGTGTGCTATGTAGGATGTAGAACTCTCCTCCCACTCCTTAACCACGAACGCAACCTTAACACCGTCAATAACTGATAGTAATACCTTCTTAAGGACCTCACTGTAAGTCCTTAAATCCCTATCAACTACATCCTCAACACATTTAAGGATCTCACTATCTAACCCACCTTTAAACCCACTTAACTTACTTATTAAGTACTTCCTCCACTTATTACCACCCTTACAAACTACATACCTACTTAAGTAATTACCTAAGTAGTTGTTGAATACCCATAAATCTACAGAGCATGTAGCATTAGCAAGTAGTTGTGATTCACTATCAAGTAGTCTTAAACTACTAACTACAACACCTGCACTACATGTATTAGGGTTTAGGTATAGGTTCACACCTAGATTAACTAACTCATTAACCCAAGAACCCTGCCATACGTGATGGTCGAACCAGTAGATCTTAGTATCCTCACTCCTCAACCTACGTACCTCATTAAGTAGTAACTCATAAGTTCTATGGTTAATACCTAAATCACTTATGAATAACTCATCACAGCTTAACTTACTAAGGACTTTATGTAGGTTATGCGGTTGTGTAAGTACTATACTGATGTTAGAGTCATCAACTCCTCTAACTCTTAAGTACTTAAGTATTAACGCTGCAGATGCAACACCATCTAAATCAGTATGAGTTACTATTACAGTACCTGACATGTCGTACCTAATGGGTAGGTATACACTACTTAAATTTTTTACTACTATAGTTTTAAACATGAGCTTGATTAATCAGATTTTTTACTATGTAAAACTAGTACATATCGGATATACAGAGGTGTGTTAAATGAGGTACCAGGTAGTTTTAGCGGTTGTTGTAGTAGCTATAGTAGCAGTAGCTATAGGTTACTTCGTAGGTACTGCAGCAGTCCCACCACCTAAGACAGTAACTATAACTACTACAGTAGCTACGCCAACAACGGTAACGACAACAGTAACTACTACGGTAACTACACCAGTCACTATAACTAAAGCTCCTGAGAAGCTTAAGGTAGCCTTCATCTACGTAGGCCCTATAGGTGATTACGGTTGGACTCATGCACATGATGTTGGTAGACGATACATTACTAACTTATTTAAGGATTATATAGATACTACTTACGTTGAATCTGTTGAGGAGCCTAAAGTATATGACGTTATTAAGAAGTTAATTGGTGAGGGTTATAAGTTAATATTCACTACTAGCTTCGGCTTCATGGACGGTACTTTAAAAGCAGCTCAGGAATTCCCTAACATCATATTCTTCCACTGTTCAGGTTATAAGAGATGGGATAATATGGGTACTTACTTCGCAGACTTCTACCAGGTCTACTACCTCAACGGGTTGATGGCTGGTGCTCTAACTAAGTCTGATAAGGTTGGTTATGTAGCTGCTCATCCAATACCTGAGGTCATCAGACATATTAACGCATTTGCTTTAGGTGTTAAGGAGGTTAACCCCAACGCTAAGGTCTACGTTAGATGGATTCATGCTTGGTACGACCCAGCTAAGGCTAGGTCAGCAGCTGAGTCCTTAATTGCTGAAGGTGTTGACGTAATAGCATTTACTGAGGACTCACCAGCAGTTATTGAGGTTGCTCAGGAGTACTATAAACGTGGGGTGCCTGTATACGCATTCGCACACTACAGCCCTATGCTTAAGTTCGGACCTGATGTAGTAGTTAGTGGTCAGTTAGTACGTTGGGAGGTTATCTACGCAGATATAGTAGCTAAAGTACTTACTGGTGTCTACAACACTACTAACTTAAGGAATGTAGATTATTGGTGGTTACTGAGTGAGGGTGCTGTTGAGTTAGGTGCTGATTTTGGAGTCCCTATAAACCCGAAGTTCATACCTATGTTGAAGGAGGTTAAGATTAAGGAGAAGATTACTGGTGAGGAGATGAGTGTCTACGACTTAGTAATGCTTAGGTTGAAGCAGATGAGTGAGCCTAGACCTGCATTCGACCCGTTCTGTGCTGTTAAGGAACCAATACTTACTCAAGACGGTAAGGTGTTAGTAAGACCTGGTGAGTGTTTAGGTCATGAAGACCTATGGAATATGATGGTCTTCGTAGATAATGTCGTTGGTTCAATACCTGTGAGTTAGTTATAGGTGTATGTCGTGGTAAATAAAACTTCTTTTTTATATGGTAATTCAATTCTTGGTAGGGAAGTAGTATTAAGTGTTAATGGGTTGAGTAAGAGGTTCGGTAACGTAGTTGCTTTAAGGAATGTAGATCTGGAGTTACGTAGTAATGAAATCCACGTCCTACTAGGTGAGAATGGTGCTGGTAAGACTACATTAGCTAATATAATCTACGGTATCTACAGACCTGATTCAGGGACTATAAAGTTCTTCGGTAAGGAAGTTAATATTAGGTCTCCTAAAGACGCTATATCCTACGGGATAGTCCTAGTACAACAACATCCAATGTTGATTGAGAGGATGACTGTAGCTGAGAACTTAGCTTTAGGGTTTAAGGAGTTAGGTATACTATCATCACCTAAAACTATAGGTAGGGTTGTTAGGGAGGTTAATGAGAAGTACGGGATCTCAGTAGATCCTGAAGTATTAGTAAGTAATCTATCCTTCAGTGAGAAACAGCAGGTAGAGTTGATTAGGGCTTTACTACTTAATGTTAAGTTATTAATACTTGATGAACCGACAACAATGTTAACATCTTATGAGAGGAGGAAACTCTTCTCAATACTTAAGAAGTTAGTTAGTGATGGTAGGTCTATACTCTTAATAACTCATAAAGTCTTAGAGGCTTTAGAGGTTAGTGATTGGATTACAGTTTTAAGGAGGGGTGAGGTAGTAGCTTCAAGACCTAAGGAAATGTACTCAGTTGATGAGTTAGTTAAGTTAGTTGTAGGTGATGATGGTGAGTTAGTTAGTAGTGTAGTTAGTCCTAGTAAGAGTGTTGAAGTAGGTGGTAATGTCTTAGAGGTTAAGGACCTCATAGTACTTAATGATGTGGGTGGTATAGCAGTTAATAAAGTCTCAATTAATGTTAGGAGTGGTGAGATTGTAGGTATAGCTGGGGTTACTGGTAATGGTCAGAAGGAGTTATCGGAGGCTATAGCTGGTTTAAGGAGGGTAAGGGATGGTAGGATATTAATTAATGGTGTTGATGTAACTAATAAAGGACCTAGTAGTAGGTTTAGAGCTGGTCTAGCCTACATACCTGAGGAGAGGTTGAAGTATGGGGTTGTAGGTGATATGAGTGTTACTGAGAATTTAATACTTAAGGACTACTACATGTTCAGTAGGTTTACACTACTTAGATTAAGTGATGCTGTTAGAGTTGCTGAGGAATGTATAAAGACCTTCAACATAGTTACTAGAGGACCTTCAGAGAAGGTGAAGGCGTTATCAGGAGGTAATATTCAGAAGTTAATTATTGCTAGGGAGTTAAGGTTAAACCCTAAAGTAGTTGTAGCTCATAACCCTACATTAGGTCTTGATTTGAGGTCAACCTCTATAGTACATGAACAACTACTTAATATTAAGTATAGTGGTTCAGGAGTACTCCTAATCTCTGAAGACCTTGACGAAGTAATTAAGTTATCTGATAGGGTTTTAGTGATGTATAGAGGTACTATAGTTTATGAAGGGGTTAGAGGGTGTTCTAGAGAGGCTTTAGAGAAGGCTATGTTGGGTATCGTAGATGTTTAGGGTTAAGGTCCTTAGACGTTATGAGGTCTCAAGTAGGTTTAAGTTAGTTACTTATTTAACCTCATTCATAGTAGGTGTCTTCCTCTTCATATTATTTGAGGTGTTATTAGGGGCTAACCCATATGAAGTCGTAGATAGGTTATTCGTAAGACCTCTAACATCTTACGATGACCTCAGAGTTAGTATTAGGTATGCAGTCCCTATAGGTATTATAGCTTCAGGCTTGCTAATAGTGTATAGAGCAGGTATATACTCGATAGGTGCTGAGGGTCAGATGGCCGTAGGTGCTGTATTCGCTGCTTGGGCTGCATACACTTTAAGTCTAGGTAGTCCTACATCTGTAGTAGTAGCTCTCTTAGTAGGTGTGTTAGGGGGTATTATATGGGGTTTACTACCAGCTACTCTTAAAGCATTATTAAATGTTAATGAGGTATTAACTACTTTAATGATGAACTTCATAGCGTACTCACTAGTTGATTACTTAATCTACGGTCCGTGGAGGAGTCCTAAGTCTTACGGCTTCCCACTAACAGAACCTATACCTACAGTCTTCACAATACCTACATATGACGGTGTACCAGTAATTAACTTCTTAGTCTTCACGTTAGTAGTGTTTCTTACTTACGTAGTTACTAAGATGAGTAAGTTAGGTTTTCAGATTAGGGCTTACGGGTTAAACCCATCTACAGCATATGCTTCAGGGATGAGTTTCTTTAAAGTGGTCTTACTAAGCTTTGTGATTAGTGGTGCTTTAGCTGGTTTAGCAGGTGCTCTACAACTACTATCTATACATCATAGGTTAGGGCCTAAGTCATGGAGTGTTACTGAGGGTTTAGGGTATACAGCTATAGTCGCTGCTTGGATCTCAAGACTTGAACCACTAGCTATGATACCGGCATCACTACTGATGGGTGCTTTAGTTAATGGTGGGTTAGCAATTAAGGCTGTGTTAGGTCAGTCAGAAGGTGTTGTAAACCTCATGAACG
Source organism: uncultured Desulfurococcaceae archaeon (assembly GCA_964655125.1). Taxonomy (GTDB): domain Archaea; phylum Thermoproteota; class Thermoprotei_A; order Sulfolobales; family NBVN01; genus CAZZLT01. The sequence goes on along the minus strand of CAZZLT010000007.1, from coordinate 7,020 downwards.
GTATGATACTACTATCTATAGTTGCTGCTGAGTTCTTCATAAATTACAGGTTAGTGATTAGGTTTAGGTGATGATATGATTGATATGGTGTTGATAGGTAACTTCATATTCTTAACCCTTAAGAACGCAGTACCTTTAATCCTAGCAACAACTGGTGAGGTAATTACTGAGAGGTCTGGAGTTATTAACTTAGGTGTTGAGGGCTGTATGATCGTAGCTGCATTAGTAGGTGTTGTAGCTACCTTACTAAGTAGTAATTACTTAGTAGGTCTCCTACTAGGTGGTTTAGTAGGTGCTCTACTAGCCCTACTACACGGCTTAGTAACTATTGTCTTCGGTGCTAATCAGATAGTCTCAGGTATAGCTACTACTATGGTAGGTCTCGGAATAACATCACTTCTAGGTAGGGGTTATGTCGGTAGGTCTCTTCTAGGCTTAAGACCTAGTCCGTTATACCCGTACGACATACCATTACCTGATTACCTAAAGCCTTTAGTAGTAGCTATAGTTAAGCAGGACGTCGTAGTCTACATATCTATAATCATACCTATACTATGTATGTGGTTCTTATTTAAGACTAAGTTAGGTAGTGCTATTAGAGCTTGTGGTGAGAATCCAGTAATTGCTGAGTCTTTAGGTGTTGATGTTGTTAGGACTAGGTTATTAGCTGTAGGTTTAGGTGGTTTCTTAGTAGGTCTTGGAGGTGCTTACCTATCGTTAGGTATTGTAGGTACTTGGGTTGAGAATATAACTGCAGGTATTGGTTGGGTTGCTGTAGGTTTAGTAGCATTCAGTATGTGGGTACCTTTAAGAGCTTTACTAGCTTCATACATGATGGCCTCACTAATATCGTTATCATATATGCTTCAAGGTAGGGTAGGTATCAGTACTTACTTCCTAGCTATGATACCCTACTTAACAACTATAGCTATCCTAGCTATAGTCAGTGTAGAGAGGTTTAGATTGAGGTTAGGGGCACCAGCAGCTTTAGGGAAGCCCTACATACGTGAGGAGAGGTTAGGTTAGAGTTAAGATTTAATATCTTTAGTGAATATCTAGATCGTGTGTGTTATGAGACTTGATGAGTTAAGTAATGAGATTTCAGAAGTTATCTCTAGAACTACAAAGTCTGTCGTAGCACTCTTCACAGTGAGTTACGCATATGACTTCATGCTTAACCCAGTACCTATTAGAGGTGCTGGTTCAGGTTTCGCAGTTAGTAAGGACTTAATAATAACTAATAACCACGTAGTTAGTGGTAGTTCTCAAATAACTGTAGTTACAGCTGATGGTTCTAGAAGTATTGGGAGGGTTGTATCAGTAGCTCCTTGGAAGGACTTAGCATTAGTTAGTGTTGAGGAGGACTTACAACCTATAGTATTAGGTGATTCATCAAAGATTAGAGTAGGTGAGTTAGTATTTGCTGTAGGTAATCCATTAGGTCTTTGGGCAGGGCCTACAGTAACTATGGGTGTAGTCAGTGCTGTCGGTAGGACTATAGCTGCAAGTCCTGAGTTAATACTTGAGGACTTAATACAGACTGATGCAGCGATAAATCCAGGAAATAGTGGTGGGCCCCTAATAAATATTAGGGGTGATGCTATAGGGGTTACAACAGCTATAATACCCTACGCTCAAGGGATAGGTTTTGCAATACCTATAGATGAGGTTAAACAATTCTTAGAGCATATCAGGAGGTATGGGAGGGCTGTTAGGGCTTGGATAGGTGTCTACGTAGTTGATATAACCCCAGAACTAGCTAGAATCTACAGACTACCTGTAAGTAACGGTGTTATCATTGTTAAAGTACTAAGAGGTTCACCAGCTGATGAAGTAGGTTTAAGACCTTCAGATATAATTACAGAAGTTGACGGTACTCCGATCAAATCATCTAAAGACCTTAGAAGACTTACTGAGAAAAGTATTGAGAAAGGCTATATAGAAGTTAAAGTCCTTAGAGGTTTAAGGGAACTTCGTATAGAAGTACCTCTAATGATAGAATAGCGTTAGACAGTACCCGTAAGCTAAAATACTCACTAAGTAACTTAAATCTCGGTGTAGTATCTGTCTGAAACCTCAGATGTTAGCAGTAGGCTTAAGGAATGGGTTGAGTATTTTAGGGAGGCTAAAGAGATTAGGAGGAGGTATGCTAATTGGGATTTCATAAAATCTCAACCACCTAAGATAAGAATAGCTCTAGAATACTATATAGAAACAGGTGACCTCTTTAACGCAGCTAAGATAGCTGGTATGTCTATGGAGGAATTTAATGAGTTAAGGATTAAGGCGGGGATTCCTAGTATTGGTTAATGCTATAACCGATACCTCATTTTTAATAGACTGGATTAGATACTCAAAGAGTAAGTTAATATTTAAGATCTTCAGCATAATCTACATACCTGAGAATGTCTTAAATGAGATTAGGAGTGAACGTACATTAATATGGATTTCAGAAGGTCTTGAGGAGGGAAGTCTAGCTATATTCCCAGAACTACCAGATATTTCTAGGGAGGCATTAGAATTAGTTGCTAGGAGTAGGAGAGTCCCTATAAGACCTGTAGACTATCCTGAAGCATTCTGCTTAGTAGTTGGTAGGAGGCTTAACTTCATAGTATTGACCGAGAATGGAGGCGCTATAGCTCTAAAAAGTTATGACCCAGAATACTCTGGGGTTGAGGTATTAAGAGGTATTGACGTGATTTATAGGTTATGGAGGTTAAACTACTTAAATAGTTTTAAAGATGAGTTAGAACTTTACCAAAGAGAGACAAAACATATATATTCGAGGAAAGACTTAGTTAGATATAGTGATTACCTAAAATGAGTATTAATGAGGATAAGATTAGGGAGTGGGTTGAGTATTTTAGGGAGGCTAGAGAGATTAGGAGGAGGTATGCTAATTGGGATTTCATAAAATCTCAACCACCTAAGATAAGAATAGCTCTAGAATACTATATAGAAACAGGTGATTTTAGAACTGCAGCTAAGATAACTGGTATGGGTGTCGATGAATTCTTATATATGGCTAAAGACTTAGCAGGTATACCTACAACTGATTAGATATTCTTAGGACATAAATCATTAATAGGGCATTCATTACATAACGGCTTCTTAGCCTTACAGTAAGTCCTACCATGAGCTATTAAGATTAGATGTGCTTTAAGGTAGTAATTAGGTGGTAGTAGTTTATGTACCTTCCCCTGAATTTCTAAGTAATCATCACCTTCCTCAATAATACCTAACCTCTTTAAAACTCTCCTAATATGTGTATCTACCGGGAATACAGGTTCACCCCTACACATTAGTAAGAAGACATCAACGGTCTTATAGCCAATACCGTCAACACTAAGTAGCAGATCCCTGACCTCCTCAACAGACATAGTTAATAGCTTATCTAGAGAGTCTAAGTTAATTAAGACCCTAGCTAACTCCTTAATAACTAACGTACGCCTCCTATACATACCTGCAACTCTTACAGCATCCTCAATAACCTCAGGTGATTGACTTAATATTACTTGAGGATTTAACACCCCTAAAACACTTCTTAAGTTATTAAATGCCTTCATAGCTAACTCATCACGAGTATTTTGAGATAAGACTATAGCTACTAAGACCTCAAAAGGGTTGTAACCCCTCCTACATAGGTAGTAAGCTATGAAGTCTTCATCCTTTAAATTCATATAACTACTTAATACGTCAACTACGTACTTTAAATCTACGTTCACGTACATAACGTAAATACCACTATGATGTTTAAATAAAATACTTAAATTATTTTAACTCATTCAAGAGTATGTTGATTACAGTTAGTAAAATAGCTGTCCTAAACATCAATATCTTTAATAAATTTTAGAAAACTAAATTGAGTTTTGAGTATTACTTAATCTGTAAGAGTAATTAATTCTAAAGGTTCGTAGGCTTTCTCACCACCCACCATGGAAGGTGGGTTCTCAGTTGTAAAAATAGTTTTTAATTATTTATAAGTTAAATAACCTTAGGTAGTTCGACACCTAATTCCTTAGCTACATCTGTAAGTAGTTTCCAAGTGCTTAAGTCTATAGGTATTCCATTCCTTAATCTCTCCTCATAGTTCCTGTCTTCAGGTTCTCCAGGTAGTAGGACTTCATTAAATCCTTGAGCTGGTTTACAACTCTTTAATATCTTGACTAAAGTATCAATATCTCTTAAGTACTCATTATAATCTCTAAATGTTGTTGGGTCTAACACTAATATGAAGAATCCTCCTTGTGTTGATGGGTGGTTAATCACGTACTTACTTAATATCCCTCCAGATAATATAGCTGAGAGTACCTCAATAGTTAGTGAGATTGCGTAGCCCTTATAACTACCAAATGGTAGTAGTATGCCTTCATACGCTTCTTTAGGGTCTGTAGTAGGTCTACCATCCTTAGTTAATGCTATACCCTCAGGTATTTTCTCACCTTTTAAAGCAGCTAATCTAATCTTAAACGCTGCTATAGCACTCGTAGCCATATCAACAACTATAGGTTTAGATGATGTTGGGAATGCAATACTTATTGGGTTAGTACCGAAGACTGCCTCACCACCTCCCCAAGGAGCTACACGTGCTGGTGCATTAACAGTTGCTAAACCTATTAAGTTGTTCCTAGCAGCTCTTAACGTATAATACGCTAACATACCTACATGACCTAAATTCCTAGCACCTACAGCAGCTAAACCTACAGACCTACACTTACTTATAGCTAAGTCAGTAGCTCTAGTAGCTACAGGTATACCTAAACCATTACCACCATCAACTACAGCAGTAGTAACACCATCCCTAACAACCCTAAACTCAGAAACAGCCTTAACATAACCCTTCTTAATACCCTCACCATAGTAAGGAATCCTAATAACCCCGTGAGAATCAACACCTCTTAAATTAGCAAGTACTAAATGATCAGCTATTAAATCAGCATCCTCTTTAGGAACCCCATACCTTACAAAACACTCAGAAGTAAACCTAAGTAAATCATCAACTACAACCCTAACATAATCAACCAAAGTACCACCGTACTATATAATGAACCTAAGAATAAAAGGTTTAAACAGTTTATGAAGTTACAGTTTTAACCTTAGTAATCCTTAGAAAACCTCCCAAGGCTGTATATCTTAACAATTAAAGTTTGAAATAGAAATCTCTCATGAGGTATTTTAAACCCGATAACAGTTACCTAATAGTCTGTAATTAGAGGATTACGTCACGTACTATACATCTTGATTCTTCTCAGCTAAATAATCATAGATACTATCACCTCAATATTCTACACAATGATGAAACCTTAGGAGATTTATAGGTCTAATCATAGGCTCTATTACCCAGCAAGTACTAGGTCAAGCTATTGTTAGGATGTTCCTACTGCTTGTTAGACCCTCCGAAGTAGGTTGTCTAGTCGACATTGCAGGTGAGAGTGAAGCTAGAGTAAAAGACGTATCAACAATGGTTACTATTGTTGTGGGGAAAGACTGTGTAGAAGTACTAGTACTGAGTAGCACGATCATAGGTCAAAAATCGTAATTAGAGAAAGAACTAAGGAGTAAAACACATATTTTGTAATAACTTACTCAATACTTTCTTGAAAATGAACTATTGATGAAGAGTTAATCAGTATCTACGATCTGTTAGGTTAACGAGTAATTAGAGGTGTAGAGATCTTTAACTGAAGGAGTTATCAAATATGATACGGACCTTAAAGCTAATTATTATCAATAGTTTAAATTGACTCATTTATGTAGGTAGAATGTATGAGGAATATACATTCAATGGTATTCGCATTAATTTTGGCTACATTATTCTCTACGACATTATTAACTTTAACTATATTACTCCCAACAATTCTTAACAAATTACTTATTGATACATTTCCTGATTACAGCTTGAATCTAGAAGAGGTTGAGAAGTTTGTCTGTATAGCAAGGCCTTTAGGATATATTAGCTTAGGGATAACTACGGTGTTAATAGTTTTGGGTTTTATCCTAAAAAGTGGAGAATTACATTTTTAGGTTCTCTAATCCTATACCTCCCAATGTTTAGTTACTTCACATCTACGATGTTCCTGCTAGCTGGTATTAGGGTTCTTAGAATTTTATGGATTCCGATAATAGACTTATCACCTGGAACTGCATGGGCTGAGAAGGTTTTCTAAGCAGGTCATATACTTGAACTAGATAGTATAGCTTACCTACCTTATGAAATTCTAAGACTTACTGTAAATTCTATCAGCATACTAAGCGGTAGTCCTGGAATCTCATACACCTTCAGTATAATATCATTCTATACGTTACTGTTTTTAAGCGTAATAGTATTCTTCATAGCCTGTGCGAACTGGCTTTACGGTAAATTTAATAAACAACGCATCGTAACATCGGGTATATATAGATACTTTAGACACCCACAATATCTAGGTTTTATTCTATGGGCATATTCGCTCTTACTATATGATAAGTACGTCTTCACACCTGTGAAGGGAGGATATTTTGCACCACCCTCCATTATATGGTTAACAATAACGTTGATAGTCATAGCAGTAGCATTATATGAAGAGGATGGTATGGTAAGACTTTATGGAGAGGACTATGTTCGATACATGAGTAAAACACCATTTTTAATACTGTTACCTAAGAAAATAGAAAGTATATTATTATACCCTACTAAGAAAATCCTTAAGAGCTGTAAACCTCAGAAATCTATTGAGTATTTCATAGTGTTAACAATCTATTACTTAATATTGACCTTCCTCTCAATAGCTTATAATATATTCTTAAACTTAAACCTATATTAACTGAGCTACTTATTTCATGAAGGTTCTTCATATAGAGATATTTATCATTACACTTTTTAAACTCTCTAATGTGTAGTATTTGGTGTTATTTTGAGTCAGTTATGGATATTTAGAGATTTTGATAAGTGTTCTGGCTGTAGGTTGTGTGAGATTACCTGTTCGTTAAAACATGAAGGTGTTGTATGGCCTGAAGCATCTAGAATTACTGTGTTGGAGT
>CAZZLT010000006.1:0-21234 GCA_964655125.1 uncultured Desulfurococcaceae archaeon | reverse complement strand
CGATATAACGACTGATATGAAGAATTAACATTACTTTAATATGATTAAGGGTTCTAGCATGGTTAAAGAAAATACGACAAGAAAGAAGTGTTCAGATGAGGATATAATTAAGGCTATGTTAGAAAAGATAAGTAAGGGTATATACTTCAAGACTAAGAAAGAACTTGCGGAGTTTATACAGGAGATATGCGGGTATAGTGATAAAAAACTTGGTGCAGGTTATAGACGTGTTAACAAACTTCTAGAAGGTGGTAAAATAAGGTTTGTCCCTAAAATCGGCTTCTACCCTACATCAGCCGAAGAACATAGTAACTTAATACGTAGGACTTTTTCTCTAATCTTAGACTTTATGGAGAAAGGTGAGGTAGTTTTAGATGAGAATGAGAAGTACTATGGTCAAAGATTTTCGAGAGAACAGATGGAATCATTAATTGATCGTGCCTTAGAGCACTTACTCACTGCTAAACCAAGACTGCAGGAAGTAGTTAAGGAATTCATTGGATTAGTTTATGATTCGAATAGAACGTATGAACATGTAGAATCTATATATGATAGTATTTATAACCCGATAGATACCTTCCTTACCAGCATACAAGATTATTTAAAAAGGATATCACGATTTAAGTTAAGTGAACCTCTTCCAAATCGACACGTAAATTCGTACATTGCGGATGTTCATGTAGCTAAAATAATTTGTAGGCGTACAAAGAAGTTTTACGAGAAAATTAAACGTTTCTTCACTCCTAAGCTCTCGGAGGAACATCTAATACTAGATGATAACGAGATAGAAAGATTAATTAAGGAAGCCGAACGTTTAAGAGATTCGTTGAGAACTTTAGAAAGAGAGATTAATATTAAGATTAAGGAAGTATCAAGTACTATCATAGAAATTTCATCGAATGAGTTAGAAAAACCAGTACCTGGTGTATGTGAGTATTGTAGTATAGGGGATTTTGAGCGGTTTAAAGAGTTGAAAGATTTAGTAAAGGAGTTTAAGCATAATCTCTATGAGTGGGTTAGGCTACGTCCTCTAGTTTCTTGAACCACTCTTCGATCGTAAAACTTAACTTAGTCTAGTATTTCAAGTCCTGCTTTATCATATATATCTCTTAATTCTTTAATGTTGAATGCTAGGTAGTGTCTAGTGAGTATTTGGAATTCTTTAGGTGGTACTCTACCTTGGAGTAGGTCTATTATCTGTCCTGGGATTCCTCTTAAGCTCATGTATGTTGCGTAGAATGCTCTTAAGTCGTATAGTCTAAATCTCTTACCTAAGACTTTATCCATAGCATTATATATTGATGCTCTTAAAGCTGAATCTTTAAATGGGAATAGTAGGTTTCTCCATTCACTAATATCTCTTAATAAGTTCTTAGCCCTAACCTCCATATCTTTAATAAATTCTTTCCTATACGGTAAGTAAATATCTCTTAAGTAATCTCTTAATTTAGTTGAGTAGAATGCTATGTATGATCTCTTAGAGTTGCCTAATCTCATGATCCTCAACATCCTCTCATTTAGGTCTAAGTCTTGAATCTTGGCATTTAACACTTCACCAGGTCTTAAACCTGTTTCAGCAAGTAATGCAAAATATGCTTTAGCTGGTGGCCAATCAATAGCTTTAGCAACAGCTCTAATCATATCTAGTGTTAGTGGTTCAGCTGTGAGACCGTAATCAACTTTAGGAGTTTTAAATGCTTGATATAGGTTAGGATCTTTAATAACATACTTAATAAATAGCTTAAGTGCTTTAGCTACGTGTTGAGCTACGTTAGGACTCTCCTCATATAACTCAGCTATGTATTCTTGAAGTCTTTCTCTAGATAATTCCCAACCTAAATCATCTAAAGACCTCCTAAGATATCTAAGTCTTTCAGATCTAGTCTTAGGAGCTTTAGATTTAAGTAATTTCTCGAAAGTGTCAATATGTTCTTTAGTAATAACTACGCTATAACCTCTAACCTTATCCCTCAGTAATTCTAAGAACTTCTGATAAACTATATTTGATAGTTGAGGATACTTATCAAGTACTAATTCTAAGCCCTTAATATGTTGGTCTAAGATTAAAGTAGCTTCATTAAGACTCTGAGGTTCTCTAATAATTAATTGTTGAGGTTGTTTAGAACTAACCAATGATGCAAACTCATCAACGGTGAGCATACCAACTAATTTCTCAAGTAATTTATCTGAAATCTTAACTTTACGATTTCTAATCTTATTAACGTAAGTAGGGTCAATACCTAAATCAGAACTCCTAACACCTCTATCCCAAAGATAATCAAAAATCCTATACCTAACATCATCAGGTATCTCCCTAACATTTACAAGCTCAAGCTCAACCAACTAAACACCCTAAAACTGATATGAAACAGAGGTTATAAGTTGATATGAAAGCTGATATGAAACTGAAGAACTGATACGAGTAATCTTATGGTGGGCCCGCTGGGATTCGAACCCAGGACCTCCGCCTCGTAAGGGCGGCGTCCTAACCAGGCTAGACGACGGGCCCTCAACCAAATAACTCATTAAGTGAAGTCTAATAAATCTTTATCTACGGGTATGGGGTGGGGGTCTTATATATAGTTGTTAATGTCTTAATTATGTTGTGGAAGTTTTTAAGACATTCGTTATATGTTTTACAGAGTTCCTCTTCAGGTTTTATTAATGTTTTTCTGGATTCGTTTACGGTTTTAAATTTTATTTCTCTTAAATCGTTGAAGTGTTTTAGGGCTCTTAGTAGTGTTGTTAATGCACCTAATGCACTAGCAGCTCTTGAGATTTCCTCTTGGTAGGTGATTATTGGTTTACACATAATTTCTGATACTGTCTTAACTAATTCATTTACTAAACACCCACCACCACCGCAGTGTACTTCATTAACTTCAATACCGTTATCTCTTAATGCGTTGATGGTTTCCTTAAATAGGAATCCTATACCTTCGAATAATGCCTTCATAACATCATTTAATGTGTTACTTATTGTTAATCCTAGTATGGAGAACTTCATGTATGGAGCTCTAAACGGTAGGGTCTCACCTAAAGCGAATGGTAGTATGTAGATACCGTCCTTACATGATGGTGTGTGTTTGTAGTTTGTTGGTAGTGGTTGTATGTCTTTTAAACCTACTATACTTTTAAACCACTCAATAACTGACATACCGTTATTGAATATAGCTCCAGTAACTCTATAACCATCAGCTACGTAGTAATGGTATAACCTCATAGATTCATCCCTATCTACAACTACATCCTTACCTAACACTCTTAAAGCAGCTGAAGAACCTAGATTCATAGCTGCTTCACCACTATATAACGAGTATGCTAAATTCTGAAGTGTACCGTCCATAGCACCTAAAGATAATGCTATGTTGTAGAGGTTTAACTCAGGTATTGATATGTAGTCTAGTAATTTAGCACCATCTACTAACTCAGGTAGTGAGGACTCATCAACACCTACTAAACTTAAAGCTAGGTCATCCCATCTTAAAGTACGTGTGTTAAGTAGTCCTGATGTTGAAGCAACACTTAAGTCTACATACCATAACCTAGACCTACTTAACCTATAGATTACGTAGTCTTTAACTAAGGAGAACCTCCTAACACTACCTAGTAAGTCCCTACGTTTAAGCCATAAGATCTTAGCTATAGGGTATATATACAGTGGTGGGCAGCCAGTACGTCTGTAGAGTTCGTAACCTACCTCCTCAAGTAATCCCTGCTCATCTCTAGCTCTAGCATCTAAGTAGGTCATAACATTAGTTACTGGGTTGAAGTTAAGGTCTAAACAGGTTAGGCTATAACCATAACCACTGAAGGTCAGTCCTAAAACCTCATCCTCAAAACCCTTAACTACATTCTTAATACCGTTGAAGACCTTAGAATATACTTCATCTACTGATTGCTCAACACCACCTACTTCAGGAATGTTGTACGTGTTTATAGGGTCTACATAACCTCTAACTACACTACCGTCATCACCTAACAAGAATACCTTAACACTAGTAGTACCTATATCTACTGAGACATACTTACTCAAGATACTTACCTCAAAACACCTAACCTCAACAACTCATCCCTTAATAACTCAACCTCCTTACCACTTAAACTCCTAAGTGGTGGTTTAGGTATACCTACATCAATACCTCTAAACCTGAGGACTTCAAAGATAGCTGGTATTGTCGGAACTAAGTGTAGTACCTTCCTAACCTTAATAACCTCTAAATGTAGTTTAGATGCGTTTACGTAATCACCACCACTAACTAATTTATATAGCTTAACAACTAATTCCGGGAATACGTTAGATAATCCAGAGATACATGACCTAACACCTACTACCATAGCTGGTAGTAGTAATGCTTCAGTACCTATTATAAACTCAAACCTACTAGGATCAACTAATGTTAAATCCTCATAAAACCTAACTATATCGAAGCTACTATCCTTAACACCAGCAACACCTACATCAGCTAACTTCCTAAGTAATTCTGAGGTAATCCTAACTCCAGTCCTAGCAGGGTTATTATATAGGTATACAGGTATCCCGACATGAGATACTAACTTCTTAAAGTAGTTAATGACTGCCTCATCATCATATACGTAGTAATACGGTGGGAGTGAGGCTATAGCGTAAACACCTACGTCTTCAGCATGTCTAGCTAGTTCTAACGTAGTATCAATATTTAAACTACCTACATGAACTATAACCCTACCCCTACTACCTACAGACTCAACAACTACCTCAGCAACCTTCTTCCTCTCATTAACACTCATTATAGGTCCTAACCCGTAAGTACCGCATATAAAGAATGACGTAACACCACCACTTAACTGAAAATCTATTAGTTGTCTTAAACCATCTTCATTTAAGTTAAAATCCCTAGTGAATGGGGTGATTAAAGCAGTAATTATACCTTCTAACCCCATAATAAACCCGTTAAATCATATGTTTAGATAATTAAAAACATATGGTGAAACTAACTTTTATTACCTAAAGTCAATAAATTACCTACTGTGGTATCTATGTTTGAGGATATTAAGAATAAATTACATGAGTTAAGATTGAATGCTACAGCTAAGGCGTTAGAAGGTAATGGGTTTAAAGCTTATGTAGTTCCTGATAGAGTTGTAGCTAAGGAGTTAATCCTTAGTTTAATACCTGAAGGTTCTGTAGTAGGTATTGGTGGTTCAGTAACTATTAGGGAGATCGGTGTTATTGAGGAGCTTGAGAGGAGGGGGTTTAAGGTAGTTCATCATTGGGTTAAGGTTAGTCCTGAAGAATCTTTAGAGTTAAGGAGGAAGGCATTAACCTCAGATGTATACCTATGTAGTTCTAATGCTGTAACTTTAGACGGTAAGTTAGTTAATATTGACGCCTTAGGTAATAGAGTTGCTGCTATGGTATTCGGTCCTAAGAGGGTTATAGTAGTTGTCGGTAGGAATAAGTTAGTAAGGGATGTAGAGGAAGGGGTATCAAGAGCTAAGAACATAGCTGCTGTCGCAAACGCTTTAAGACTTAATTATAAGACACCATGTACTACCTTAGGCTACTGCGTAGATTGTAAATCACCTGAGAGGTCATGTAATATTACAACCATAATAGAACGTAAACCAACAGCTACTGACGTACATGTAGTGTTAGTTAATGAGGACTTAGGTTTTTAAGTTATTTAAAATAACTTCTTAACTACCCTACCCTCCTTAACTACTAACTTTATATTTTCTTTACTCATGAGTATGTCTAAGTTATCTAACGGGTTACCACTCACAGCTATTAAATCAGCAATCTTCCCCTTCTCAATAGTCCCTACACTATCTTTAAGACCTACAGCTTCGGCAGCTACCCTCGTAGCAGCTATTAACGCTTCCTTAGGCTCCATCCCCACACTCTCAACTAATAACTTAATCTCTAAAGCGTTATCACCCATCCTTAACGGACCTCCGCAGAAGTCAGTCCCAGTAGCAATCTTAACACCTAATCTGTAGGCCTTCCTAATATTACTTATATGTGCTTTATTAGCTTCCTCAGCCTTCCTCAAACCCCACTCAGGAATCCCGATCTTACTACCTATAGTTAAGATCTTATTAACTATAGAGAGTGTAGGTACTACCACTACATCTAAGTCCTTAGCAAGTGCTGAACACTCCTCATCAATGTATATAGCGTGTGCTATGACCTTAACACCACCTAATATAGCGTTCTTAATACCTTCAGTACCTTGAGCATGTGCATGTACAAACCTACCGGCAGCTCTAGCCTCATCAACAATAGCTTTAATCTCCTCAAGTGTGAACTGCCTATATTCAGGTCTATCCTTCTGTGATAAGACACCACCAGTAGCCATAATCTTTATGAAGTCAGCATCCTCTCTCAACGCATACCTAGCAGCCTTCCTACACTCATCAACACCATCACATATTAGTGAGGCTAGAGGTGTTAACTTCTTAGTAGTTCTGAAATCAACGTACTCTATAGGGAGGTAGTGTGTATCACCGTGACCGAATGTTGGACTTAACGTAGGTCCTGCAGCAACAATCCTAGGACCGACTACAGTCCCCTCATTAACAGCCTGCTTAATCTTAACAGCTATTAAACTACCTGCATCACCAACTGTAGTAAAACCAGAATATATCAACTCCTCTAAATCCTTCACAACCCTAGCTACGAAAGTCTCATAAGGTGTTAGAAGTGGTTCTTTAACGAAGTCTCCAGTCCTCATACCAATTAGGTGTAGGTGTGCATCTATAAGTCCAGGTAGTAAGTACATACCACCTAAATCAATAACTTCAGCATCCTTAGGTACTTCAACACTACCCTCACTCCCAACATCAACTATCCTACTACCCTCAACAACTACAGAACCTTTAAATAAGTTCCCTAAACCATCAAATACGTAGCAATTAGTTAATACATACCTACCCACGAACAACACCAGTAAATTACTAAGTCCTAAATTAAAAATTAAAATGTTTGTAGAGGTATTCAAACCAGATCTAACTATTTTAATCCTACTAATAATAAAGATTTCAGGTAGTTTAAGTTGAAGGATTTAGAAGGTATAGCTAGGGTATTCACTAACGAGGTCTTACTAGGTAAGAGTATTGATTGGTACTTAATTAAGTTATCAAGTGTAGTAACTAGTATTAAGGATATCTACGGTATTGAATCATCATATAAGGTTTTCGAGGAATTCCTCAACATGAGTATAGTTACTAAGGCTTTAGAACCCCTAGCATGTTACGTAGATGTAGTTGAGGAGAGAGTAAGTAGAGACCCTAGATTCTCAAGCCTACGTCCCTATAAAAGCATATTAGTTAAGACTTTAAGAAGTATAGAATGTCGTGATATAGGACTATCTACAATGGTTAGGGAATCCACCTTCAAGATAGAGGATAGTGTTGATAGTAGGTCTTATGAGGTTAAGGTTAGGAAGGCTAGGAAACCGTTAATACCGTTAATAAAGATTAATTTAAAGACGTTAGTAAGTATGTTGATAGTAATTCTAACAACATCTATAATCGCTTACCTAATATACATATTAATACATTCACGTCAAGTCAGACCTTCAATTACTTAAGTCCTTAGCCAACATACTGGAGATAACATCCTTAAACACCTTAATCAAGTATTTATAAGTCTTTAAAACCTCATCACTTAACCTACTACCTATATCGATGTTCTTAACCTGAACACCGATTATAGTTACTTCAGTACTTACGTAACTCCTCATATAATCTATGATTAACTTCAGCGGTAGGTGGTGAGTAGTTACTGACTGGTAATTACTTAAGTCTTGAGGTTTGAATATGTAGATATCCCCAGGTAAGCCGTCAACTACGTAGACAGCATCTATTATCAATATATGTGTTGGTCTATACAGACCTACTAAGTAAGTCATGTTCTCAAGCCCTGACTCACAGACTACTACCTTAACATTCCTTAAACCTCTAGCTAACCTCCTCAACCTCTTAGCAACTAACACACCAACACCATCATCACCTCTGAGGGTATTACCAATACCGAAAATCAGTAACCTCTCCTCACTAAATAACCTCCTCAACACACTCCTTAAGTCCTCCTCACACCCAACCAACACTATCAACCCTCAATACAGTATATGAAGACTTCCCCTATATGAAGATGTTAAGGATGTTCATATACTTACTACACTATAAATCACTTCATAAAATACTCCTTACAACCCTCAACAACTTTAATAACATCTTTAGTCACTACTACATCACGAACTATCACAACATAGACATCCTTTAACAACACTATCAATGTAATTACTAAACTACTGTAGAGTCTTTCTTCAGATCCTCTATAATGGGAGAAACACCTTAACTCCAAAAGTATCTACCGATAACGGAATATTCATTAAGTCATTAACTATCTTAACCCTCTGAAATAATCTTATGAGTCCTTACCTCTAACTCTAGACTTCCTAAACGTCCGTAAATAACTGTAGGTTAAGTCCTCTATCATGGGGAGTTACTACTCTGACTCATCTGAATGATGTTTCCTGAGGTGTGAGCATTAACGTTAATACCTTAATCTACTCATTAACGTCTTCCTCAACACATAGGTCTTCTCTACATCTAGTAGGTGTTGTAGATGTTATTGAGGAAGGTCCTTCCCTAATAATCTTCATCAAAACCTCTCTCAACGTCTTCCTAACCTTATAAGCTTCTACTAACTCATTTAGTAGTAGTTTAACGTCGTCAGCATCTGTAGAATCACTCCTTAAACCTGTATTAACTACTGAATCAGCTAACCTCTTAATTAACTTCTCAATAACTTCATCACAATGTATTAAAGCCATAGCTGAATGCTTTAAACAACACCAGAAACTCTCTGTCCTACTCCTGAACTCACCACCACTATCATCACTAACTCTTATGTGATTGAGTAGTATATTACCTACCTCCTTCCTACACGTTCTTAAAGTATTAATGAGGTGTGCTAGTGTCGGCTTACCCTGTAGGGTCTCAATCTCAATGAGGTGTTGTTCTGCATGAGCTATATGAGCTATAGCATATAATAGCTCCTCTAGTAGAGCTTCCTCCCAGACAGACCCCCTCCTCACACTACTCACATCCGTACTCATACCAACACCACCTAAACCATCAATACCTAAACCTCATTAATGAAATAGTACGTCAGACTTAAAAGCTTGAGTACATGATGTATATGCTGAGGTTAACGATTTTACTACTACATACGTTATAAAGTAGGTGGTCTGATTGAGTGAGGTTAGACGAGACCCTATAGTCTTAAGTAGGGTTAGTGTAATCTCACCTATGAGGGGTTTAAGACCTAAGGAGGTAACTTTCATAAGACATGAATCACCTCAAATAACTACATGCCCGTTCTGTCCAGGGAATGAGTTCATGACACCTCCAGCAACTCTAGTTGTTAAGAGTGTTGACGACGGTGTAACGTACTTGAGGGAGGATTCAGGTTTTAGAGTTAGTGATTGGTTAGTTAGGGTAGTCCCTAATAAATACCCAATCTTCACACAATCTAATGTAGAGGGTTACGGATATCATGAGGTAATCATAGAACATCCTAACCATACTATTAAACCTCACGATATATCTATAAAGCATTTAACATTAATTATACAGACCATCATACTTAGGATTAACGATCTGTTTAAGGACCCTAAGATACTTCACGCCTACGTATTCAAGAATTACGGTGGGGGTGGTGGTGCTAGTTTAATACACCCACACACTCAATTAGTAGCTACTTCAATACTAATCCCAAACGTAGTTGAGGAGTTAAGATACTCTAAAAGGCGCTATAAGGAGTTAGGTGAGTGCCCGTACTGTAGATTAATCCGTAATGAAGTTAAATCACCTAGGTTAATATACATGAATAACTCATTCGCTATTATAGCACCCTACGCACCGAGAAATCCTTATGAGACTATGATAATACCGTTAACACATAGCCCTACACTACTTAAGATGAGGGATGAGGAAATTACAGCGTTAGCTGACGCCCTAAACAAGTTACTGACCTCATATAATATATGCTTAGGTGATATAGACTTTAACTTCTGGATACATATACCACCTAAAAATACTGGTAACGAATACTACCACTGGCATATAGAGTTCCTACCAATAACTACCTTATGGGGTGGTCTAGAAAAAGGTGGTAACATATACGTAGTAACTACAAAACCTGAGGACTACTCTAGAGAATTAAGAGAAGCTTTAAATAATCTTAAGTAGTCTTAAACTATACAGTACCCTCACCCTCAGCCCGATATTAACTAATACTGTAAATACTTTGAAGAACTCCTAGGAACTTTAGTAGTATATCTACTTCATAATCTTAAGTGTACTCCCACCAACGACATACTTTATCTTACTTGATAATTAATCACTGATAATTTAATCTCTCTTAATTTTACATAACAAATGTTTAGCTTTTAAGGATGGGGCTGTTAAACTTTATTCCCCCTCATAGTCGGGAATGTATTAACTCGTAGATGTCTTCTTCAGGGATGTACTTAATTGCTATCCTTACTATATTCTCTAGAGTGGGTCTCCTCCTAACTCTGTAGATAGTGTTTCTGTACTCTGGGTTGGTATTCAGTATTAATCTTATAGTCTCCTCTAGTAATTTCCTACCTTCTGAGTTTAGAGTTCCGTTCTTATCGAAGAATTCTATATAATTAGTTAGTATTTTAGAGAGTAGTCTCCTAATATCTTTAATGTTGTTTTCCTTACTCAATGTATGAATACACCACCATACTTATTCAAGTATACAATCTCTTTTAACTCCTTCCTCTTCTTCGGTGATGGCCTCTCATCAGGGTATCCTAACGCTAACATAGCTACTGGTACGTAATTCTTAGGTAGTCCAACAATTTCCTGAATCTCGTTTATATTCCTTAACGTCTGTAGCCAGACAGTACCGAGACCTAATGCATGAGCTGCTAACATTATCTGCATTGTAGCGTTAGCACAATCAACTTGGTAAGACTCAGGTGATAACTCAGTACTACACGCTATTACTATACCTACTGGTGCGTTCTCTAAGGGTTTAGCCCATAAATGAACATTAGCTAATCTCTTCTTAACCTCAGGATCTTTAACTACTATGAAGACCCATGGCTGGGAATTACGTGCACTAGGTGCGTACCTAGCAACATCTAATATCTTAAGTATTAATTCGTCAGGTACTGGGTCAGGTTTAAACCTCCTAATACTCCTCCTACTAATGAGGAAGTTAAGTAATTCCTGAGACATTAAGACACCTAAAGAATAATAAATTCATAAGTTAAAAATATGAGTTTAGGTTGAGTTAAAATTACTCCTTCCTTAGTGAGTGTTTCCTACTAGTTACCCAGAACTCCTCAGGCCACTTAGCATCTCTAGGATCATTATAAATCCATACGAATTCGAAGGGTGTTGCAGGGTCTAAGGCCTCATATCCGTGGGGGGTACCTGCAGGTACTATTATCGCCTCACCCTCCCTCAATATATATTCCTCACCATCAACTACGAACTTACCGACACCGTGGATAACTATCATCATCTCATCACTATTTGGATGTACATGTGGTGGCATACCCTTACATGCAGACTGACATACAGTTATACCAGCAGCAACACCTTTAAACCCTGTAATATCAGGTAATGATATTATCTTAACAATCCTGTTAGGATTCGCCTTGTGATAAACGAATTCCTGGTCTTCAATCCTAATAACCTTAGCCTTAGCCATACAAAACCCTAAAATACCTTACGTCTAGGTATTTAAGTCTTACCAATAATAACTAGACTTGATTAACATGTAACTAATATGGAGAAAAGGAGTAAGTTTTATATTTACTACCTCATTACATAGGTGGTGTGACTTATGGCATCCGTGAGTCCTTCAGATTCTGTGAAGGAGTTTGAGAAACTCTATAGTGAGGTTTTAGAGAGTATACCGGAGCCCCCGGCAGAACTTAAGAAGTTAAGTTTATCAAGTGTTATTAAGTACTTCGGCTTCGGGGCTCTAATAGCTTCTATAGGCGTCGGCTCCGGTGAACTTATATGGACTCCTAGAGCTGCTGCTGCATTCGGTTATGTAATTACCTGGGCATTCTTCTACGGTGTGTGGACTAAAGCAGTTATTCAGTACCTAGGTATGAAGTTATTCATATTAACTGGTGAACCACCATCACATGCTTTGAAGAGGGTTTTAGGAGGTTGGTTCGTAGTATTCCTTGCGGTGATGTTCGTCTCAGTCACACCATTCTGGTTCGTTAGTTTAGGAACGCTATCAGCTCAGGTAGTAATTAACGCCTTAGGACTACCAGTAGGGTTGCAGACACCTCTATTCCTAGCTATATTAGCAGTTACACTAGCTATAATAGTGTTCTCAGCTTATCTGAGGAAGGCATTAGCAGTACTTGAGGGTGTGCAGAGTGCGATTATGATAATAATGTTAGTGTTCTTCTGGATAGCTGTAGGTGTAGCTACAAGACCTGACTGGTTTTCATTCTTTGCCAATATGTTCATACCGATACTACCGCCTGGTTATGAGCCGTGGGTTAAGCAGGTAGCCCCAGATATAGCTGCTACACCTGTGATGTGGTTTATACTACCTGCTCTAGGTGCTTTAGGTGCTGGTGCACATGAATATATAGGTTATTCAGCAACTTTAGATGAGAAGGGTTGGGGAATTCCAGGATCTCCTAAATGGAAGGAACTTAGACGTAAGTTCTACGACATACCTAAGGGGTTTAAACTATCGATACCGTCTTCAGGTGATGTAAGGGAGAAATTAAATACTTGGAGGAAAGCACCATTACTATCAGTATTGATAGGCTTCATAGCTTTATGGATATCTACTACTCCTGCAGTTATATTAGCTATCGAAGTCTTAAGACCTCAACACTTGATACCTAGCGGTATCAAACTAACAGCTGTTCAGGCTGAGTGGTTAAGGGTTATACATCCATCACTAACTGTTCTATGGTGGATCGGTGCCTTCGTAGCTATATGGGGTACTTTCTACGGCATTTGGGAGGTTTACGTGTGGACTCTACATGACTTCTTAAGAGCTTTTAAGAGGTTTGAAAACTTAAGTAGGGATACTGTGAGGAAGTACTTATGGCCTTACTACATAATATCTACGTTATTGCTATACATGACGGGCTTCTCAGTACCGTTCTTAGCGTCATTCGCATCAGCGGTACTTAATATATTCTCCACAGGTATTTGGGGATTAGCACTAGTATACCTTGACCGTACACAACTACCTAAGGAGTATAGAGCACCGCTATGGTACTTGTTATTCACGTTATTCGGTGCTATCCTCTACGCATTTTGGGGATTAGTGAATATGATACAAGCATTCGGTATCTCACCATATTAGGGAGGACTAAAGGGAAATCATAATCTCTTTTTAAATTTTAAACCCCCCTACCACTTACAAATAGGAGGTTTGAATTGTTAGAGGCCTTCATAAACCTTATACATGACTTCATAAGACTTACTAATATCTATACCAGCTTTAAGGAACTCCTCACGTATCCTTAATAACTTATTAGTGATGTTGGGGTCTTCCTTAATAGCAGTTATGAAATCTTCAATCAGTAGCTTAAATCTACTTAATTCTTTCTCCACCCCTAAATACTTCTGTAACGATATGTAGAGGTTTAAATTACCGGCTAGTATAGCGGTAGCGTAGGTAGTCATGAGGTTATACGTAGGTGTACTTAGGATTTCGAAAGTTTTTAAGTCATTATCACTTAAGTACATACTTACTAATATACCGATTGCTTGTGAGATACCCATAATCTTAGACATTAGTAAGTCATGTTCTAGAGGGTCCATAACTATCCCTAAAGCTCCTCTCTCCTCAAGCCATTTAATAATCTCTAATGAAGTTCTAAACTCCTCGTTAGATGTAGGTGTTAAGACAACTTTCTTCCCTTTCAGAGATAGTGCTCCAGGACCGAATAATGGGTGAGAACCTAATCTAACCCCTCTACTTAAGTATTTATGCATTAGGTCTACAGGTAATTTCTTTATTGAACATATATCAATCACTATATGGTCTTCCCTAACATATGGTTTAACCCCCTTCAACACATCTTCTAAAGACTCTACAGGTACTGATAAGAGTATTATGTCGGACTCCCTAACACACCTCTCTAAGTCATGTATCTCTACCTCTCGGATTAAGTCCTTCAACTCTAACAATTTATTAATATCTATATCATTAGCTAGTACTTTAAAACCCTCACTAACTAATAACTTACATAACCACCTACCCATCCTCCCAGCAGCACCTATAACTGCTACGTTCTTCAACATACCTTACCTCCTCCTTCAAACATATCAACATTATGATTTTAAAGATAGTTTCTAGGTATTCTGGATCTACACCTAACTCCTGTGAAAACTTCCTAACCTTCTCAATAACTTTAAACTCACGTTGAGTATCTAATAACTTAATTCTGTTCTCAACCTTAAACCTAGCTATCTCCCTAACTATACGTAAACGTTTAGCTATTAACCTCACTAACTCCTCATCAATAACATCAATCTCATTACGGAGTTCTTCAAGGTAACTCATCTCAACACCCTAGGTATGAATTGAGACCTAATTAAATGATCAACTAATACTATAGCTGCTGTAGACTTAAGTACTGGTAATGCTCTAGGGAGTATACAGGGGTCGAACCTACCGTTAAGTCTTAACTCAACCTCCTCTAACCTACTTAAATCTACAGTTCTTTGAGGTGTTTTAATTGATGATGGAGGTCTAAAAACTACTCTACATACTATAGGCATACCGTTACTTATACCTCCTTGAATACCACCACAATTATTAGTTAATGTAACTACCCTCCCATCAACAACAACGAAGGGATCATTATATTGAGAACCTAACATAGATGCTGCTTTAAAACCAACCCCGAACTCAACACCTTTAACACCAGGTATAGCGAAGAATGCCTTAGCTAGATCTCCTTCTAAGGTATCGAATAGAGGTTCACCAACCCCTGGAGGTACGTTATATATTAGTACTTCAGCAATACCTCCAACACTATCACCTCTTAAAGCTACTTCAGTAATAACTCTTAACATCTCCTCAGATGCTTTAGGATCAGCACATCCGATAGGACTTCCCTCAATAGCTTTCCTCAACTTATCAATATCACTGGTATCGACGTTCTTAGCTTCTACACCACCAACGTTAACTGTATGTGCTAGGACTTCAACACCTACATGTTTAAGTAGTTTAAGAGCTACAGCACCAGCAGCAACTATAGCTGCAGTGATCCTACCAGAGAATATACCACCACCTCTATAATCGTTATAACCACCATACTTAATACGGGCAACGTAATCAGCATGTCCAGGTCTAGGTGTGTTCTTAATTAATTCGTAGTAGTCTGACTTTACATCCTCATTACGTATTAACATACATATAGGTGCTCCAGTAGTAAAGCCGTTGAAAACACCTGATAATATCCTCACCTCATCACTCTCACGTCTTGACGTAGATATTACTGAGTCCTTAGGTCTACGTCTCTCTAACTCTACCTGTACATCAGATTCACTTAGTTTAAGTCCTGCAGGACAACCATCAACAACTACACCAATACCGAATCCGTGACTCTCCCCAAACACAGTTATCCTGAATAACTTACCTAAGCTAAAACTCATAATATAACCTCTACATTCATCCCTAAGGAGTTAAGGTCTTCCCAGAAGTTAGGGTAGGACTTACTCACACAGAATGGGTTATCAATAACTACGTAGTCAGTAACTAAGCTAAGTAGTGAGAAGGCCATAGCTATCCTATGATCTCCGTAACTACTCACAATACCTGACTTAATAGTCTTACACCCCTTAATTAAGACTTCATCACCTAATACCCTAACATCCACACCTAAATTCCTAAGATTTGTAGTAACTGCTTCAACCCTATCACTCTCCTTCAACCTACACCTACTAACACCTCTAACCACACTAGTACCTTTAGAAACTGCAGCAAGTACTGATAGAACTGGTAGTAAGTCTGGTGAGTCGGATACATCATATTCAAACCCCTCTAAACCACTACTACTTACCTCAACCCAATCACTACCTAATACTACTGAAGCACCTGATAACCTCAAAACATCTATAATCCTCTTATCAGATTGTAGACTCTCTGGATTTATATTAAGTATCCTCACATAACCAGAGATAGCAGCACCGACTAAGAAGTAAGTTATTGATGACCAATCACCTTCTACAGAGAATTCAGTAGGTCTATAACTTACTTGAGGTACTTCAAATACGTTATCATTAAATACTACCCTAACTCCGAAGCATTCCTGAGTTTTTAAGGTCATCATAACGTAGGGTTTAGACTCTAACTTAGAGGTTATGATTATAGTTGTTGGTTCCTTAGCTAATGCAGATACTATCAGTAGTGATGAGATGAATTGAGAACTTATATCACCTCTAACCCTAGCTACACCACCCCTAAAACCACCATATGAGATTACTGGGAGGTAATCACCGTTACTTAATACTTTAGCACCTAAATCGTTTAAAGCCTTAACTAACTCACCGATAGGTCTCCTAAGTAAGGATCCAGAACCACTTACAACTAAACGATTATTAATTAAGGAGATAACACCTAAGATAAACCTAAGTGTTGTTCCAGACTCCTCACAATTTATTAAACTTACCTTAGGTTTAAACTCACCTCCGAAAACATCAATATACTGATCAGTGATTGAGAACTCAATACCTAAGGACATCAGGGCTTTTAAGGAGGTGAACGTATCATCAGATAGTAATGGATTTAAAATCCTACTCCTCCCTCTAGCTAGTGAAGCACATGTTAAAGCCCTATGTGTGTAACTCTTAGATGGTGGTGCTTTAAGAACTCCTTCAAACCCCCTACCACTAACACGTACTAACAACTTAAACCACCTTATTTGATAACGTTCTAATAATCTCCTCTACAATATCTTCAGGTGTCCTTCCATCAACATCTACAACTATATGTGCAGTTCTTAGATATAGAGGTTCTCTAACCCTCATTAACTGATTAATAACTTCTAACCTATTACTAACGTTAAGTAGTGGTCTATCCCTACAACTCAATAACCTACTATAGGCTTCGTAAGGACTTATACGTAAGTAAACTACTACTGAGTTTTGATTAATGATCCTTACGTTATCATCTCTAAGCACAACACCACCACCGCAAGCAATTACTGAATTATCAACACCTGTAAATACCTCCTTAACTACTTGAGACTCAACATCTCTAAAATACTTCTCACCGTAGTTACTGAAGATTTCAGTAATCTCCATACCTAACTTATCCTTAATAACATCGTCTAAGTCTATAAACTTCATACCTAACCTAACAGCTAGTAACCTACCTACTGTAGTCTTACCAGAACCCATAAAACCTATTAACGCTATATTAATAGGAACCACCCTTAACTACCTAATGATGAGTACGCAACTTTAAACATGATATCTACTGGAGGGTCTATACCTACCCATAACTTAAACGAAGCTACTGCCTGATACACTAACATACCTACACCGTCTATGACTTTAGCACCTCTAGCTTTAGCATCCCTTAATAACTTAGTCTCTAACGGATTGTATACTACATCCATAACCACTAAATCACTTCTTAATAGCTCTGACGGGACTAAGGACTCCTCAGTCCTTGGATACATACCTACTGAGGTAGTGTTTATGATTATATGGGATTTCTGGATAGCTTCTCTTAAACTCTCCGTAGTTAGACTCATAGGTGTTAAGCAGATGTTAGGGAATTTACTACTAAACTCACTTACTAATGATATAGCTCTCTCTAAAGTCCTATTAACTATGAATACCCTCTCAACACCACTTAATACTAACGCGTAGACTACTGCCCTACTAGCACCTCCAGCACCTAAAACAGTTACTGACATACCCTCCAACCTAATACCTAAGCTCTTAAACGTATTCATAACACCTAAGTAGTCAGTATTATAACCTACTAACCTCCCACCCCTATTAACAACAGTGTTAACAGACCCTACAACCTCAGCCTCAGGTGATAACTCATCTAAATACCTCATCACAGATACCTTATGAGGTATTGTTACGTTAAACCCTACAACACCTAAAGCTCTTAAACCCTTAACAGCATCTACTAGGTTCTCAGGTGGTACTTTAAAGGCTAGGTATACGTAGTTAAGGTTTAAAGCTCTAAATACCTCATTATGAATTATAGGTGATATTGAGTGTTCTACAGGGTCTCCTATCAAGCATATAAGTTTAGCATTCCTCAAACATCTACACCGAGTAGTCTGTAAATACTCTTAAGTTCGTGAAGAGTTAATTGACCTGGAGCTGATTCCGAACCCTTAGAAACAGATGCGTATGTTAGGAAACCACCTACTAACGGTGATAAAACCCTACTAATAACTCCTAAATCACCCATAGCTAGAGATATACCAGGAACTCTAAACTCCTTAATTAATTGAAGAACTACTAAGTTATCACGTATGTCATTAGCTTTAGTAACTACCTTCCACACATCAGCACCTAAGTCAATCATCTCCTTAACTATAACCTTCAACTCCTCTAGACTTGGTGTATGTGTAGTTATATGCTTAGAAACTATTACCTTAACACCAAGTCCCTTTAAACGACTTAATACTGATTCAACATTAACTGTAGATAGTTCTATATCTACAAACGACGCACCTAACTCTACAGCTTTAAATAACTCCATAACCCTACTAAACTCATCACCTCTCCATAACCCTAACTCATCACCCCTTCTATTACATGCAATCCAAGGAACCTTCAAACTACTAACTACGTCACACCAATTACTCCCTAACATATCTATCCTTACTTCAACTAAGTCCACATCGTATTCATTAATCTTACTTAAGTCTTCAAACTTAGTTAGAGGTACACATATTAGAGGTTTCACCAATTCGTGATAACCTCCTTAATAACTTCTTCAGGGACATTCCTAACTAACACACCACTCCCTATATCTCTCAGTAAGACCATAGCGATCTTACCACTAAATGCTTTCTTATCACGTCTCATAAGACTTAATACCTCATCTACGTTAACACCTTCCCAAACCTTAGTCGGTAATCCTAAATCCTCTAAAGTACTACATACTTCAGTAGCTGTAGATTCCTTAGTATAACCCATAGCTACTGAGATCTTAGCCTCATAACACATACCTATAGCTACAGCCTCACCATGTCTTAACTCATAGTTAGAGTATGCTTCAAGCGCATGTCCTACAGTATGTCCGTAATTAAGTAGAGCTCTAATACCCTCCCTATCAAACTCATCTAAACTAACTACAGATGCTTTAAACTCACAAGACTTACGTACAGCATATAGTAACTCATCACTACCTACATCTAATAACTTCCTCCAATTAACTTTAACAAATTCGTAGAACTCCCTACTCAAGACTACACCGTACTTAACTACTTCAGCAAGTCCTGACTTAAAATCTCTTAATTCATGAGTTCTTAAGAAGTTAACATCTACTAATACGAAGTGTGGGTGGTAGAAAACACCTACGATATTCTTACCTTTAGAGATGTTAATAGCTGCTTTACCACCTATTGCAGCATCTACTTGAGCTAATAAGGTAGTAGGTACTTGAACATAGTTAATACCACGCATATATGTAGCAGCTACAAACCCTGATAAATCACCTACTGAACCACCACCTAAAGCTACTATAGTTGAGTACCTATCAAACCCTGAAGTAATTAACTCCTCATACACCCTCTCAACAACTCTTAAATCCTTACACTCCTCACCGTTAGGGACTACAATCAAACGTACATCATACTTAACACTTAGTAAGTCCTCAATAAACTTACCGTAGAGTTCACTCACAATCTTATTAGTTATTACAGCACACTTACCGCTATTCTTAAAACTATCAAGAAGTTTAGGTAAGTAGTTTATAATACCCCTACCAACATATACTGGATACTCCTTAGACTTAGTAACTAATTTAATCTCGTAAATACTACTCATAAGCACCTACCTAGAGCTTCAGCTACCTTCTTAACATCACGTACTAACTCCTCAAAATCCTTCACAGTAAGTGATTGAGGTCCATCACTTAAAGCCTTCTCAGGACTTATATGGACTTCAACTATTACCCCATCAGCACCAGCAGCTATAGAGGCTCTAGCCACTGGAATTACAAGATCTCTCCTACCTGTCGCATGACTTGGATCAGCAATTACTGGTAAGTAACTTAACTTCTTAACTAAAGGTATTGAGGAGATACTTAAAGTAAATCTAGTATGTGTTTCGAACGTCCTAATACCCCTCTCACACAGTATTATCTTCCTATTACCACCTAACGCTATATACTCAGCAGCTCCTAACCACTCATCAATAGTTGCTGAGAACCCCCTCTTAAGTAGTACTGGCTTATCAATCCTACCTAACTCTTTAAGAAGTGTGTAGTTCTGCATATTCCTAGCACCTACTTGAAACACATCAACATCATACCTCTTAAATAATAGTATATCTCGTGGGTCCATGATCTCAGTAACTATAGGTAATCCAGTCTCCTCACGAGCCCTCACAAGTATTTTAAGACCTTCCTCACCTAACCCTTGAAAACTATAGGGTGAGGTCCTAGGCTTAAACGCACCACCCCTCAACATATGAGCTCCTAACCTCTTAACCACTCTAGCAACCTCTAAAGTCTGTTCTAAACTCTCAACAGAACACGGCCCAGCAATAATCACCACCCTACCACCACCTACCTCAACACCACCTACATCTACTATTAAGTCGTCAGGATTGTACTCCCTAGACACTAACTTATAAGTCATTTAACCTTCACCACCCTACCAACAGCTCTAACTATATCTGAAGCTGTAAGTCCTAGAAACTTCCTAAGGTCTTCTAAAGACCTAGCAGAATGCCCGTACATATCCTTAACTCCTACGAACTCTATAGGTACTGGGTATTCCCTGATTAGTGTTTCAGCTACTGTACTACCTAAACCTCCTAAGATGTTATGTTCTTCAGCTACTACTAAAGCCCCAGTACTCCTAGCATACTTAACTAATGTATTAGTATCTAAGGGCTTAATAGTGTGGAAGTCTAAGACAGCAGCATCAATACCGTAGTTTCTAAGTTCTTTAGATGCTTTAAGTGCTTCAAAAACCATACCACCAACAGCAACTATAG
>CAZZLT010000005.1:0-26498 GCA_964655125.1 uncultured Desulfurococcaceae archaeon | reverse complement strand
TGGTTTTATATAAACCCCTCCGCCCTTGGCTTCACAGCCCTCAGCACCCCATTTCATCGAGGTGCATATCATGGGGCTCCGCCCGCTCGGGGTGACCCCTGCCCACAGCTCTCCCCTCATCCACGTGTCTGGGTCATTGCTGTGAGGAAGCCCCCGCATCTTGGCGTACTTGAGGCACACGTTTATCGACGCGAGCTTCTGCCTATCCAGCTCGAGTCCGCACTTCTCGCACTTGAACACCCTGCCCACTCGGGTCTTTGCGACGAACCCGCATCGTGGGCAGGTTCGAGAAGTGTTTTTAGGTGAGACTTTAACCACAGGTGCTTTCTCAGAGAGCTTTCTCTGTATGAGCTTCCAAGGCGTCCTAGCGTTCCTCTTCCTCCTGCTCTTCGGTGCTTTGCTCTTGCTTATCAAGTACTCCTTCTCCAAGTCCTCAAACACGTGAACAGCGCTTGGAAACAGCGTGGCTAATCCCTCGGCGAGCTTGTTGACGAAGTCTCTTTCCCTATTGCGCTCCCTCTTAACGTACCTCTCGTATACTTCCCTCTTGTTCTCGCTTTGGGCAACCGCTTTCTTCTTCTCGTAGACAATCTTCATGCTCTGCAGCGGTCTCAGGTCTACTTTTACGAACCCTAGTTGCGGGGAGAAGCCGTCCAGCGACAGCTCGTTGGAGTCCCACGCTATAACGTCTCTCACTTCAACAACTCTAGTCGATTTAAACGGAATAAGTATCCTGTCATCCTTTAATACAACCTCTCCAACTCTCCAGCCCTCAACTCTCCTACTGAACCACCTGCCAACCCACGAAACCTCTAGGTGCTCCCCCGGTCTAATCGTGATTTTAACAGTTTTCTTTACGTAGTCTACCCTCATTAATGTTATCTTGCACCTAGCAAACCTCTTCTTGACCTTAGGCTTGAGCTTCCTCGCCCTTCCCTTGAGGTACCTCTTCCTCCAGGACACCATAATGGAGTACGCAGTTCTAATCACAGCATCGACCCAGTGTTTAGCATAGGGACAATCCTTTAGTAGCTCGTCACGCAACTGCTTCTTGAACGACTTGCTCTTAGGTAGCTCAGGGGACTTGACCTTGTAGGATGTAGTAACCCTTAGCTTCCCGCCCTTCCTCTCCACTCTTGGAAACACGTACCTCCACTCGATGTTTTCCCAGATGACGTCTATTGCTCTCTGCAATACCTGCAGGTACCACGTTATCAGCTCTCTAACCCTAGAGTCGCTTATCGGTATGGAGTACATCCTGACCTGTTCAAGGGTCTTCAACGAGCTTCCTTGCACCCTCGACGACCTCCTTGTACTTGTGGCTCCTCATACCGTAGAGTTTCCCGGCGAAGTGAGAGATTATCGTTATTAAATCCTCTACGAGTTCTTCTCTCGGGTCTTTGTCCTCGTGGTTTAGAGCAACTACCTCTACTCCAAACGCACCAAGTAGCTCTCTCAGTGTTTCAAATCCAAACCTCGTCAGTCTATCAGGGTATGCTACGACTACTTTTGATATCCTCTTTTCGACTGCTAGCTTTAGTACCTTCTTGAACCCCCTCCTATCCTCGTTTAAGCCACTACCGATATCTGTTATCACTTCGTAGTCTGCGATATCGTTGCTCCTAGCCCACTCCTCTAGCGCTTTAACCTGTCTCTCTAAATCATCTCTCTGAGTACTCGATGAGACTCTGGCGTAGAGTACCACCTTCCTCGGCTTGACTACCCCAGCGAGTCTCTCAACGTCTTCCTCTCTAAACCTCCACCTACCGCTCTCAAGGACAACAGGTTTAATCCAACCCCTCTTAACATACTCCCTCAAAGTAGCGTAGCTGATACCCAGTCTCTCGCAGACCTCCCTAGGCCTCAGCATTAAAGTCTCCAGTTAAATAGTTTCATATAAACCATTATAAACTTATATGAAACCCAAACAGCTACACGAGGCGACTGTCAGGTAGTAGAATTATTGGCTATAAGCCGGAGGGGGTTACAGCAAGGCTCACAGTAGACAATATAGCAGTAAGCGAAACTATTATTTGGCAATGCTTCCCTCTAACACTCATGACTTAATACACGTAAATGTAGCTTCACAGGGGATAGAGACGTAGTAGCAGTTGTGAACCTGTACAAGAAATCCACATCCAAATACCCAAGATGTGGGGGTCTAGGGGTGCCCCCGAACGCCCCCAAACCCTATGAGAACCCGAGCGGGGTGCAGGGGAACAGGGATGAGGCAATGAAAATTACATCAACTTATATAAGCCTATATGAGAGCTAAACCCCTAGTGAGGGTGCAGATCCGTGCCTTCCAAGTGACTGATACGGAAGCAGGGAGATAATTACTAACTCTACGGGGAGGGTGCATGTGTTGGTAACATTGAGGTTATTTATGCTGTCTACGAGGAGTTCAAGGAGAGAGGGATGGCGCCGGGGGCGGGATTTGAACCCGCGCGGGGGTGTCCCCACCGGCTTAGCAGGCCGGCGCCCTACCAGGCTAGGCGACCCCGGCATTTAAGTCATATACACTATAGTATGTTATCCCTTCATAATTTAAAAGTTATAGTTTAAAAGTTTCTTTTACCGTAGTTAATACTCTTCTAGAGCGGTTTATACTTCACTATTTCTAGTCCTTCATCACTTATTGTTATTTTAATAGCTTTTTGAGGGCATAGGACTTCACATGCTTTACAACCTATACAGTGTTCCTTATATATGCTTAACTTACTGTTTACTATTTCATAAACATGAGTAACACATAACTTAACACATATACCGCATAGGTTACATCTATCATTTACTGTTATTTCAACCTTAAGCTTACTTACCAAGTCCTTAAACGCCCACTACCTAACTCTACTAACATCTTAATAGCTTATTTACCTTTTAATCAACTATTATTAAGAATCTCATTAGGTGTATACTCATGAAGTACTTAATAAGAGCTAGGATTGAAGTTGATGGTACTGTAGATAAGCCTGATATAATTGGTGCTATCTTCGGTCAGACTGAGGGGTTATTCGGTAATGAGTTTGATTTAAGGGATTTACAGGATAAGGGTAGGATTGGTAGGATAATAATAGATTCTAAGCAGCAGGGTGGTAAGACAGTTGGTGAGATAATAATACCTTCAAATCTAGATAGGGTTGAGACTGCATTAGTTGCTGCTATGATAGAGTTCGTGGATAAGGTAGGTCCCTACAATGCTAGAATACAGACTATAAACATAATTGATGCTAGGCTTGAGAAGATAAAAAAGATTTCTGAGAGGGCTAAGGAAATACTACAGCAGTGGCTTAAGGAGAAAACAGTAGATGTTAAGGAAGTCCTTAAGGATATAGAGTCATCGATAAAGACTGCTGAGGTAGTATACTACGGACCTGAGAGACTACCAGCAGGTCCTGATGTAGATAAATCTGATACTATAATAGTAGTTGAGGGTAGAGCTGATGTTATAAACTTACTAAGGTATGGGTATAGGAACGTGATAGCTTTAGAAGGTGCTAAAGGTAAGATCCCTGAGACAATAGTGAATCTCTCAAAACAGAAGACTGTAATAGCCTTTGTTGACGGGGACCATGCCGGTGACTTAATACTTAGGGAGTTAATCAGGAATGCTGAAGTAGACTACGTAGTTAAAGCACCTCCAGGAAAAGAAGTTGAGGAATTAACAGGTAAGGAGATAGCTAAAGCTTTAAAGAACGTTATACCGGTACAGACATACCTACAACAGATAGAGAAGAAGGAAGGGGTTGAGAAGGTTGAAGTAGTTCAACAACCACAACTAACTACAGCTCAAGCTACTGAGGCACAACGTGAGACAAGTATACCGGAGATTGAGGGTGTAATTACTTATCAAGTACCTCAGAAAGTTATTGATGAGATAAAGAAGTTAAGTGGTACGTTAGAGGCAGTACTATACGATTCAAACTGGAATGAAGTTGGGAGAATACCTGTTAAAGACTTAGTTGATTATATTATGAAGTTAGATGGTAGTAACGTATATGCAGTTATTATGGACGGTATAGTAACTCAGAGGGTTGTAGATACAGCTACAATTAAAGGTGTTAAGATAGTTATAGGTGCTAGGGTCGGGGTAATTTCTAAGAAACCTGTTGATATGGTAATACTAAGCTATGAAGAACTAATACATTAATGTTTTTTACTGAAGTCGAATAGTGTTCTAACACCCCTACTAGCAGTCTTTAACTGTTTTTCAGTAACACCAAAGTATTCTAAAATCCTTAACGCAGCAGGTACTATCTGATGATCTATATAGTAGTCGGAGTCTATATCCTCAACCTTAACAGCTATGTAGGGGTATGCCCTAGACGATATCGGGCCACTACCCTTAACAACTACATAACCTATCTTATCACCGATCTCAACCCTCCCACCCAACTCAATCAATCTCTTAGCTGCTACTACATGAGGTGCTGAGACCTCATACTCATCTAACGGTTTAGTAATAGTCTTCCAAATTATCAACCTATCTAAAGATACTCTACCCTCCCTAAGATCCTTAATAACGTTATTAACTAATTCAATAGCTTTAGATACACTACCCTCAGCAAGTATTGTATGAGCAACTAATTCCTGAACCTCCTTAGCAATCTCAGCCCAATCACCTCTAACAGCTTCAAAACCAACTATATCGACTAAACCATCAGTAGTTAACCCTATATACCTCTTCTTAGCCTCAGTAAAGAATACCCTCCTATACACCTTATCAACCTTTATCTCAAGTCCTAACTTCTCCATAACCAATCTAATGAACTCATCCACTTTCGGATTATACTCCACGAATAGAGAGTCAGTATCACCGTAGATGACCTTCAACCCTAACTTCTTAGCTAAGTCTATAGCAGTAGATATTGTCTTCCTACCTAATGCAGTAACTGCTTCAGCACCCTGTCTAAAATACCATCGAGCCCCAACCCAACCCATATACCCGTAGGATGCGTTAGCTAGTATCTTAAGAGCCTTCTGCCTCTCATCAAGTATTCTATACTCTACAGAATTTTGAGGTAGTTTCTTCATAACCTCCCTCACACCCCTCCTCATCTCTAGTAGAGTCTCAAGAACTGCTTTGTAGAATCCTGGAGGTTCCTTCCTAAACCTATAACCTAACTCTGGGATGATATAGCATTGATCCTCACTACATTCACTCTCAACGAATGTGTCAGGACCTATATTATACTTAATCATTATGTTTGGATACATCGACGTGAAGTCCAGAACAGCTATATTATCGTGAACACCTCTAATAGGTTCTAAAACTATAGCACCTTTATACGGTTCGTAAGGTCTTTCAACCCTATTCGGGATTAACTCATTAAACTTATATGCTGCCCTCATTAAATACCACTCAAGTCTAAAACCTACTGAGGCCGAACCAACCTGATCTAATGGTAGACCTGTAAGACTTGATAACTGTATAGCGAATGGTAATAACTTATCAGCTAAACCTTTAGTTGATTTAACATCATCTACAGCATACTTTATCAGTAACTCCCTCCTACT
The DNA here is from genome assembly GCA_964655125.1 of uncultured Desulfurococcaceae archaeon. Classification (GTDB taxonomy): domain Archaea; phylum Thermoproteota; class Thermoprotei_A; order Sulfolobales; family NBVN01; genus CAZZLT01. The sequence continues at coordinate 20,981 of CAZZLT010000005.1, read as the reverse complement.
AGGATCGTCCCAATACTTACTAATTTCATACCAAGGTATTAAGACCCTCTCATCCCTCCTCATAATCCCTAAATACTCAGCAACTACATCTAAAGACTTAATCTTAATCTCACTCATCTCCTCTACAAAATCGTATAAGTCTACGTTTAACCTACCTGGAATTGAGATATGTCCGTAGACTGAAGTCCTAGGAATCCCGTCCTTAACCCTACCAACATCTAAACGAACACCAAGTAATTTAGACCTCTCAAGTAGGTAGGGCCAATCAAACCTATTTGAGTTATAACCGACTATGATGTCTGGATCGTATTGATGTATGTAATTGACGAATTCATCAATAACTCTAGCATCACCTCTAGGACCCTCACCAACCTTCTCAATAACTCTAACCTCACCTTCACTATTCATTAACGCTATGATTATCACAGGATCTCTATCAGGTCTAGGAGCACCTCGAGGGTTATATACCTCAATATCGAATGCTAAAACCTTCATCTCAGGTGGTTTATGGATCTGTAGGGGTGTGAACCCTCCAAACACTTCATACTCTCTAGAAATCTTAAGTGACGGGTTCTTACGTACCTCCTCAACATTCGATACCTCAAACCATGAACAAGGTGTTAAACCCTTATCAATCATATACCTCATAGAGAACCTTATATCAGCTTCTAATACATCTGCTACACCATCCATATTCCTTATAATCTCCCTATACTCCCTAACATACTCAGGTATTACAGTAACTACCTTAATAACCTTCATAGACCTACCGAAGAATTTACGAGTAACTACCTCAACATTAGTTATAGGTGATTTAACAGAACTTAACCTCTTAATCTCACCTACTAACCTACCTACTTCAGACTCATTACTAGGTATTACATAGAAATAAGGTCTGAAAGTCCTATCCCTAAGAACTACCCTCTCACCATCTTCATTAACCCCCCATAAGAGGATATGAGGTTCTCTACCAACAACCTCATAACTTACATCATAAACGTAAAATCTTAATGACACTAAATAGCCCTAAGAAAATCTACAGTTTAAAAAGATAAAAACATTATCAATTTAGATGCTGTAGTTTTAATAGGTGGATTAATGTATGAAGAATTAGATAGATATCATATTGTGAGAGTTTGTAGGGAGTACTGTATTGAGGAGGGGTATTCAGGTGAGTCATTCATAGAATGTGTTGAGAATTGTGTTAGTAAGTACTTAAGTAATAATAAAAAGACTTTATTTTAAATACCTAACCTCTTTCTAATCCTACCTAAAGCTTTTTCTAAACCAGTTAAACCTAACTGCTTTATAGTCTCCTCAGTAGGTATACCTAACTCATCCCAACCTAAAGCCTTATAATACTCCTTCTTCAACTTCTCTATATCCTGTTTCGTAGGTGCTTGACCTTTCTTAGGACCACTTGGTAGTGGTTCGTAGAACCTAGGTGGGTTATCATCATGTACCCTCGGATCCCAGTACACGTCAGGACCTCCAAGCAGTAGTAACACCCTCTGTAACGTTAGTATCCTCTTAGCATCCTCATTAACCCACTCCTCCTTACTTATATTCCAGCCAGTAACGGCTCTTAACGCCTCAAATACTAAGTCTAAACCTCCTAACATGTTGAACTGACATATCACTGCACTATCCGCTAATGATGCCCAAACCTCATTAACTATTGGTGGTGCATCAAGTGGTAACATAGCAACTGACTGATGGTCCCCACCCTGAACTGATGTTACGTAGGATATTAGTGGATAGTCTAAACCACTCCTAACCCCGTGAGCACCTATACCTATACCCTTAGCCTGGACTGCATACTTAAGTACTTCCTCAGGTTTAAGACCCTTCATCTCAGCAATCTTTAAAGCAGCTCTGTAGGTACCCTCAGCTAATACCTTACCAATACCCTCCTTACTCGCTATCATCTTAAGCAGACGTTCGAATGCCTTAACATCACCCCACCTAACCTCAAATCCTAAGTCATCCTTAGTTAGGATACCCTTCTCAAACAACTCTGCTACAAAACCTAACACGTTCCCAGCGTTAATCATATCAAATCCTAACTCCTCACCACACCATATTAAGTATGCTATATCCCTAACATCCCAAACATCTAAGTTACTACCCTCATAAGCTAGTAATTCATAGTCTGGAGCATCTGTAATCACGGTCTCACCATTCCTATGTAGTACAGTTACCTTCATACAACATAGTGGGCATCCGTAATCAGCCCAATACCTCTTAACCCAGTCGTAAACTTCTAAGTCGTACTGACTATAACTCTTCTCAACCCAATACTCCTCCTGCCAATTCCTTACAGGTATTGAGCTTAGGTCTCGACCGTATCTCCAAGGACCTTGACCAGTACCCCAAATCCTTAACCTAGGTGCTTTCTTAGGTACTAACTCTATAGCCTTGTAGATAAGTTCCTTCAACTTAACTACATCATATACTGGTGGTAGTGGACCTGTACCCTTAACTACAATAGCTTTTAAGTTCTTAGAACCCATAACACTTCCGTAGCTTCCGTAAGCTGCTGCATGTGCGTACTTACCCTCAACAGCTGCAAACTTACATAAGTTCTCACCAGCAGGTCCTATATAGATCATTGCAGGTTCTTTAGGTTCACCGAATCTAGGTGTCTTCCTTAACTCCGGTAGTACATCCCTAAGTAGTAGTTTATGAGTTTCTCTTATACCCTTACCCCAGACCTTAGAAGCATCTCTAACCTCAACCTTATCATCATGGACGAATATGTAGACAGGATCCTTAGCCTTACCAGAGATTATTAATCCGTCATAACCTGAACACTTAAGCTCTAAACCTACCTCACTAGCTATTGTAGAACCTACAGTACCTCCACTCTGAGGTGATTTACCAGTTACAGCTAGTCTAACACCAGCTATATAACCTGTTAAAGGACCTGTAAGAACTACTAAGAGGTTATCAGGTGAGTAAGGATCTACCTCTTCCCAACGTTCTCCTAACCTCTCCCAAAGTATCCAAGAACCTAAACCCCTACCACCTAAGAACTTCCTATATAAGTCCTTCCTCACATCAACGACTTTAGCCTTACTACTGCTTAAATCTACTTCAACAAACTTACCTGTGAATCCGTAACCCATCTACATCACCTCCTCAGGGTCTACCTTATATAACTTCTTAACGTAATCCCTAGTTATCTTCTCAGCATCTCTAGCGTATAACTTATAGTGTGTACCAGGCCACTTATCAACTACTACTAACGCGTTAAATCCTAGAGCTCTACAGACCTTAACACATTCAGGATCTCCACCACATAAATCACATATGATTACTGAGTCCTTCTGCGGTAGTATACGTGGTATCCTACCAGGACATACCTCAACACACTTACCACACTTAATACACTTACCCTCATCAACTCTTACAGCTCCAGTAGTTTCATCTACGTATAATGCTTTAGTTGGGCAGGCCTGAACACATGGGTAGTCAGTACACTGTGAACATATTATTGGGATTGTTATCCCAGGTACGTACTCAAATACTCTTACCCTAGATGCTTCAGGCCATATAATACCTTCATGTTTTAGAGAACACGCAATTTCACAATATCTACAACCGCTACATCTATCGTATTCTCTAAATATCCAAATAGGCACTAAAACCACCGTAATTTCCTTATGTTTAACTTAATAAGGTTTAATTAAATGACTGGATAACTACTTATTACTTACCTCAATGACAATCCTATCTCTCCTTGATGGTATACCCTTTAAAGTATTAACTAACCCATTCACTAACGAAGATATAAGACTACTTACAAAGGGATTTAAAGTGATCTCTACATCATTAACTAACAACCTAACTAATTGTTGAGTATGTACACAACGAGTATTAACCCCTTTTAAATACACTTGAGCAAATACCTCACAACTACTATAACCGCAGAGACCGCAGTCCTTCCTAGGTAAGGACTTCACTATACTCTCTAAAGCTCTCTTCTCAACCCACTCACTAAGTAATCCCACCTCATTAAATCTAAAAGCCTTAATACCACTACTTAACGCTTCCTTAAAGACCTCATCATCATTTGATACTACAGCATCTAACTTCTTAGGTAGTATCCTTAAGAGTTCTCTAAAATCATTAATATCCCTGACAACACCTACGTTATCACCTATATCTGAACCTCTATAACCCTCAACTACTACTATCGGTGTGTTCATATACTCAAGTACCTTCCTAAGATCGTCTACTAAAGGCCTCCTATAGATCACGATTAAATCCTTAGAACTAGCTAAGACTTCATCAGCTCCAACTTCTAAATACCTTGAGGAATCCTTAATATCTAGTAGAATCCCTCTATGACAATGCTTAATAACTCCTACGTTATAACCATTCCTCCTAAGATACTCAACTAATCTAGTCCCTACAGTAGTCTTACCTGACTTAGAGTTTAACGAGACTAACTTAACGACGTATTTAATCAAAGTACTTAAACCCTTTAAATACTCTTAAGACTTACTAATAACTACTAATACATCCCCAGTATTTACAGAATCTCCAGGCTTAACCCTAACCTCCTTAACAACACCACTACATGTAGAAGTTATCTCTAATTCCATCTTCATAGACTCTAAAGTCAGTACTACACCCTTCTCATCAACTCTATCCCCAGGTCTTACTAAGACCTTAACAACCTTACCGGGGACTGGAGCTGTAATAACCTCACCACCAGCTACTGTAGTTGGTACTGTAACCTCCTCCTTAACTACTGGTTTAATAGTGACCTCAGGTGTTTGTAGGGTAGGTATTTGCTTAGGTACTAACTCTATAGTAAATTCCTTACCACCTACCCTAACCTTAAACTTATTAGTAGCTACTTCTGAAACCTCAACTACGTAGTCTTTACCATCAATCCTTAAAGTGTATACCCTACTTAACTCCGTAGTCAATCTTAAGAACCTCAAGAGTAAGAGTGGGGAAGGATTTAAAAGCTTTAACTACTCCTCACCTTCCTCATATATACGTAGTCTGGAGTAGTACTACATTCAATCCTCCAAGAACTAACCCACGGGTTTAAACCTTGTGTAGTGGTTATTCTACCGAAGGTAGCTACAGACTTCTCAGATAAGTACTTATGGACTGCTATAGTTGCTAGGGCAATTAACTTATCATCCTCACTAACGAGTTCCTCCTTAGGAGTGATTACACTCACTACTTGTTGAGGTTTAGGCCGTATGTAGTAAGTGATTATTTTAATGGTTAAGGCTAGAACTGTGAGGACTACCACAGCGTATACTACAGCAATAAGTGATAATTCCATCCCAAGAGTTAGAGAACCTACCTGAGATTCAGACATACTAACCACTTAAACAGGCATATTACCGTGTTTCCTAGGCGGTGTTCTAACTCTTACCTCACGCTTACTTAATAAGTAATTAAGTATTCTTATCAGTGTAGGTCTGGTTTCATTAGGTTCTACTACTGCATCTATATAGCCTCTAGCAGCTGCTACGTAAGGATTAGCAATCCTATCCCTATACTCCTTAGCAAACTTCTTAAGTAGTTCATCCCTCTCCTCAGGTGTCTTAGCCTTCTCTAACTCCCTCCTCCATATGATCTCAGCAGCTCCTTCAGGACCCATAACAGCTATCTCAGCTGTAGGCCACGCAACTACGAAGTCACCTCCTAAGTGCTTACTACCCATAGCTATGTAGGCACCTCCATAAGCTTTCCTAACTATCACTGTTAACTTAGGGACTACTGCTTCACTATATGCGTAGAGTACTTTAGCACCATGTCTTATAATACCTCCATGTTCTTGCTTAGTACCTGGTAAGTACCCTGGAACATCAACAAATGTTACTATAGGTATGTTGAAGGCATCACAGAATCTAACAAACCTAGCTATCTTATCAGACGCATCAATATCTAAAACCCCTGCTAGATATGCTGGTTGATTAGCTACTATACCTACAACATATCCGTTCAACCTTGCAAAACCTACTATAGCGTTCCTAGCCCAAAACCTATGTATTTCGAAGAAGGTACCGAGGTCTACTACCCTGTTAATCACTTCATACATATCGTAGGGTTTATTAGGGTCTTCAGGAACTAAATCATCTAACTCGTAATCCCTCCTCTCAGGATCATCACCTATATCAACTCTAGGCGGGTCCTCCATATTATTACTAGGTAGGTAAGTTAGGAGCTTCTTAATAAGTGATATAGCGTCCTTATCATCCTCAGCAATTAAATGAGCCATACCACTCCTATACGCATGTACTTCAGCACCACCTAACTGAAACTCATCAACTTCCTCACCTACAGCTGCCTTAACCACTCTAGGACCTGTAATAAACATAAAGCTTGTCCTCCTAACCATTACTATGAAGTCCATTAAAGCTGGTGAGTATACAGCACCACCAGCACAGGGCCCAGCTATAACAGCTATCTGAGGTACTACACCTGATGCCTGAACATTCCAGTAGAAGATATCACCATATCCTTTCAACGCATCAACACCTTCCTGAATCCTAGCACCACCTGAGTCGTTTAGGAATACTATAGGGACTCCAGTACTTAACGCGTACTGTATAGCCTTAACTATCTTAGCCGCATGTAACTCACCTAAAGACCCCCCTAAAAACGTGAAGTCCTGAGCTATCGTCACTACAGGTCTACCACCAACCCTACAGAAAACTGTTACAACACCATCACCTAAAGCAACCCTCTTATCCATACCAAACTCTGTAGCTCTATGCTGTACAAACATATCGAATTCTAAGATGGAGTTAGGATCTGCTAGTAATTCTATACGTTCTCGAGCAGTTAACTTACCCTTAGCATGTTGAGCATCAATAGATTCCTTACCACCACCTAATAACGCCTTCTCCTTCAACTCCCTCAACTTAGCAATCTCAGGTCTTAAAGTCATTAATACCCCAACAAAAACTTAACTTAAGATTTAAAAGCTGTAATAAAGATTTTACTATGAGAACGTGAGGATTAAGAACTACATAAACTACTTAGTAGATTCTATATATTCTCAGTTGGACAACTGTATTAGATTGAATATCCTATGTAGAGACCCTCCAGCAACAACTTCACAAATACTACGTAGCTTAGGTCTTAACTACTACAGTATTAGACGTTTCTGGGGGTTGTTTAAGACTTACTTAGGAGAAGGTAGAAACTCCATAACCTTATACAAGTATAAGGACATAGTGTTTAGAGCTGAGGTAGAGATTAAGACTGAAGCTATATGCTTTATAGAACCTACAGTGTTTATAGATAAACTTGAATGTGAGGAACTTAATCATAAGTATAATTCTAAATTAATAACTAATGCAAACGCACTCTACATATATATTAAAGGATACGTAAATAACGAGTTATTTATTAAGATTAACACTATCTACTTACTTAAGAAGTTATCTGACTTAGGTGAGGTCAATACAGTTAATTCCATAAAGATCCTCAGTAAGAAATTAGCTAATAACTCACTCACCTTCAACGATGTAAAACACCTAATAAACCTATTTAAAACATTACTGAGATTCAGTTGTGAATTAAGAGAGATAGGGGTTTACATACCTAAGGATGAGTATAAAACCATCAGATTAATACCGATCTTAGCAAAACTTAAAACACTTTAAGTTTTGTTCAGATTTAATGAACTTCTGAAATAGTTTCATTAACAAACACACTAATAAGTTACGTATCAATAATAATTTAGGGAATTATTGAAAGTATTATTAGCGCTACCACCAGATACTCATAATCTTGAGGTCTACAGTATTTTAGGTGCTAAAGCTCCTCCCCTAGGTATAGCGTGGATAGCTTCTGTGTTAGAGAGGAGTGGGCATAAGGTTAAGATTATTGACTCTCCTACAATGAAGTTAGGGTTGAAGGATTTTATATTAATGGTTAAGAACTGGTCTCCAGATGTAGTGGGTTTATCTATAATAACTCCTACAGCGTATAGAGCTTATAGAACTGTTAAAATCCTTAAGAAGTATTTTAGTGATATACCTATAATTGCTGGTGGTCCTCACCCTACTTTTAAATATGATGAAGCACTTAATGAGGGATTTGATGTAGTTGTTTGTGGTGAGGGTGAGTTAACAACTTTAGAGTTAGTTAATAGTATAGAACTACATGGATTCCCTAATGAGGAGTTAAAGAACATTAAGGGTATAGCTTTTAAGGATTCTGATGGTAGGATTATTAAGACCCCTTTGAGAGAACCTATATTAGATTTAAGTAAGTTACCGTGGCCTGCACACCACTTACTATGTATGGATGCTTACGCTATATTCGGTGAGAAGGTTAGGATAGCTCATGTAATAGCTAGTAGGGGCTGTCCTTACGGATGTATATTCTGTAGTACATCCTACTTCTGGGGTAGGAGGGTGAGGTTTAGACCTGCTAAAGATGTAGCTGATGAGATTGAATTCCTAATTAACAAGTATAACGTTAGGAAGATAGCATTCATGGATGATGAGTTAACAGCTAGTAGGGTATTTATAAAGGAACTTATTAACGAGTTAAGAACTCGGAGGTTAGATATTGAGTTTAGCTGTGGGTCTAGAGTAGATCACGTAGATAAGGAATTACTTAAGGATTTAAAGAGTGTTGGTTTAAGAGCTATATACTTTGGAGTAGAGTCCTACTCTCAAGAAACATTGAATAAGATAGGTAAGAAGTTACGTATAGATGATGTAGTTAAGACTTTTAAAGTTGTTAAGGAGGTAGGTATATTTCATGTAGGTACGTTCATACTAGGTTTTCCGTGGGAGACTATAGAAGATATGGAGAGGACTATAGATTTCGCAATTAAATTAAACCCCTCATACGCACAATTCACGATAGCAACACCCTACCCAGGAACACCACTTTATGAATACGCATTAAAAAACAACTTAATAGTTGATACTAACTGGGAACACTACACAACGTTAAGACCTGTTATGAGAGGCTTTAAATTTACAGTAAGAGATGTTGCTAGGATGTTAGCTAGAGCATACCGTAAATTCTACTTAAGAATGGATTTAATGGTGAGGGAGTTAAGGAGTAGGAGGTTATCAGGTATTAAGACTATAGTAGTTAAGGGTATCTCTAACTGGTTTGATGACTACATAAGATCTAGATTTCAGGAATTCTAATAGACCTAAATAAATACATTAACCTGACCTCCTCCCCGCCCTAAAGGGCGAGGGTTCTTGCTAGGGCGGGGAGGTTTGGGGCTACATGCCTCGTTTCGGGGTTTAGCCCCGGGCCGGGTCTCCGGCCTGTAAAATAAAAATTATGTTGGTTACGGTCTTAATAATATCTTAACAGCTTCTCCAGGCTTTTCATCAAGGATCTTAAATGCTTTCTCACCATCACTTAACGACATCTCATGAGTTATTAATGGTTCGGGTTTTAAGTATCCTTTACTCATTAGGTTTAAAGTTCTTGCGAATTCATCTATGTATACTCTAGAACCTACGATCTCAGCCTCCTTATACACTATCGGGTATGAGAAGAACTTAACTTCCTCAAAACATAACCCTACAACTACTAACCTCCCTGCAGGTCTTAACATACTTAATGCTTGATTAAGTACTTGTGGAGCTCCTGAAGTCTCTATAACTTTATCAGCTCCTACACCATTAGTTAACTCCTTAACAACTTTTACAGGGTCTGTCTCAAGCGGGTTTACAACTTCATCAGCTCCTAACTTCTTAGATAGTTCAAGCCTACTCCCTACGACATCAACTGTTATTACTTTATACGCACCGTAGTGTTTAGCTACTTGAGTTGTACATAGTCCTATAGGTCCTTGACCTATAACTACAACAACATCACCTACCTCTATATTAGCCTTCCTACATGAGTGAACAGCTACTGAGAACGGTTCTACTAAGGCAGCATCTCTTAATGAGAGTCCTTTAGGGATCTTATAGATCTTATCACCTTTAACTTTAACGTACTCAGCAAATACTCCAGGTATATCAACACCTAATATCTTAAAGTTAACACATACGTTAGGCCTCCCTGAAAGACATGCTACACACCTACCGCAGGGTACTACAGGATTAGCAACTACTTCCTCACCCTCACTAACCCAAGTTACTTTAGGACCTACCTTAACTACAACACCGGAGAATTCATGACCAGGTATTGCTGGGTACTTAACCCTATCCTTCATAGCTCCTCTATATACATGTAGGTCAGTACCGCAAATCCCTGCATACTTAACTCTTAATAATACCTCATCAGGTTCTATCTGTGGTTCATCAACTTCATCAAATTTAATTAATTTAGGTCCGTGAACTCTTAAAGCCTTCATATCAACTCCTAAACCACTTCTCAAACTAACCTTATATATCTACTATGATTACATGTTTTAGAGTTGGGAGTATGTTGAAGGTAGCTGACTTAGAGGTATGTGTAGGCAGTAAGAAGATTGTAAAGAATGTTAACTTAAGTGTAGGTCATAACGAGTTACATGTTATTATAGGGCCTAACGGTTCTGGAAAATCCACATTATTATCTGCTTTAATGGGTTTACCTAGAGTTAAGATCTGTAGTGGGAGTATATTATTTAACAATGTTGATATAACCTACATACCTCCTTACGAACGTGCTAAGTTAGGTATAGCGTTAGCACATCAAAACCCACCATCAATAAGAGGTGTTAAGTTTTCAGAGATTGTTAAGAATATGATTAAACGTTGCGGATGTTCTGACTTTACCATAATGTCTAAGATGTTAAGAGTTGATGATTTAATGAATAGGGATTTATTCGTAGGGTTTAGTGGTGGTGAGAGGAAGAGAGCTGAACTCTACTTAGTAATGCTTCAAAACCCTAAACTAGCACTTCTAGACGAACCTGATAGTGGTGTTGATGTTGAGAGTTTAAACATTATTGCTAATGCTATTAACTCCTTAGTTAGGAGGGGTTCATCAGTAATTTTAGTAACACATTCTGGGAGTATATTGAGTAGGTTAGAACGTGTGGATAGAGTTCATTTAATGTTTGATGGGAGTATAGTGTATAGCGGTATTGTCGATGAGATCATACCCCTAGTATTTAAGTATGGATTTAAAGGTGTTGTTGAGAGGATTAGGAAGTCTTAGGTGGTATTCACGTTGAGAGATAACTTACTTGAAATAATTAAGAAGTCAGCTCCTATAGGTCCCGACATAGATTTAAGTAAGTATGAGTTAGGTGAACCTAGAATACACTCAAGCTTAAACATCATTGAAGAATTCAATAACATAACATCTAAGTTAGGTATTGAAGACACATCTAAATTCAGTTATATTCAAATTAATGAAAACGCTATGTATGAAGCTTTAAAGAACGTATTAGGGAATTACGGTGTTAAGGTAGTACCTCTTAAGAAGGCTTTAGAGGAATTCACATATGCTAAAGACTTAACATGGAGGTTAGTAAGTCCGGAGACAGATAAGTACACAGCAGCAACTTACTTATACGGAGGGGAGCTAGGCTATTTCATATACGTACCACCACATACTAAAGTCCCTATACCTATATACTCATGCTTAGCTATAACATCTAATAAGAAGGTTCAATTTGCTCATAACGTAGTATACGTTGATGAAGGTTCTGAAGCCCAGGTAATTACTGGGTGTTTAGTACCTCACGGAGTTAAAGAGGGTTTACATATAGGGATTTCAGAGTTCTACGTTGGGGGGAATGCGAAGTTAACCTTCGCAATGATTCATTCATGGGCTGAAGGTGTCCATGTAAGACCTAGAACTACTGTTAACGTAGCTCCTGGTGGTGAGTATGTAAGCTACTACGTAATATACTCACCAGTAGCTTCCTTACAGACATTCCCAACTACTATCCTAGGTAGTAATAGTAAGACTTCCTCAACATCTGTAATAGCTGGTAGCGGTAGTGGGGTCTATGATGTAGGGTCTAGAGTCCTATTAAGCGGTGATGATTCATCTGCTGAAATAATATCTAAAGTCGTAGCTACTGATTCCTCAGAAATCTACGCTAGGTCGGACATCATAGCTGAGTCAGTAGGTAGAGGACATGTTGAATGTTTAGGACTACTACTCTCACCTAACTCTAAAATCTCTTCAATACCTTCAATAACTTCTAAGAAACCTGGAGCTATACTTAGTCATGAAGCAGCTATAGGTGTTATTGCTGAGGAAGAGTTAGAGTATCTGATGAGTAAGGGGTTTAGAGAGGATGAGGCTAAGTCAGTACTTGTTAGGGGATTTATAGATGTAGATTTAAGAGGTCTACCTCCAGCTATTAAATATGAAATAGAGAAAATACTTGATACTATAGCGAGGAGTGTAGTAGGTATTTAAGTAGATAAAATTAAAATAGTACCTACCCTCCAGAAGCGAAAGGAATAATCACTACGTAGTCATCATCATCTAGATATATGATATCCCATCTAACACCTTCCTCTAACTGCTTACCGTTAATAACTACTAGATAATACGGTTCTAAATCTGAGTACCTCATCTTAACACCTAACTCATTAAATACAGCATCAACTACATCTGATAACTTAACAGCTCCTTTAAGTACTACCTCCTTAACAACCCTACCAGTAGTAGGTGTTATCAATTCTAATCTCATGTGGACTCCTAATGATATTATTAAAGTATTACTTAAAAGCTAAAGTTAATTATGCTAATGAAGCTATTATCAAAGCTACTACAGATACTGTAAGCATGTATTTAACGACTATTGATGCTGCCTGCTCTATCCTAATCCTACCTACAGAAGCTCTAATAAGTGTTATTATGAAGAGCATTACTAAGTACTTCACAGTTATCACTAGAGAACCTAAGTAATCACCATAACTTAACGGGTATGGACCTCCTAAGAATAGTAGGGTAGCTATTAAGGTTAGAAATGCTATCTCACTATAATGTAGTATTATAGCTAGAGCTAGTGTAGGACCGCTTAACTCAGCTAGTAAACCACCAGCTAATTCAGTCTCAGCTTCAGGGATATCAAATGGTTTTATCATTGCCTTAACCATGATAGCTAGGAGGAATGCTATTAGTGATAAGACTATAACTACTAACCCCAACATATCTAACCTAGGGTTAACTATTGATGAGTACATAGATAGAGGTGTTTCAGAATTCCTAGATAGTACTAATGTTGTAGCAATTACAGATATCACTATGACTGGTTCAGCAAATAATATCTGAGTAAGTAGTCTTGATGAACCTACGATTGTGTATGGGTTTGATAGGCTTAAACCTATGAGTGAGAATGCTACTGTTGCCCAAAACATTAAGTATATGAATACTATCACATCGTAAGGTGCTTTAACAACGTATGGAGATATAGGTGTGAATAACATTGCAGTTGCTAGAGCACCTAGACCTAAAGCCATGAATATAGCTAAGAACTTATCTAACCTACCCTTAAATGATAACTCCTCCTTAACAAACATTAACTTAATTACATCAGCGAATGGTTGAGCTAGTCCTAGAGGGCCTACATACTTAGGCCCAATCCTATTCTGTAACCTACCAACTAACTTCCTCATAAACCACTGAGTAAGTAATCCTAAAACTATTAGGAATATTAAGCCAGGGTATATAAGTACTGAAATAACTGCTAGTAAGACTTCGTGGATATACACCATCTAACCACCTACGAAAACAACTATAAATGAGATTATAACAGCTGTAAAGAACCATAAACTCATAAGTACTAACCAATCGTTAAGTATACCGGTATGTACTCTATCTCTTAATACTTCATAGAACTTCTTAAGAATTGCTGATACACTACCCCAGTACAGGTTACTACTCCCTACAGAGATGTAAGCTTTAAAATCATCCATAGACTCACCGCAGAGGTAGGGTTCTGAACCAGACTTACTACTACCTTCCTTCCTAACTACTAAGTAGGATACTAATACTATAAGACCAACTAATAACATTAGAGTTGTTGTAAAGACTGTTAATGTTAGTACATCCATACTAACCACCTAATACCCTAACTACCTTCTCAGCAGCCATTATATACTTCATAGGATTAGTGAGTTCTTCAGATATATGTGATAATACTTCATTAACGAATAACGGTGCTGTAATACCTAACACTATTAGTAATGCTGTGAGTATTAGTAGTGGTGTTAGGTATACCCACTCCTCCTTAACCTTATTGAATTCTCGAGTAGGTAGTTTGAAGTATACACCGTAGAGGAGTTTTATATATGCTAGTAATGCAAATGCTGAAGATACTACCAACACTACTGCTAGTATAGCTAGACCAGAACTTATGAAAGCTTCATAAAGTAGTAACTTACTGAAGAAGCCTGCTAGTGGTGGTAGACCTTCTAGAGAGAGTATCGATAATATTAAAGTAAGTGTTGTTAGTTGTAGATACCTACCAACACCTGATAACTCATCAATATTTCTAGACCTTGCCACATTAATTAAAACACCTGCTGAGAGGAAGAGTAATGCCTTACCTACCGCATGGTTAATTGTATGGTATAGAGATGCTTCAAGACCTAATCGAGTACCTAAAGATAATCCAGTTACTATGAAGCCTACATGCATTATAGTACTGTAAGCTATTAACCTCTTAATATCTGTCTGTACGATCATTAATGCTGAAGCTATTAAAGCTGATACCATACCTAAAACTATTAAGACCTTCATCATGAGGTTAACCACGTTAGATATAGGTTGTAAAGTATCTAAGCCGTAGATAGTGTATAAGAACCTAATTATAGCGTATACACCTACCTTAACCACTAAACCTGAAAGTGCTGCTGATATAGGTGTTGGTGCTGCTGGGTGTGCATCAGGTAGCCAGAAGTGGTTTGGAACTACAGCAGCTTTGAAGGTGAATGCCCACATAGATAGTGCTAACGCTATAGCACTAGCTAGGTGTATATTACCTACAATAACACCACTGAACGGGAATTCAGAAGCTGTCCTTGATTTAAAAGCTATATCAGCCATGTTTAAAGTTCCGAAGGCTCCGTAGATGAACACTAAAGCTATGAAGTATATAGTAGTTGCTACAGCACCTATTAATGAGTACTTAATACCTGCCTCAACAGCCTCATGTGATGTCCTATAAAACACTACCAAACCGTAAGCAGCTACTGAAAGGACTTCAAGCATTACGAATAAGTTAAAAGCATCACCAGTGTATACACATCCAATCATACCTGCCTCTAAACCAAGTAGTAATGTGTAGTACCACTCATAACCACTAACACCTCTCAAATACCATACACTGTACATACCTATTAACAACATCACAACACTTATTATTATACCGAAGTAAGCACTTAGAGTATCTACCTCATAAACTATACCGACTGGTGGTGGCCAACCACCGAATGGATATATTATCGGACCTCTAACTACGTAGAATACTAAGTAGTAATTATATAGAGATAGAATCAACGCTATAGTTAATGCTACTAATGCGTATATATCGTAAAACAACTTCCTCTTAACCACTAATGTAAATATAGGTAGTGAGAATGCCATAGCTATTAGTAGTGGTGGGGTTAGACCTATAGTTATGAGCTCAACCATCTTAATCACCTACTCAAAAACCTTCTTAACATATCTCTCAAAACCCTTAACTATATTATCGTATGTAGTCTTAGGATCTGGGGCTTTAACATCAATCCAATGTACGTAATATATCTTCTTACCCTCATCTAAGTGTACTACTACTGTACCTGGGGTGTTAGTTATTGAGTTAGCTATAGTTACTACACTATAGTCATTAACTACATTATATGGAGTCCGTACAATACCAGGGTTTATAGGTACTTTAGGATGTAGTATCCTCTTAATAACATCCCAATGAGCTCTAAACTCAGCAACTGTTAAGTAGTAAATACCGTACATAACTAACCATATAAACCTCCTAATATCTAATGCCTTCCTAACATCACTTACTAGTAACTCTGAGGTTAAGTACCCAGAAAGTAGAGCTACTACAAACCCTAGTACTAAATCGTAAGTACTTACAGACCCTGAGAAGACTATGTAGACTACATACGCTAGTATTATTATAGGTATTGCTTTAACTAACCTACTCATCCTCTCAACCTCCTAATCTTCCTAACATCTAACGTTCCGTAAAGTCTATACACTTGTAATGCTATGAATATTATGAGTAGGTTAACTGCCATACCTATAACTATAGCTGTTAGTACTAATGCTTGAGGTAGTGGGTCAACAGCAACCTGAGTAAAGTATCTTATGTCTTCAGGACTTGGCTGTAGATTCAGTAGTACTGGAGGTATTGATGGAGGTCTCCTAAACCCAACTAAAATCGCTAGTAAGTTAGAAGCATCTGTAAATATTGTTAAAGCTATTATCTTCTTAATAATACTAGGTCTAACGAATATACCGTATAGTGATATACCTATAATAGCTATTAATGATATTAACGATATATTAGCTAAGAATTCATCTACGTTAATGCTCAACATCCTCACCTCTCATCTGATCTTTAACTAACCCCTCCTCTATAGAGAGTAGTATGAATAGTATAGCAAAACCAAAACTTACAGCTAGGAATTCAGAAACGTTATATAGGATTAAAGAACCTGATATGAGTGAATCACCTATGAATGCTGGGAGTGATACAGGTGCGTTAATCTTTGCCTGATTCTGCATTATATATGCGTTAAGACCTCTGATCAAGCCGATAACTACTGGGATGAATACTGTAAGAGCTATACCTACAAGTCCTATAGACCTTAGAGCTAATGCTAAACCCTTAGAAAGTCTAATATCTAGTAGGAAGTATCTTGAGAAGACTACAATCAACAGTATTGGGATTACAGCCATAGCAGCACCTGCTTGGAACCCACCACCAGGTGTTAAGTGTCCATGTAATGCTATAGATGCAGCTATAGCTATATTCATAGGTATTAATAATTTAGTAACTACTTTAACTATCTTAGAGAGACCGAAACCCTCACTAGCTCTTAACTTCTCATCAATACCTCTATACACAGCTACAGAACCTATTATAGCTAAGTAGAAAACAGCTGTCTCGAATAACGTATCAAGACCTCTATAATCCCATACAATAGCTGTTACTGCCTCAGGACTCATAGCTGTGAATGTAATGTTGTAAGTGTTTAGTGCAGTACTTAAGTATATAGTAGCTAGTGGTCTTACATCGTTGAATAACGGTCCTAAACCACCACCTAATGTTACTATATAAGATACCACCACAATAACTATTGCTAGACATACAGCTACTATTATATCCTTCCTCATAACTCCTCAACCTCCTCAGTCTTCCTAATTAAGAATAAAATTGCTGCTGGGTAAACACCTACAGTTATCGGTAAGTACACTAATACTATATCCGGAGCTTTAAGTAGGTAGAGTGCTAAAGTGAATGATATACTCTGAAGTGCTGAGAATATCACTGCCTTAACTAAGTTCTTCTCAATAATAGCTAAGTACGTAGCTATTAAAGCGAATAACATAGATATTGCTAGTAGTAGGTAGGTTAACTCCATCACCTAACACCCCCATCCTCTTCTAAATGATCTACTACTTTAGGTTGAACTATAGCTGCCTTAGACTTATGAGTTGCTCTAGCTAATGCGTGAGAACCTGCTGGAGCTAGTATTAATATTAGGAATGCTGAGACTAAAGCACAACCACCCATAAACCACCTATAGATACCTAAGAACTCAGATCCAAAAGCTATTAATGCAGTACCTATTAATGGGTAGAAAGCACCTCCTATAACCCCTACAGTAGCTGCATGTAATCTTACAAAGAAATTAGGGAATCTATTCATCCCTAAAGCTCCTAACATATCACATATAGCTCCTATAACTAGTAAGACACAACCTATTGTAACTAATGCGTAGTCATACATGATTACTCACCCATCTCCCTCCTCTCAAGGTATTTAGCAACGAAAATATCTAAGGCGTAAGCCCATAGAGCTAATACTACACCAGTTATAGGGAGTACAGGTGATTTAAAATATATGCCTAATACAACTAAGAAAACAACTAAGTCGAAGGCTAACGCATCTATAGCTAAGACCCTATCAGATATTGTAGGACCTTTTAAAATCCTGATAAGGTATAGGATGAATGCTACTATGAATATCGGTATTGTGAATGAAATAACTGTAGTGACTAAAGTCTCTATACCCATCTCACCAACCTCTAAAACTATAATGTTTAGGTTTTTAAGTTTTCAGTCTTTGGTAACGTCTCTAGACTTAACTCATTAGAAGTTATTAATGTGTCTGAAGCGTTTTCAAAGTAGTTAGTGGTTATGTAGGCCTTCACCGGACACACATCAACACATCTATAACAGAATACACACTTACCATACTCTACCACTGGGTACATACCTCTAGGGTTATGCTTAACTTTAGCTGGTAATGACTTCATAGCTATAGCGTTTGTAGGGCATTCTAAAGCACATAAACTACATCCTATACACTTGCTTAAGTCTGGGTAATGCCTCCCTCTATGTTCTTGAAGAGCTAGTGGTGGTTGTTTAGGGTATTCAACAGTTGATGCTTTCTTAAGTAAGTTACTTAATACTTCAGTAAGTAGTTTAAGACTCATTACCTCAACCCCCTACTTAAGTCCTTAAGTCTTAATACTTTAGACTTACCTGAGGCTTCATCTATAACTACAACCCTCTCAGTACATGATATGCAGGGATCAACACTAGTTAGTATTACTGGTACGTCAGCTATATGAGCATCCTTATAAGCTATAACACCATTAATAATGTTATGAAATGATGGTGTCCTAACCTTAACCCTATACGGTTTATCACCACCTAAACTAACTATATGGTAGAATAACTCACCCCTAGGTGCTTCAACTCTTGAGAAGGCCTCACCCTTAGGTAGTATTCTAATAGGTGTTTTAGGTGCTATAGGTCCTTGAGGTAGGTGGTTAAGTACGTACCTAACCATCTCTATAGACTCTAAAGTCTCATCAAATCTAACTAACATCCTAGATAATGAGTCACAACCATCATAGGTTATTACGTTAAAAGGTATTTCACCATATGCTGCGTAGGGGTCATCACGTCTAACATCAGATTTAACACCAGAGCCTCTTAACGTAGGACCTACTAATGAGTGTTTAACAGCATCTAAAGGTTTGACTATACCGACATCCCTTAACCTCTTATTTAATGTGAAGTCCTCTAGAAAGACTTTCTTATAGTACTTCACCCTCTCCTCAACCTTCTCTAACACCTTCAATATCTTATCCTTCTTAACCTCGTCTATATCCCTCCTAACACCACCTAATGTGTAGTAGTCTGAGAGTACTCTATTACCTGTGACTAACTCCTTAATCATCATCACAGGCTCTCTATCCCTCATCATCAACATAAATAAACTATCAAAACCTATTACCTCAGCCATAATAGCACATATAAGTATGTGTGAGTGAATCCTCTCTAACTCCATTACTAAGGTTCTTAAGTACTGAGCTCTAGGTGGTACTTCAATACCTCCTATAAACTCAACACCTTGAGTATATGTTTGTGCGTGAACGGTATTACATATACCACAGACTCTACTATATAGGAATATGTTTTTAATCCATGTATTACGTTCACCTAACTTCTCAGCACCTCTATGATTATAACCAGTAACTACTTGAACATCAACAACTCTTTCACCATCAGCTCTAACCCTAAGCATTATAGGTTCATGTAGTGCTGGGTGTTGAGGGCCTACAGGAATCTCTATTAGAGACATAATCACACCTTAAAATCCTTCCTTAGAGGGAATACCTTCTGTATTTCAGGAGGTGCTAAGAACCCCCTCCTCAACTTATCATTACCTTCAAAAACAACTCCTAATAAGTCATAGGCTTCTAACTCACTGTTTAAAGCCCCAGGTATTAAGTCGTAGATTGTAGGGATTTTAGGTGAGTCTCTAGGAACTCTAACCCTAATAACCACCATAACCCTATCCTCAATAACCCATAAGGAGTAATTAACCTCTATAACACCTTCACTAACGTAATCAACACCTGATATAGCTGATACGTAAGTCTGTGGACTTACCTTAAGTATCTCAGTTATAACCTCCCTAAGCTTCTCAGGACTTACCTCAAACACATACCTCCTAGGCTGCTTAATCTCTAATTCCTTAAGACCTAAAGACCTTAAGTAATCAACTACCCTACTCACTTCCTACCACCATCCAACTTACTAAGTAGTTTAACTATTCCGTAGAGTATTGCCTCAGGTCTTGGAGGACATCCAGGGACGTACATACTCACAGGTACCACCTTATCAGCACCATTCACTACAGAGTAAGAACCTGCAAAAATCCCACCACTAATAGCACAAGCACCTACAGCAACTACGAACTTAGGTGATGGCATCTGATCATAGAGTCTCTTCAACCTCTCAGCAGCTTTCTTAGTTACAGCACCTGTTACGACCATCACATCAGCATGTCTAGGGTTAGGAGCTAACTTAACACCAAATCTCTCAGGGTCGTAGTAAGGTGTTAGAGCTGCTAATACCTCAATATCACAACCATTACATGCACCAGTATTAAAATGTAGTAACCACGGCGAGTACTTGATCAATTTCACAGATAACACATAGATACCTAAACATCTTTAGAGGTTAGGATATATAAGTGTTAATGATGGTAGCTCTAATGAATTACATCGAGGCACACATAACCCCGAGCCCCGAGAGGGGTAGGGGTAACGGGCCGGAGACCCGGCCCGAGGCTAAACCCCGAAACGAGGCATGTAGCCCCAAACCTCCCCGCACCAGGGGAACCCTCGCCCTTTAGGGCGGGGAGGAGGTCAGATAGTATTAAATCTGTAAGTACTCACTACCTGACCAATAGCTATACCACCATCATTAGGTGGTATCCTCCTAGGTAGGTATACCTTAACGTCGTAGTTATTGAGGATGTCTTCTAAACCTTTAACAATTATTGAGTTAACTACAGCCCCACCACC
>CAZZLT010000004.1:0-22835 GCA_964655125.1 uncultured Desulfurococcaceae archaeon | reverse complement strand
TATAAAACATGTTCCTATAGTTGTATATACTGTCAGTTAGGTAGGACTACTAATTACGGTGTTGTGAGGAGGTGTTTTTACTCATGGACTGATGTCATTAAGGACATCACTGACTTCCTCAGGGTGTTTAAGGATGATGTTGATTACGTTACATTCGTACCTGATGGTGAGCCTACACTAGATTCATGTATTGGTAAGGTAGTTGAGTATGTTAAGAAGGAGTTTAATGTTAGGGTTGCTGTGTTGACTAACACATCATTACTCTGGCTTAATGATGTTAGGTCAGATTTAATGCAAGTAGATTACATCTCTGTTAAGGTAGATACTGTTGATGAGGGTGTGTGGAGGGTCTTAAATAGGCCTTACCCAACACTTAAGTTAGAGGATATCCTTAACGGGGTTATAGAGTTTTCTAAGGGGTTTAAAGGGGTTTTAGTTTCTGAGACAATGCTTATACATGGTGTAAACACTAACGTTAAGTATTATGAGGGTATTGCTAATTTCTTAAGTAGGTTAGGTCTTCATAAGGTATACATATCAATACCTATAAGACCTCCAGCAGAATCCTACGTTAAACCACCGTTAGAGAATGAGGTTATTGAAGCTTACGAGACTTTCTCAAGGATTCTAAGTCCTGAAAGAGTAGAACTACTTAACATACCTGAACCACCACCTAAAGCTTATGGAGACCCTATAACATGGTTGTTAAACACTGTCTCAGTTCACCTGCTTAGGTATGAATATGCTGTTAATGTGTTAGGGGATGTGTACAGTAGTCCTGATGAAGTTATTGAGAAATTAGTTAGGGAGGGACTTATAGTTGAGGTTCAGTACTTAAGTAGTAAGTACTTAATCAAGAGTTTTAAATCATGTATAACTAAGTAATCCATATATTTTATAATGTTGTATTCTTAGATTATTGGTAGGGTTCCATGGCCGGTAAACTACCTCCTGAAATCCTTAAGAAATACATACTTAGTAGGGTTGGTGTCGTAGATCCTTCAGTGATTGTAGGCCCCAGTATTGGTGAGGATGCTGCTGTTATAGATATTGGTGATAGTAAGGTATTAGTAGCTCATGTAGACCCTATAACAGGTGCTGTTGAGTTTCTAGGGTGGTTAGCTGTTCATATAGCATGTAATGATGTTGCTGTTAGAGGTGTTAGGCCTAGATGGTTATTACCAGTCCTCTACCTCCCAGAGAACGCTGATTTAGGCTTGATTGATAAGATAACAACTCAAATCGATACTGCTGCTAAGGAAGTTAATGCTATGGTTGTCGGCGGACACTCAGAATTCACATCAGGTCTCACCAGACCTCTAATATCTATGACTGCTATAGGTATTACTGAGAAGGGTAGGTATGTAACTACTTCAGGTGCTCGTGTAGGTGATGTAGTATTAATGACTAAGACAGTTGGTGTTGAGGGTACAGCAATACTATCAACTGATTTTAGAGATTCTTTACTGAGGGCTGGAGTACCTGAGGATGTTATTGAACGTGGTAGGGGATTCCTAAAAATGATTAGTGTTGTTAAGGAAGCACTAATACTTAGTAATGCAGGTATACCTACATCAATGCATGACCCTACAGAAGGTGGTTTAATAGGTGGTTTAGTTGAGATTGCATACGCTTCAAATAAGACTTTAGAGGTATGGGAGGGTAAGATACCGATAGCTGAGGAGACTGCATTGATGACTAAGGCTCTAGGGTTAGACCCCCTAAGACTCATAAGTTCTGGAGTATTAGTAGCTACAGTACCTCAAGAAAGAGTTGAAGAAGCTATTAAACTACTTAACCAGTACGGAATTAAAGCTACAGTCATAGGTAGAGTTAACGAGTACTCAGGACATTACGTAGTAATCCGTAGGGAGGACGGTGGGGTTGAGGAGATTGATGAACTACATGTTAAGGACGAGTTAATAAGTATGTGGGAAAGATATGGTAGTAAGTAGTAAGTCATTCCTAACATACGCTAAATGCATACCGAATGGTGAATGTCTTAAATGCCCTATCGCTGGTAAGTCAGTAAATTACGGACCTTTTAAATCTAGGAGGAGGGGTGTTTCAATAGGTATTAACTTATTCCCAATAGCTAAGGTATGTAGCTTCAACTGTATCTACTGTTTTAGAGGTCCTACAAAGATATTAGGTGTAGAACCAGTAGATGATGGTGCTGGAATTAACGAATCCGTACTTAGAAATGCTTTAAGAATAGCTTATGAGGAGATTATAAAGGATTACGGGGTTATCAATGCTGTAGACTTCTCAGGTAGTGGTGAACCAACACTACACCCTAAACTCTCAGAACTAGTAAGTACTGTTAAATCATTTGTTAAGGACTACGATCTAGACATTAACGTAGGTATATTCACAAACTCATCAACACTACATATGAGTAACGTAGTTAGAACTCTTAAGGACGTAGACTATATAGAGGCTAAGTTAGATACTGTAGTACAGAGTAAATTCGAACTAATAAACATACCTCATAAGACCTTAAACATTAGTAAGATAATCAATAACTTAAGGAATTTTAGGAAGGAGTTTAAGGGAACATTAGTAATTCAGACAATACTACTTAAGTACGGTAACATCATCAACTACATGTTTGAAGACTCTAAATCACTAGCCGAAGTACTAACTACTATAGAACCTGATGAAGTCCACATATACACAACATACAGAACACCTAGGATAGAAAATATTGAGAAAGTCAATTATGAGGTCATGAATGAATTCTCTAAAGTGCTGAAGGAGTACGGATTAAAAGTAGAGATATACCCAGCATAACCCTAACACTAACTCATTAACTACCCTATCTAGACTTCCTCACATTTAAATACCTGTACATCACCAGATACTACTCTCCAATCTTAACTACTCATTACCTATCTAAAACATCACTATATACAGTAGTAATTATTAGCATTGATAATACCGTAATTAATACTCACTAACCTGAGTTAGAGGACTTAACTACTTAATTTGGTAGGTCATACCTAGATTAGATATTCAGGTAACTAAGCTCATATGTACATGGTTATGTGAATTTTTAAGTGGTTTAAGAGACGTAAATCTTATATAGTTTAGCATGACTATGTAGATGGTGGTGTGTATTCCTAAGGTTGCTGTTGTTATGGGTAGTAAGTCTGATTGGGAGTTTATGAGGGAGGCTGTAGATATTTTAAAACAGTTTGGTGTTGATGTTGAGGTTAGAGTTGTTTCAGCTCATAGGACTCCAGAGTTTATGTTTGATTATGTTATGGAGGTTGTTAAGGAGGGTGTTGAAGTTATTATTGCTGGTGCTGGTGGTGCTGCAGCTCTACCAGGTATGATTGCTGCTTTAACAACTATACCGGTCATAGGTGTTCCAATACCTTCTAAATACTTAAACGGTCTTGACTCACTACTCTCAATTGTTCAGATGCCTTACGGAGTACCAGTAGCTACTGTAGGGGTTGGGAATGCTAGGAATGCAGCTCTACTAGCCTTAAGGATCTTAAGTATTAAGTATCCTCAAATCACTGAGAAGTTAAGGGAGTTTATGAAGGTTATGAAGGATGAAGTACTCTCTGTAAAGCTTGAGTGATGATTTATAAGTAGTATTTAACTATTTAAGAATTAAAATATGTTGAGGTTGTGTTTGTAGGCTATGGTGGAGGGTGTGTTTGAGGTCTTAAGTAGGTATGACTTAAGTAAGTTGTCAATAGCTACATTAGCTAGTCACTCAGCTCTTCAGATATTTCATGGGGCTAAGTTAGAGGGGTTTAAGACAGTTGCTATAGTTACTAAGGATAGGTTATGGTTTTACGAGAACTTTAAACATCTTATTGACTACTTCATAGTCTTAAGTAGTTGGGGGGAGTTGTGTAGGGAGGATGTTGTTAAGGAACTTCAATCATTAAATACTGTTTTAGTCCCTCACGGTAGTTATGTTGAGTATGTAGGGCTTGATTGTGCTGAAGGTATTGAAGTACCTATACTAGGGTTGAGGAAGTTATTTAGGGTTGAAGCTAATCAGTGGGCTAAGATGGGACTCCTACAGAGGGCTGGTATACCCATACCTAAACTGTATAGGGTTGATGACTTAGTTAATGAGTTAGTCATAGTTAAGTTACCAGGTGCTAAGGGTGGTAAGGGTTACTTCATAGCTAGGTCTAATGAGGAAGTTGTTGAAGGACTTAAGAAGAGGTTAATTGAAGGACTTATAAAGTCATTTGATGAGGTAATAATTCAGGAGTACTTAATAGGTGTTCCAGCATACTTCCACTACTTCTACAGTCCAACCCTTAATAGGGTAGAGATTTTAGGTATTGATATTAGGTATGAGAGTAATATAGACGGTCTTAAGAGGGTACCGTACATAGTTAATGAGTTTAGAATTAACCCTACATTCGTAGTCATCGGTAACATACCCTTAGTACTGAGGGAGAGCTTACTAACTAAGGTCTTAGAATACGGGGTTAAATTCGTTGAGGAGACTAAGAAGGAATTACCACCAGGTGTTATAGGGCCGTTCTGCCTTGAGAGTATAGTAGATGATAATATGGAGATTAAAGTCTTTGAATTCTCTGGGAGGATTGTAGCCGGTACAAACCTCTACATAAACGGTAGTCCATACTCATACCTATACTGGAACGAACCTATGAGTACTGGCAGGAGATTAGCTAGAGAACTCAAACTAGCAATTGAGAGAAACACCATCGATAAAATCTTAACATGAAATCACTTATCACACACCATCAGTAATCTCTAACATCCTCCTCAAAACTCCTTGAAATATCTACTACGATGGTTTTCCTATAATTAACTTAGTTCTAACATCAACACTGATAAGCCTCCTAACGTAAGTGATTAACAACTCTACCCTGTCTATCAATCTTAGAATACCTTAAAATTTCATTGAATGATTTAAATCAGATCATAAATTATAATTAATCAATACCAGTAGATGTTACAGCATGACCCGTAATAAAAGTATGAAATCTTTAGTGATTAGAGACTATGATTTCTGCATAGAGTCGTCAATACGTTCTTAGCTCTTTGTACAGTTTTCATCCAAATCTCTAGGTATGGATTACCTAAGGTGAAGTCTTTTATCTTCTCAACGTACTCTCTAGCAGTACTGCATATCTCAGTTAGATGTCTCATTCTAGCTTTCTCATCTATAGGTTTCTCAGCCTGTAGTTTAGGACCTCCCTCCATAAACCCCTCTGGAAAGTACCAATCTTTAAACCATGTAAAGCCGTTTTCGAGGAGTATATATCCAAGCCTTGTTAGCGGTGGTGTGATCCCCATCTCTAGGGCTTTCAAGGTCTCACTATCGTAAACGTACTCTATGAAGAGTCTTTCACCCGGACTGATATAATTTGACAGACATTCAATTAATTTCTTCTCCTCACCGGAGTGTATGAACGTGTAGACCTTAGAGTTAAAAATAATATGAGGACGTACAGAGAACACCTCCACCCACCTTCTGTAAAACGGTGGCCTCCCATCGAAAACCTTAATCACTAATAGTCTAGAATAAAATCCGGAATAACCTACTAGGTATTCTAGGGTTTTCTCTTCTGGAAACCTACCACCCTTTCTAACAATCTTCAACTCGAATTCTGATAAGGATTCGAAAGCCTCCTTACAGAGCATCGGAACCACCGGATGCATAATTTTAACTGACACTACTACTGATATCTACGATAAACTCCTTGAAAATCTCCTCGAACTCTTCCTGAGTTAATATAGGCCTGCCCCTCACCTCGATAGTACTGCTAGACGGATTTGAAGTAGGGTAGACAACGAGCCTTTTACTAAGTCGTTCTTCGTATGTCGGGATGTATTCATTAATATAGAATACCCCTATAGGTATTTTATCACCCCATTCTAAACTCTTCTCAATAGCTTTTAACAACTTATCCCTAAATTCATCCACATGTTTTACTACAGGATCCCACCCACCATCCTCATCTAGCTTGTAAATAGATTTTCTATAGAATTCAGATGTATAAACGTCGTTAAATGTTACGCAGGGCTGTAAAACATCTACGAACGCAGCTCCTTTATGTTGTATAGCCATTTTTATCAAGTCCTTCAGATGAGCTCCTTCAAAAGCATATCCTCTCGCAACGAAAGTGTAGCCTGATGCTAAAGCAAGCATTATCGGGTTTACAGCTTGCTGTAGGTTAATCTTAGCTAGAGCTTTCGTCTTCACTCCTAAGGGGAGTGTAGGTGATGCCTGACCCTTCGTCAACCCGTAGACACCGTTGTTATGCATTATAACGACCATGTCTATATTTCTCCTACCCAATGCGACGAAGTGTCCAGCCCCTATACCGAGGAGGTCTCCATCACCACCATGAACAACTACTGTTAGGTCCGGCCTAGCCAACTTTATACCCATTGCAGTAGGTATAGCCCTTCCATGAAGGATGTGGACACCGTTTACATTCACGAAATGTGATATCTTGCCTGAACACCCGATACCTGAAACAATGACTGTTTTTGACGGGTCTAACCCTAATTCTTCGAAAGCCCTAACAACAGCTGTTAAGATACCGAAATTACCGCAACCAGGACACCAGTCTATCCACAAGTTTGTTTTGTATTCGAATTTACGCTCCATAAGTAAGCACCACACGTTCTTCGTTCATAAGTGCTACCCTCTCCAACGCTGATACTAATTCGTTTAGAGTTATAGGTCTTCCAGTATACTTCATCACCCTTCTATCGATGATTATTCCCGTAGTCATGGATATCAACGACGTTATATTGACCCCATAGCTATGTTCAACAGCAATTAAACGGTCTCTAGGCATACCTTTAACGATACCTAAAAACTCATTTGCTGGAAAAGGCCATAGGAGTTTTACATTTACATACATTAATTTCAGCTTCTCACTAAGGACGTCTATAGCATCTAAAACAACTCCCTTCACCGACCCCCAACCTACAACGACATAATCAGGATCCTCATCCCCGTAGATAGTTACCTTGAGGTCTGAAGGTACTTGCTCTAGAATAATCTTCATTTTCTCTATCCTCTTAGAATACATCTTAACCCTATTTTCAGGGTCTTCAACAATGTGCCCGTACTCATCATGTTCATCACCAGCGTACCACATAACTGTATCGTCTGTACCTAGGTAAGCCCTATGTGATATCACTCTACTCAGGTCAAACCTTTTATAATCCCTACCACCAAGTGATGTAATACCTCTATCAACAGATACTCTACCTACTTCAGGTACAGGGATTGTCGCTATGGTATTAGCTAGGAATTTATCCAGGAGATGTATTACAGGTACTTGGAACTTCTCAGCCATATTGAATGCCTCTACAGTATCGTAGAATGCCTCTACATGATCTCCAGACGATAATACAATTCTAGCAAACTCTCCATGAGCTGCGAAAACCGCATTGAGAAGATCGGACTGACTCCCACGTGTTGGTTGGCCAGTACTAGGTCCACCTCTCTGATAGTAAGTTATAACTATTGGCACCTCATTAGCACCAGCCCAGGAAAGCCCCTCAACCATGAGGTCAAACCCCGGCCCACTCGTAGCTGTGGAACTTCTAACCCCGGTAAGGGATGCCCCTATCGCAGAGTTTACCGCTGCTATCTCATCCTCTGTTTGTACTACAACAATAGGTCCTAAAGACTTCCCTCCAACCTCAGTATACTCATACTTCTCTATAAGGAAGCTTTCATCAGCAGCTGGGGTTATGGGGTAGTAACTTTGGTACCTCACTCCAGCAACGATTTTAGCAATAGCTACGATATCATTACCTGTCGCTATAAAAGCTTTATGTAACTTTATACTTGGTTCGTCGAGTCTAGCAATATTTCTGAAGTCAGCTAGAGAATCCCTAACCATTCCGAATATAGTCATATTCTGTTCGATAAGGTGTTCCTTCCCCCTGAATTGCTGCTCAAAACTATATCTAATAAAATCCTCCTCTAAGCCTATTAAAGTAGAAATCGCTGATATGAGTATACCACTCACATATCTTGATACTTGCCTAGGATCGACTCTATATCGCTCTATAACCTTCCTCAACAATGAATTAAAATCAATTCCTACCAGAGTTATATCCTTTTCTCTTTCTAAGTAGTTCAGGAGTGAGCTTACTGAAGGCTCTATACCGTGCCTTATGATAACCTCCTTTATCCTCTTCTTAGTAATGTCTTCCATACTTGATATATCATCAATTTTCTTGTTACTATGTCCTTTATCATATATTAAAATACCTTTATCACTGATATCGGTAAAATGTGTGAAAATAGTTTCAGGATCCATCGAGGCAACTAGTTCGACCGGATACTTAATAGACCTCGGTAATCTCACCGACGATACGAGCATGTGGATATAGCTATGTCTACCTGTAATATTTGAGAAGTACTCTCTATCAGCAATAATGCCGTATCCCTTCCTAACTAAAGCCCTCCCGAGAATAGCCATGGATGTTTCTAAGCCTGCTCCTTGAGGTCCTCCAATTATAATGCTTATATCTTTCAATACCCACACCTCCTAACTCTAATCACCTGATGGAGCCTCTTCAACTACAGCTTCATCTATCACTACTCCCTCAACAACTATATGCTCCTTCACATGTTTCTCTAACTCACTTTCATCAACGATGGTTTCCCTACATGTAATACAGTATAACCAACCCTGCCTTCTCAACACCTCCCTAAGCTCATGTATGGAGGACTCCCTAAACTTATCACACTTCTCCACTAACTTCTCAGCACTCTCAACCTCCTCCCTAACCCTACAAAGCCCTATATATGGGAAGTATATGTTAGGTTTAAAGTATATACAGTGAAAACATTTCTTTTCATTCATACTCTCAATTACTCTTCAATCTTTTCGATCTTTATAGCATCAACGGGACAAACATCAGCACCGAGTTTAGCACAACTAAATATCTCCTCTGGAATCTCCCCTATCGAAATGTCCTCATCTGTTTTAATACTGAATTTCTCAACAACCCTATTCTTCCCATTATCAAAACCGAGCTCGAAAACCTCAGAACATGCTGCTGGAGCTGCACCACATGCTATACATTTAGACCTATCAACAACAACACGAAATCTAACCAATTTAACACACCAGAGAATTAAGTTTAAACTAATATATAAATTTTTCCACAATAAAATCAGAATGAAATCCACCTGATTTAGAAATATAATTACATAATTATGTATTACTAACTTAATGATTTAAAATATTATTAGTAGGACGAGGAATAACTCAAAAATATTTCAGGTAATCCTGTTAGGTAAGCATCCATTATCTATTGAACTCTGTAATTTCTAATGAGGTAGTTCATGACTCTACCCACCGCAGTATATCCCCTCTAGCCACCTAGGAATTAATAACCCAATGAATCTTAACAAGGCAATAACTACTAATATGTAAGTAAGGACTGTATTGTTTTGGTATTTTACAGCAATGAAGTCTAGAATAATCCTGAATCGCTATGCTGATGGAAACAGCTCACTCCATAGCTCTTAAGGATGTGGAGTTATTAGTAGGTGTAGAAGTAACGTATGTAGATGTAATTTTTAAGTACCTAAGATTTAGAACTGAAAGCCGTTCAAGTATGGATTAAAACATTTAAGTTTTAAGTTTTTATGTTTATGTTACTCCCAACAGTGAATGTCAATGTTACAGATTAGTAGGCAATAATTAACGAAGCTTCCATAACCTTAAATCCTTAGGAGATGGAGGTTGTAGGAGAGACTAATCCTAGACTGAACTCAATGTAGTTCTCTAGAGCGTGTATCTCCATATTCCTTTACCTCTGTAGCTGTAGATGATTGTTTTGTATGTTGTGGTATATTCAACTGAGTAGCCTATCCCTTCTCTTCCGATACCTGAGTCTTTCCTCCCCCCGTATGGGTAGTAACCTACACCATGTCTAGGCATATCATTTATATAGATTGCTCCAACTTCTAGGTATCTGATTAGCTTTCTGACTTTGATTAGGTCATTGCCGAAGATAGCTGCGTCGAGACCATACCTTCTCCCATTTGCAAGTTCTATAGCATCATCTAATTCTTTAAAACTCGTTATGAGAGATACAGGTGCGAATACTTCTTTTTGATACAGTAACGATCTCTTCATAACTTCTTTATCTTGGAACTCTATGAGTGTGGGTTCTACATAGGTAGGTCCAAGCCTCCTACCGCCGAAGATTATCCTCCCACCTAATCTCACAGCATCCTCTACCGCCTTCATAAATTCTTCGACACTATTAACATCTATTAAAGGTCCCATAATAGTTTCAGGGTCTCTAGGATCGCCGATCTTAACCCTAGATAACTCTTTAATTAATAACGCCTTAAACTCCTCATATACAGGCTTATCCACAAGCACAAGCTTTATCGCATCACATCTCTGTCCAGCATAGCTATATATTCCTGCAGCAACTCTCTCAGCGGTTAGGTTTAGATCAGCGTCTGCTAGAACGATTGCTGGATCCCCTCCTCCGAGCTCCATAACAAACTGCTTGATCCCAGCATTTTCAATCACTTTCCTACCTGTTTCACTACTCCCTGTAAAGCTTATAGCAGCTATCCTCTCATCAGCTACAAGCCTAGTACTCTCCCTACCGGGTAACGTCACCACTGCTAAAGTATCCTTAGGGAAACCACTGACCTCTAGAATCTTCGCAAAGAGTATCACCGGGAGAGGATCTGATGACGGAGGCTTTATAACCACAGCGTTACCGGATATGAAGCTGTATGTAACCTTCGATACTGTATCGAATAGGGGGTAGTTGAAGGGTATTATCGCAAGTACAACACCAACAGGTTCCCGTCTAACGATAGCCTCCGTCTCAATCGTTGTCTGATCCCAATCACCAGGCATGTACTCCCCAAATATTTTCCTAGCATCTAAGTGAGCGGACCTAAGCCTATCAATACTAGCCGTTATCTCACCAATGGCTTGCTGTCTCGTCTTACCAGCATTAATAATCAATACCTTGATAAAATCTTCTTTAAGTTCTTCCAGTTTCTGAGCAGCATTCTCTAGAATTTCTATACGCTTCCATCCAGGCATATCTCTGGCAGACCATCTCCCCTTACTATACAGCTTATCTAAGACTCCATCAACATGAGCCCAACCTACCTTAGACACCTTAGCAATAAGGGAGGTATCTATAGGTGTTCTCACATCTATATATTCACCGCTATCAAACCATTCACCAGCTAGGTAGGTTTTATAGTAAGCAATCCCACCTTCCTCATACACTATATCCTTAAAGATATCTGTAGATACCAATCCTACACACCCCTAATCACTTACTACGCTACATTTTTATATCTCTTACTCCATGGGGGAAAGAAACTTACATTCATTATTTACAAGTACTCAGATATAATCTAACGAGTTTTAATTAATTTACGAGGTCCTAATCAACATTAATTAATCATAATATACATCAAGTATAAGCATGAGTATAAGTCCGGTTAGTAAGGCTGCTGTCGCCTTTACCTCTCTTCTCTCTGAATGTGTTTCCGGTATTATTTCATGACTGACAACGTATATCATAGCACCTGCGGCGAATGAGAGTATATACGGTAGGATCGCCCTAGAGATTATTGCGAGGGCTGCTGTAGCAGTAGCTGCTATAGGTTCAACAACTCCACTAAGTACTACTAACCATAAAGCATGTTTAACGTTCTTACCTACGGAAATTAGGGGAAGGGCTACGGCAAGCCCTTCCGGGATGTTCTGGATTCCGATAGCTACAGCGAGTACGACCCCATCTTTAAGAGATTCAACTACAGCTGCCCCTACAGCCGCACCCTCCGGTACGTTGTGAATCACTATAGCTATAGCCATGAGCCATGCAGCCCTCAGCTTCGTCCTAAGTTTCTCCGAACCCTCATACCCCTTCACTAGATGTTCATGTGGGAGGAATCTATCCATGATGTAAACGGATAAGGCACCTATTAAGAACCCCACCGGTGCTGGAATTATACCACCTACCTCTACAGCTGGTAGTAGTAATGACGTAAATGATGCAGTAATCATTATACCTGAAGCAAAACCCATACCGTAGGGAAGGATACCACCCCCGAATTTAACTCCTAAAAAAGCTGGTAAGGATCCTGCGACTGTGAGGATGAATCCTATGCAGGCAGCTAAGAAGCTTTGGACAATAACGGAATCAGACACGTTTTGGATTGTAGTGATGATCCATACTACCGGATCCATTCAAACACCGATGAAGTCCTTTATTACAATCTAATATATCTAACTTTTAAAACCTCTTCTATCTACATGACAAGGATGAAGTCAATCATTAGCGATTATAGTTAAAGATAAGGTAGTCCTAAATAGTAAGGTTTAAGAGACTTAATCATGAGTAAGTATAGGGGTTGTATGTCCCTTTGGAAATGTCAGGTATGTGGGTTTGTGTTTGAGGGGTTGGAAGCACCTGATAAGTGTCCTAAGTGTGGAGCTCCTAAAGACCAGTTTAGACAGTTATCTGAGCAGGAAGTACAGCTTGTTCTGAGGTCTAGGAAGAGTAACTACCTACATATGAAGGCTCTCACACTCCTGAAGGAGTTATTAGTTGTTGCTGAGGAGATTGAGAAGGATGAATTAGACCCTCCATGTGTTAAACTTGCTAAGGAGGAGAAGGAATTTGCTTTAACAACTATCCAGAAGATTATGGCTGAGCTTGAAACTCATATGAAGAAGGGTAAGTGGGGTTAGGAGATAGTCTAATATGATGGCTAAACACCCTCTAGACATCCCTCCCGGGAGGAAACTCTCTAGGGAGGAGGTTGCTGAAGCTCTTAGACTTTCAGTAATAGCTGAGTTAGACGCTATTAACCTCTACCTCCAGCTTGCGAGAGCTATAGACGATCAGAACGTGAGGAAGGTATTTGAGGATATAGCTAAGGAGGAGAAAACACATGTAGGTGAGTTCCTAGCACTTCTGAAGAGTCTCGACCCTGAGCAGGTGGAGGAGTTAAGGAGAGGTTCTGAGGAAGTTAAGGAGTTAACAGGTATACAGGTAAGTGATCCAAGTCCTCAAACATCTGGTGGTTCAAGTAGTAACTCGTTTGAAGGTACTGTAGTTAGTGAGGTTAGGAAGTTAGTTGATTCTGCTAGGACACTCACTAAGAAAATACCTACTATAGTGTTAGGTAGGGGTGTTGAAGCTGTCGTAGTTGAACAAAGTAGTGAGGGGTTAGGGAGGACTATACTCCCACTCTGTGAACTTAGTTATAATTTTAGAGTCTCACAGAAGTCAGTAGATCATGCAGTCAGGTATAAACAACCTATAGAGATACCTGAAGCTGTTAAAACAGCTCTTACACTAGTTTCTGAGGAGGAGAAACTCATTATAGATACGTTAATTAAGGAGGGTAAGACTAAACTACCTTTAAGTAATTGGGATATACCTGGGAATTCAGTCATAGATGTAGCTAAAGCTGTTACAGAGTTAACTAAGCGTGGTTATAGAAGACCGTTTATAATGTTAGTAAATCCTGAACTCTACGTAAAACTATTAAGTGTTAGTGAGAAGACAGGTGTTACAGATCTTGAGAGAGTAAAAGCGTTTGTAGATGAGGTAGTTTCAGTTCAGGGAGTACCAAGTGATAAAGTACTTATAGTATCAGCAGTACCTGAAGTACTAGATATAGTTTATGGTGGGAATGCTGAAGTAGATTATATAGGACCTGAAGACGGGTACCACACATTCAGACTATGGTCATCAATTACCTTAAGAATTAAGATCCCAGAAGGAATAGTCATTATAGAGGGGGGTAGGAGTAGTAATTAACTTAAGTATTTTACATGAATATTTAATAAATCCTACCTCTACATCCTAACAATACCTCCCACCTCATCAATTATAGAGACTGTACTTAGGTAGTGCTAAAGTATATTATTATTATTTTAAGTAGGTTTGAGTAGAGAGTAATGATAGATTTAATAACTCAAGTCCTCATAATATTGTTTACTGGTACGGTATTTGGCTGGATATTCAGGAGAGTGATCTACAGCTCCTTCATAGGTTATATAGTTGGTGGTTTCATCATATCAATACTGTTCACCAGTTTTGGAGTGGGTATACCTGAGGCTACGGAATTTGAGTTCTTAAAGAATTTAGGTTTAGTAATATTCTCGTTTGAGGCAGGGTTATCTATAGGTATTGAGAAACTCCTAAAATCTCTAAATAGGATTTTAGTTATAGAACTTATTTCATACCCATTACTTTGGGTTTCAGCAAGGGTTATCTCAAACATCATTAATTTAAGTATAGTTGAGGAGATGTTATTATTCCTCATACTTATGAATAGTTCCTCAGTACTAGCTATTACGTTAGCAAAGACTATCTCAAATTATGAGTTGAGAGTCTTAACAGCCCTACAAACTCATTTTGAGGATACAGCTCAGTTTATAATTTTCTCAGTGATATTCATAGCTGGGATACCTAGACCTACGATAGAGGGTATTGCTATAGATATGCTTAAGATTATCGGACTCTTAACACTCTTAGCATACGTACTCCTTAAGATTCTAGAAAAATTAAGAGGTTTTATATTGAGGATGGATAGTAGTTCTAAGTACTTACTCTTCCTCTCAATAGCACTACTCTACTCAACAATTACACAGAATTTAGGACTCCCAGCACTTCTAGGGTCCTTCATAGCAGGTATTGTATTATCAGAGTTTACTAGTAGTGAAGACTTCACAATATTATCTGGGATTAGAGAGTTCGGACTCCTCCTCTACTTCTCCTCACTAGGTCTTCAACTCACCTCACCACAACACTTAATAACTACTTCACAATTACTGATAGGTATTATCGTCGGTGTACTTACTGTCTTAATCAGAACCACAACAATATCTCTCGGTTCGATGTTAGGTGCTTTAGACCCGAAACACATATTACTATACGCAGCTACGTTATCATCAGTTAGTGAGATAGCGATAGTCTTCTCAGATGTTCTAGCTACTCAAGGAGTCATACCGATTAGTTTTAGAGTTGTAGTGACGTTAATAGTAATTACATCTATAATAACCTCCTCAATCACTTATAAGAAAATCATGAGTTTTGAAAAACTCATAATTCTAATCCTACCTAAAAAACTTAATCAATTAATATCATCTCTATCCTCCCTACTACTCCATAGTAGTAACTTAATCATAGAAGTTAGTAAGGACTTAACTAAGTTTTTAATAGTCTTACTCACAGCTATATACGCACTTAACGTAATTGTAGTAGTATCAGAGTATATACCTGTATTCAGTACAGTATTAATCATGTTGTCAATGAGTGTATGTTATATAGCTATACTTACAGTATTTGCTAAGACTATTGAGAGTGTATATGGTAGATTACTTAAGGAGATAACATCTATTAAGAGTTCTGGCTGGAGAGAAGCTACTATAAAATTCATAACAATAGTAATATCAGTTCTATCCATAGCATTACTCATAACCACATCACACACAATAATAACTGAAGTATACCTACCTACAGAACTACATACATTACTAATCATAATAATAAATATTACAACTATATCACTACTCATATACATAACACTTAGAGAGTTAAGGAAGATGATGAAAACTTAAACCCCCTACTAGTATCAGACGCTCGACGGTACATCACAACTCAGTGGAAGCGAATTCATCACCAAAATACTTCAACATCAGGACTACCTAAATAATTTTAACCTACTACTAAGAACGTAATTATGAAATTTACAACCTCAACTTAACTATGGAGTAAGATGTGATGAATTAAGCATTAACGTATTAGTTATAGTCCTCGCAGATGTCTTCATACCCCCTACTCTCATATGTTAGGTTTAAGTATTACCTTCAATATCATACCTTACTTAACACTATTATTCTGAGACTGATTATATTATGGAGTCATTATCTCTAAGTTACTTTATAATTTATATTAATTTATATTCAGAGTAGTTCAAGGTAGTATCGTGGAGAGATTTGAAGAATGTAGGAGATGGTTTGCTCAAGCTCTACGTGATTTAAAAGCTGCTAGGGATAGTCTTGATGATAGTAATTATGAGTGGTCATGTTTTCAAGCTCAACAAGCTGCTGAGAAGGTAGTTAAAGCTCTTCTTTATGCTCATGGTAAGGCAGTTTGGGGACATAGTATTACTGAACTCCTCGATATTTTAAAAAATGTAGAGGAAGTATCTGAAGGACTTTACATATGTGCTAGGGAGTTAGATAGACATTATATACCTTCAAGATATCCTAATGCTTTTGAATCTGGATATCCAGGACTTTACTATGATTATGTTATAGCTGAGAGATGTATTACATGTTCTAAGAATATTATTGATTGGGTGGTTAAGTGTTTAGAGAGGATTGGGTTAAAATTGTAGAGAATGTTATTAAAGAATTATCTAAGAAGTTTAGGATTGAAGCAGCTATAGTCTTTGGTTCTTGGGTCCGTAGTGGTGGGGGTGAATGGAGTGATATTGACTTACTCATAATTACTGATGATGTAGGGTTTATGAGTCCTTTAGATAGGTTCTACATATCTGCAGAGTTTAGAAGGTATAGAGTAGATCTCTTTCTCTACACCTACGATGAGTTTGAGAGAATGTGTTTAAAGGGTAATCCAATAGCTCTATCAGCATTACTTGAAGGATATTACGTAGTTAGTAGTGAGAGGGTATTAAGGTTGAGGGGTAGGTTAGTTAGTAAGTACTATAGGGATGGTAGGGTATGGGTTATTAAGTAGTTAGAGTTTAATGATGTATATCTTTATGGGTTATGTATTAATAATTTAGTGAAGTTGTAATCCTTCCTAAAAGTATTGTAGGGTACTCCCTAACTATATGAGCTACTTCAATAGGTATTATAGCACCACAGAGTGGGTCTAGTAGTGGTTGTTCAATATAATCACTAAGTCTTAACATACTAGCTATAAGTGTTGTTTTTAGAACTACTGAGTAGTTATAAACTCTATACCTCCTCCTATGTAGGGAATCACCAGTAGTGTTAATACGTATTAAAACCTAACAAAAATACTTATCTCAACATCAGGTTCATCAAGATTTACTCTTAATATAGTACTTTTAGACTCCATGAACGAATCAATAACTACCGCCCAACAACTC
Source organism: uncultured Desulfurococcaceae archaeon (assembly GCA_964655125.1). Classification (GTDB taxonomy): domain Archaea; phylum Thermoproteota; class Thermoprotei_A; order Sulfolobales; family NBVN01; genus CAZZLT01. Next base: position 5,695 of record CAZZLT010000004.1, on the reverse strand, counting down.
TAGCTACATCAACACTAGTAAATAAGTGATTACCTATACGTTCATACCTAACAGCAAAAGACTTATCAGGAGTTACAGCTGTAATATAATCTATACTCTTAGCTATCCTATAAATATCATTAAGAACCTCAAAATAATCACGTACTAGCAGTAAGTAAAGTTTATTTATAGTCCTAGCACTATAATTAACAACATACATAACTTCTAAAAGAACTCTAAAGAAGACCTTACAACTGAAAGCCTCGTCTTTAGGGCGGGGAGGAGGTCAGCAACATCAACAGTAGGTGTAGAACCTACTAAACTCCTCGATCTCCCTAGCTGTAATATCCTCAATACCGAGGAGTATCGTAACAAACCAATCTATAACTTAACTAATCCTAAAAACACTTTCTTAATTAATCCCTAATCTACTTAAACTTAAGTTGAACTACAATATTATGGAGAGGTAGAGTTATAGGTATTCAGAACCTCGATAATACAGTTAAAGAAGGTTATAACATTATGAACGTTAGGAGTATCTGAAATATTATGACCTCCCTACTAACTGGAGAAAGTACTTAATTAAGATTTACTACGGAGGTATTACAGTACTGTAAATCACATCTATTCCTAACTCCCTAGCAGTCTTTAACGCCTCCTCATCTATATGAACAGCTACTAGTAATAACTTACTTGCTTTCCTACCTATTATCTTTTCTATTATTGATGTTTTCTCATAAAACCGCTCAACATCTTCGTAATCAGCATGTGACTTCACCTCTATTAAATATACCTTCTCATCATGTACATAGATATCAACTTCTAGTTTAGCACCTCTCCTATAGTACTTACCCTCAACATCTACATAAGTAAATTTCTCAATCCTACCAGGTTCAATACCTCTCTCCTCAAGAACATACCTAAAAATCTCAAATACAGCCCTCTCTAAATCCCTACCCCACCTCCTACCGATAGAACCTAAAACAACTTCAAGCCTACTAATAGTCTTACTTAACTCCTCAATCCTCTTACTATATCCCTTCAAAACCTCTGTATGCTCAGCTAATATCTTCTCAATAGCTTCAAATCTCTTATAAGCCTCTTCCCATCTCCTACTATTCTCCTCCCATCTCCTATTGTTCTCCTCCCAACGTTTCTCTTGCTCCTTAACGAATGTTAGGAAGTCCTCTCTAAGCTTCTTAAGTTCCTCCTCATGTCTATCAAGTCTCTTAAGAACCTCACTATAGCCAAGGAGACCAACAACAGCTAATCTAAACTCCTCATCCTCCTTAAGTAAACTAATTAACTTCTTCTTAAGCTCTAAGGTGTTTAGTGATGTTTCTGTAGAGTTGATCTTCTCAACCTAAGTTCTAACATCTATAGTACGTAATAAGTCTTAATAACTTTATACTGTATCGATGACCTACCTAGATTAAGCTTATATTCTGTAGGTATTTACTCATTTTAAGGGGTTTAGTATGACTACTACTAGAGCTAGGTACTTAATGAAGGTATTTGAGAGGAAGTATGGTGTGGTAGGTAAGGTTGGTGGTATGTATCTAGCTGCAGGACTTAGTGTTGAGTTTATGCACCCTACTAAGCACGGACCTGTACATGTGGTTGCTAAGGGTGTAGGAGGAAAGATACTCGCTATTAAAGTTGTTGAAGACCCTAGTAAAGAAACTATTGAGGGTGTGAAGACCTTCATAGAGAAGGCTAAGTCAATAAGAGCTAAACCCATACTAATACTATACACAAGTAATGCTAAATTACCTGAAGAAACATATAAATTCTGTCTTGAGAACGGTGTTAAAGTACGTATTGTCAGACCTACAGATACTATAGTCTAATATAAGGCTAAATCTCTAGTAAGTCTGGAACTATATGCTTAATTACCTCAGGTTCCTTAAGTATCCTCAATAATCTCTTCTCATGATACTTCATTGGTTTTGAAATAATTTTAGGATACTCACTTAATTCCTCACTACATAGTCTAGAGAATCTCCTACATACAGACCTAATTAAATCATCACTTAACTCCTGCTTCACCGGATTTATACCTACTCTATAGATATCCCATAACGTAAGCCTCAATACGTAATCCTTATCCTTAAGTAAGTAAGCACCACAACAATCATCTGATGTATGAAATCTAAATAGACCTTCCTTACATGTCGAGAAACCTAATCCACTCCTTACAGCATACTTATGAAGTACTTCATAACATTTAATTCTTAACTCCTTAGAAAACCTAACTATAGGTTTTAAACCACTTACTTCCCTAAGACTATAACCTTCAAAACCTAAATCACTAATACCTAATAACTTAATGATACTTTCCATAAACTCTCTCTCAATCCTAAGAGATTCTACAATCATGTGTTTAACCCCGTAATCCTTAAGGAAACCTACTAAGTACTCTACTTCCTCTTCATTAGTTGGTAGTACTGTAGGTATGTAAGGTGATAACCTAAGAACTGTAGGGTAGCCACAACCACTAAATACCTTAAGAATACCTAGCCTCTTACTCGGTAATGGTGCTATAGGTTCAATAATCCTAGCCTTAACATCATCTAATACAGGTATTGATATTTGAAGAACTGCTAAACCCCTACCTAATAATTCCTCAACTAATTTCTTAACACCTTCAATCTCTACAACCTTAATACTCTTAGTATTAATAATTAATGGTTGTTCATAATCTAAAGCTATTTTCAGAACATACTCACTAAACCTATATAGCTCTTCATGTGGTGGGAATGGATCTACAAGTGTTGAGAATCTAAAAGGTATTGGTTTTAAACCACGCCTATGTACAGACCTACAAACACTTTCGAAAATCCTTAATACTTCCTTCCTAGGCATAACCACATTCTTTACTTCCTTAACATACCATCTTGAGTAACAGTAAATACATTTGAATGGGCATGTGGTATACGGTTCTAACTTAAGGATAGTATAACAGAGTGGTGAGATAATATTACTTACATTTATAACAAGTTCTGAAATCCTTAACCACCTTACCTAACAATGATCTAGGAACTTAGGTAATAAACTAATAACATATTAATTAGCTATGACTAATTAAGAAATAATCAATACCTCATAAGTTAAGACCACTCCTCCTATAACCTTCTAAATCTAACGTTACGTACCTATAACCTAATTCCTTAAGCTTACTCACTACTAAATCCCTAATACCTTCCTGTAATACCTTATGTAGTTCATCAATACCTACTTCAATCCTAGCTATATCACCATGATCCCTAAGTCTAATAATCTTAAAACCTAATTCCTTAAGTATTAACTCACCATCTCTAACCCTCTGAAGTCTTTCTAAGGTAATCCTATCACCGTATGGTATCCTAGATGCTAAACAGGCGCTAGCTGGTTTATCATGTATTCTCAATCCTAATAACTTAGCTATAGTCCTAATACATTCCTTCCCAATACCTAACTCTACGTAAGGACTCCTAACACGTGGTCCTAACTCTTTAACAGCATTAAATCCAGGCCTGTAATCTGCCTGGACATCGTCGTAGTTAGTCCCTTCAACAACTACGTCAACACCTAACTCATCAACAATACTTAAGACCCTACTTAACGTGAGTTTCTTACAGTAATAACACCTCAACCTACTATTACATACGAAATCCTCAGAACTTAAGAGGTATGAACCATCAATAACTAAGTGCTTGACACCTAAGTCATTAGCAATACTGACAGCATCATTAAAATCCCACGGAGGCTCTACAGGTGACTTAACAGTTAAAGCAACCACACCACCACGACCTAAAACCCTAACAGCGACAGCCAACAACGTAGAACTGTCAACACCACCTGAAAGCATTATTAAAACCTTATTAAACTGTCTAAACCAGCATTCCAACCTACTCAACACATCTAAACAACTACTCATAAACACCATAAAGTATAGGTATAGACTAACATATAAGTAGTTAAGGACTTAACTCTACGGTTAAGACCTAAGTTAATTAATGATAAATCCTAACCTTATGATGGATTACAGACATAATTTATTTTGGTGTTGGAGTACTTAATTACTTCCTAACACTCCTCCTTAATTTCTCCTTAGGTTCCCAACGAAATCTCCATAATCCTTCAGCAAAATCCTCTACAGCTATTTCTAACACACCTGCTAACTTATCACTTATTAAGGGTTCATCAGCTAGTGGTGATATTACTATATCGACTCTAACCTCCTTAGACTCAATATCCTCAGTTAATACCTTCACAATACCTCCTCCCCTCACAACCCATACTCTTAGAGGTCCTCCAGCAGTCTCAAAAATATCTTCTAAAGCTTCTAATGGTGGCGGCCATAAACCTAAATCTCTAGCAGTAAATACTGGAATTAGTATTTGTGGGGAATCAGCTTCATAACCACTATTTACGAGGGCTATAACATCAACACTCTTATCATTTCTTAAAATCCTTAACTTTACTCTCACAGCCATATACGAAACCTCTTATAAACCCAACCTTATTCCTCACAGCCTTAATACGACCTACCCTAGTCATACCTCATCAACTTCCTAATTTAATTACTCTCTAACTTTACTAAAGCTATTCCCATTTAAAAATATTAATCTCTAACTAATAGTTTCATACGGGTTTTAATTGGTTGAGGTATTAGTCTTCATAGTTGTTGAGCCTAAAATGCTTGATTCTGTCGGTAGGGCTTTAAAGGAAGTAGCTTGTGTTAAAGAGATTTTAAGCATTACAGGCGAGTACGATATCATTGTTAGAGTTGAGGCAAAGGATTTAGAGTCAGCTTTAAAGATTGTTAAGGAATCTATACTAACAGTAGAGGGGCTGTTTCGTAGTTGATGTTTAGGGGTTAGGTTTATAAGCCCTGATTCAGTTCATTATCACTGGTGTCAGTTATTTCAGAGAGTTCAGAGAGGTTGCTGAGGCCTAAGGAGGTCTGTCAGCGTCTTGGTGTTAGCTATTCTACTCTTTCTCGTTGGGTTAGGGAAGGGGAAATCAAGGCCATTAGGACTGCTGGTGGCAAGTACAGGGTTCCTGAGAGCGAGGTTAGGAGGATTGCTGAAGGATTACCTATCAGCAAAGAGGTTAGAGTTGTTATCTACGCACGCGTTAGTTCTTCAGATCAGAGGAGCGACCTTGAGAGGCAGGTGCAGTACCTTACAGAGTACTGTGCTTCTAAAGGGTATAGAGTTGTTGATGTGTTAAGTGACGTAGCGAGCGGGCTGAAGACCGATAGGAAAGGGTTGCTGAGGCTCTTCAACTACGTCGTGAATAGGCAGGTAGACGTAGTTGTAGTCACGTATAGGGATAGGGTGACTAGGTTTGGCTTCGAGTACCTAGAGTACTTCTTCAAACAGTACGGAGTTAGAGTAGAGGTCGTCTTTGGCGAAGAGCCCAAAGACGTACATCAAGAGCTAGTAGAGGACTTGATAGAGATCATCACTTCTTTTGCTGGGAAGCTCTACGGTATGAGGAACCATAGGAGGAAAAAGCTCGTGGAAGGATTCAAAAAACTACTAGAGGAGGTCGAGAGAGATGAGCGAGGTAACTAGAACGGTAGTTGTTCCAAGTGTAGTGCTGACCATGAGAAAGCTTGAGATTTTCAGAGAGCTTGAAGAAATATACAAGAACATTCTCGTGGAGCTTGTTGACTTCGGCTTCAGAAACAGTATTGATTCGTTTACGAGGTTGAAGAGGGATAAGT
>CAZZLT010000003.1:0-63557 GCA_964655125.1 uncultured Desulfurococcaceae archaeon | reverse complement strand
CGATATGACTAAGGATGGTGGGCCCGCTGGGATTCGAACCCAGGACCTCCGCCGCGTCAGGGCGGCGTCCTAACCAGCTAGACGACGGGCCCTCAACCAAATAACTCATTAAGTAAAACCTAATAAATCTTTAAGTCTTTTCACCATCATTAACGAAATATTTTAATTTGTATTCTGCAGTATGTACTGGGAGTATTACGTGGTTGATGTTCTGTATTGGGTTGGATGTACTACTTCTCATATAGTGCCTAGGATCTCTGAGAGGATGATCAGTATTCTTACTAAGGTAGGTGTTGATTTTAGGGTTTTAGGTAGTAGGGAGAGGTGTTGTGGATATCCCTTAATCATCCTAGGTGATTATGATGGGTTTAAAGCTTTAGCTAAAGATGTTGTAGACATTATCTATAATGAAGGTGTTAGTCAGGTAGTTACTAATTGCCCGGGTTGTTATAGGTGTTTTAATGAGTTTTACCCTAAAGCCTTAGGTGTTGAGAGACTTCCATTTAAGGTTATACATTCAACTCAATTCGTATATGAGAACATTCGTTTAGGTAGGTTAAGATTTAAGGATAGTGTTAAACTACGTGTTACTTATCATGACCCATGTGATTTAGGTAGACATTCAGGTGTTTATGATATCCCTAGAAACATACTGACGTCAATACCTAATATCGAATTCGTAGAGATGGAGAGGAGTAGAGAGGCTGCTAGATGTTGTGGTGCTGGAGGCGTTCTCAGGATCTTAATACCTCAACTATCTACTCAAGTCTCTATAACCAGAATTAAAGATGATGTTACACCATTAAATGTTGATGCAGTAATTACTGCATGCCCAACATGTGTTAAGAACTTAAGAGATGGTGCATCAATAAGTGAGATATTCTATAACCTCAAACATATAGATATATTAGATATTATCGAACTCATTGATGAGTTAACTTTATGAGGTGGTATTATGAGTTCATGGTTTGATTCCTATAGGGAAGCGCTCACTAAGGAGATGGAGAATGAAGTACTTAAGGTAGCTTTAGAGAGATTTAGCAGGACTTACTGGAATAACCGGAATACAGCCCTTAGGAGATTACCCTACTATAACTACTACAGGAAGAGAGTTAAGGAGATTAAGACTTGGTCAATAGCTCATATAAATGAGTTAATAAAGATGGTTAAGGAGAATTTAGAGGCTTTAGGAGGTACTTTCTACCTAGCTAATACAGCTAAAGACGCTGTGGAGTATGTAGCTAAAGTATGTTCAGAACATAACGCTAAGTTAATCGTTAAGTCTAAGTCTATGGTTACTGAGGAAATATCACTTAATGATGCCTTAATCGGTAGAGGTATGGAGGTTGTTGAGACAGACTTAGGTGAATGGATAATACAGTTAAGGAGTGAGAAACCATCACATATAATATACCCAGCAATACATCTAACTAGAGAGGAAGTTGCTAAGACATTCTCTAAAGTTCTAGGTAGGGAATTACCTTCAGACCCCCCAATACTTGTTAAAGTTGCTAGGGAGAAGTTGAGGGAGAAGTTCATCAACGCAGATGTAGGTATAAGCGGTGCTAATGTAATAGCTGCTGATACATCAACTATATTCATTATAGAGAATGAAGGTAACGCTAGATTCTCGACTAACGCACCGCCAGTACACATATGTGTTTCAGGTATTGAGAAGATAGTCCCAACAGTTGAGGATGCATTACTAGTTGCTAGGGTAGTAACTCCTAACGCTACAGGTCAGTTAATGCCTGTATACATATCGTTAATTACCGGCCCTAGCAGGACTGCAGATATAGAGTTGAAGTTAACTTTAGGTGTTCACGGACCTAAGGAACTCTACCTAGTCTTAATAGATAACGGTAGGTCTAAAATGATTAACGACCCCGACTTCAGAGAAGCTGCCTACTGTGTTAAGTGTGGTGCATGCTTAAGTGATTGCCCAGTATATCGTGAGGTAGGTGGTATTGTATGGAGTTATAAGTATATTGGAGGGATAGGAGCTATATGGACATACTTCACACATGGGTTAGATAAAGCAGCACCACTAGCATTCACATGTACTACATGTGGTAGGTGTAAAGCTATATGTCCGTTAGAGATAGATACCCCATCAATGATTACTAAATTAAGAGAGAGGTTATTAAAAGCTGGTCTAGTACCTCAGGAAGCCCTAACAACAATCAATAACATTAAAACTATAGGTAATCCCTTCGGTATCACATCCCCTAAACCTACGTGAAATACTAGTAATTTCATCACTTATTACCAGATGATTTTAAAAATTATGATTAACTTCATTTAATTGGGTCTGATTGTGAGGGTAACCTTCGCTAATGCTAGAGTCTGGCGTTACGTGATGGGTAGTATCAGTAAGTTTGTTGAGGTAGGTTTAATGATTATTAATGATGATGGATTAACAGTTAAGGCTATGGATCCTTCAAGAGTTGCTTTAGTAGAGTTTAACATCCCTAAGGAGTCCTTCGATACTTTCGAGTTAGAGGATGAGGTTAGAGTAGCTATTAACGTTGAGGATCTAGGTAAGATATTAAGGAGTTCTGAGAAGGATGATAGGATATCATTAGAAGTTAGTGAGAACTCACTTACTATAGAACTTGAGAGGAGGGGTATTCCTAGGATGTTTGTAATACCCTTACATACAGGTAGTGAAGTTGAAGCTATCCCTGAATTAAGTTTAGACTTAAGAAATAAGTTTAAGGTTGTAGGTACTACATTATATGAAGGTATAAGTAGTATTGAGGACTTAGGAGATGTACTAACGTTTAATATCGGTGAGGACTACCTTAGTTTAATCGTTAAGAGTGATTTAGGTGATGCTGAAGTAGTATTTGATAAGGAGTCTGGAGTGTTGTTAGAGTTTGAGGTTAATGACCCTGATACAAATGTATCTTACGGGGTGGAGTACTTATCGTATATTAAACAACCTATGAAGCTTTCAGAAACTGTAGATATACTATTAAGTCCTGAAATGCCGTGTAAGTTAATACTTAACCTACCTCAAGGTGCTAAGATGAACTACTATGTCGCACCAAGAGTTGAGTAGTAAAACTAAAAACATCATTAAGGGATTATTTAAGGAATACTATAAGAAGACTGATTTAAGAGTTCCTGAAGATTTCATACTGAGAGAATTTGCTTTCCAAACATTCGATAGTGAGTCTTATATAAGGCATAAATCATTTAATAATCCCTCAACACTTAAGGAGTACATAACATCAATCACACCAAAACATGCTTACTTCTCATCAGCACTCTATAGAGAACCCAGTGCTGAGAATATGGATGAGAAGGGTTGGTTAGGGTCTGACCTAATATTCGATATAGATGCTAATGAAATACCTGGATGTAACCCTATGAAGATAAGTGTATGCTTAGATGATGGTTGTGATGATGTAGAGTTAATTAATGATGAATGCTTGGAACTAGCTAAAGAACATGAAGAAGAACTAGTAGAAGTACTCATCAACGACTTAGGATTTAAATATGATGAAATTGAAATTCAGTTCTCAGGTAATAGAGGATTCCATACTAGAGTACATCCAAAAGATCAATCATGGTTATCATTGGATTCCTCAGCTAGAAGGGAGATAGTAGATTACTTAAGAGGTGTAGACTTAGACCTACGTTACATAGTATTAGTTAGTAGTAAGAGTAAGAAGATAAGGTTAAGTCTACCTAGAACTGATGAAGGTGGTTGGAGGAGGAGATTAGCTAAAAAGTTAATCAATACTAATGTTGAAGACCTAAAGAACAAATTAAATGAGATTATATCTAGATGTGTAGTAAGAGTTGATGAGAAAGTAACTATAGATACTTCAAGATTAATTAGGATTCAAGAAAGTTTAAATGGTAAGACAGGTTTAAGAGTAGTTAAGTTAGATATTAAGGACCTACAGAACTTCAAGCTTAGAGAAGACCTTTCACCATTTACTAACTACACAGCATTGATAATACCGACAACAGATGTAAATAACATAAACATCTTAGGCTATGAATTAAGTTTAATGAAGGGTATGTCCTATAAAGTCCCTACAAGCGTAGCTATATACCTAGCCCTCAGTAAGTTAGCGTATATCAGTAAAGTAATCTAATTAAAATCTTCATAAAATCTTCATAAATTAATTCTATATTAAGGTATAAACAACGTAGGTAAGGATGGAGTTAGGATTAACCTTCACTAGTACAAAGACTTGTTAGTAAAGTATTCAACGTTTTTAAAACCTCGATCAATATATCATACCTTAATGAGTTACTCCTTACCAACTCTCTAAACTCTTCAATATCTACTAACTTACATACTCTACTATCCCTTAATATGAGGTCTACACCTAAATCTACGTATTTCACATTATTATACGGTATAATCTCTGGAGGTGTGTTTATGTTTATGTACATACCCTTAACCCTACCATCTGATGATAAGTATCTATGTATAACCCACCACCTACCCTCACAAACCTCAGTAAGTGCTTTATCACCTACTTCTTTAGGTATCCCTAAACCATCGTATGAACCCTTACCTACAATACCTCTCTCTATACTTATACATAATCCATTATCATCTATGATGTTTCTAACCTTACCACTACTTAAGCTAATCACACTTCCATCAGGTTTAACATGTCTTATACTAACCTCATAATCTGTTAAGTTATTCTTAATCCATTCCTTAATACATTTACGTAAGATACCCTCCTCAACTCTACTAGCTATTACATCTAGAATATCAACTAAGTATTTGAGGTTATCATCTAAACTTCTTAATGAGTGATGATACGGTGTTGTTGGAGTTATCTTAGCTCTTACACTATCTAAATACTCTTTAGACAGTGATGGAAGTATTATTAGAGCTACCCTCTCACCCTCATACACTATCTCTAAAGGCTTACTATAACGTAATTCCTTCTCAATACCTTCTAATTTACTCATTAATGTTTCTAGTTCGTTAATGACTTCAGATATGTTAGCATCATCAACATTACTCCTCCAATGAATGCTATACCCCTTCCTCACGTAATTAGATGATATCACCACTAATTCTGAAATCCTCTCCTTATTCTTGATGAAGTTACTGAAGGTTACCTTACCACCCCTACTTAATATCGCGTAATATCCAACAACTCTTAACTTATTTGAGAAGACCATACGTTCCCCCTTCTTAAGAGGTACTCTAATTGAGGTTGCGTAGACTTCAGCACCGTTAACACACTCCCTAACATCTACTATAGGTGCCTGACCGTACGGAGTATCTATAATACACTCATTATCTCTACTACCTACTATAGATGTCTTGAATGTTGCGTATAGACCTACCTCAGGCATATTAACTATTACGTAGGGTATCTCCTCAATCAATACCTTCACAACATACTTAACACTCTCTGGAAACCCTATCACTAATATGTTTGATGGGTCCTCATCATCAGATTTAATAGTTACGTCTGCAGGTACACCCCTCAACTCACTTATACCTAAACGCTTAGCTATGACGTCCGTAACATCGACTAACTCTACACCCCTATCATAGAGTATTTTCGAAAGTGCTGTAGCGTATATACCTCTAACTCTAACCTTCACCTTCATAATACCATCTAATTACTAATCCTTAACAGTTGATAACACAGCCATTATATTCCATATAGTAGTCCTCGTATGTACTGGCATGTTAGGGTCTTGACTTACTTCATCTAAAACACCTACAGCATTTGCAGCTCTAACCCCAGGTGATAAACTCTTATCCTGTAACATGTTTAAAGCTTCTATAGCAGCTCTACGTATATTCCTAGGTACACTTGAATCACTAACGATCTTATTTAATAACCTTATAGCTTGAACTATCTTAGCCTCATTAAGTAACTTAGTATCTACTTTAGATTCATTACCTGTACTCATACCACACCCCCTAAACCGTTAGATAGTTAAATAGCACAACTAATAATTTTAATGGGGTTTTGGATGTCAGGGAGTGAGGTTAGTATAAAGAAGATGAGTGAGTTACTTAAGTCAGGAGCTACTATGCTTAGTGAGGCATGCCCAATATGTTCTACACCACTCTTCAAACTTAGGAGTGGTGAGGTTATATGCCCAGTACATGGAAAGGTTCAAATAGTTAAAAGTGATGAGGAATTACTATCAATAACTACTATAAGTGTTCTAGACGAACTTGAGAAATTCACTATAAGTACTGTCAACAGGTTAAGAAAGGAGTTAGAGATGAGGGACTCAGATATTAAGAATGAGGAAGATATTAAACTACTAAATACATGGCTTGAAGTTCTAGAAAGGATTAGGAGGTTAAAGATATTAATAGAACGTAGTAGGAGAACCACCTAACTCTTAAAGAGATCCGTAAATACCTAAACACTTCTCAATATCTTAGGTACCCTAAAACTACTACTAATTCCCAACCCTCAACGGATTTACCACTTTATTTTAAGCTCTACGAATGTAGCGGGTAATACATATACTTCCTGGAAGCTTACGTTAAACATGTTCATTAAGACCTTAACTGTTACCTAACCTTCAACTTCTACCAGTGAAAACCCCACTACAGGGAGTATATGAATCTAACCTCTATCAGATGTTCCCATATCGAGATATCAACTACTAATGCATCATCTAGTTGAACACCTTCTACGAATTTCTCCTACTTATATCTACTACTTCAAGAGTATGTCCATAAAGAACTTGTAGGTGAACTATCTTAGCTATTTAAACAACTATATGAACTACTAATAAATCCTGTACGATCTAGAGTTTCTAATTTAAATTACTTATAACGTAGTAGGTTTAGATAGATACTTAAGAATCACTTTAAAAACTTCATCAACTACTACTTTGAGGTCTGCCATAGCATTCACTAGTAAGAGTTCACCACGTGTTACTAGGTTTAAGTATATATCTCTAGCCTTACTAATCAGCTCTAAATCAGATTCTAATTGTTTTATCCTTGTAGTAGAGGATTTCTTCCTGCTTAAACCTACAATAGGTTCGACATCGAGGTATATAGCTATCGTAGGTTTAATGACGAAGTTATTAAGAGTTAGTATCCAGTTAATATCAACTCCTTGAGCACCTTGATAAGCTAGTGTTGAGTAGTAGTACCTATCACTTACTACTGTAAATCCTTGCTGTATGTAAGGTGTTATAACTTTCCTAACGTGGTAGTATCTATCAGCAGTCATTAATAATGTCTGCATTATCGGGTCTAACTCATCCCAATACTTACTCATGACCTCTACTATGAATGGTGTGTAGGGTTCGTAAGTATATACAGTCTTCACTCCTAAACCATTAAGTCTGGATACTACTTCCTTAGCTACTGAAGTCTTACCAGCCCCGTCAATACCTTCAATAACTATTAAGACCCCATCACTCAATGATGAGTAACCCCTCACTACATAGTAGCTTACCCACACACTTCCTACTACTACAGTATCCCTGCATTATACTACTTAACTTACCCCACTCATCAGTTGTAGCTAACGGTATATTAGATAGTACACAACCAGTTATTAGTAGGGGGTCTACCTCCTTAACAATCATAGCACTTGGTGAGAGTGACTTCTTAGATAGTGAGTAGATTATGTAGGGACCTACAGTACTACCCTTCATACCTAAGAAAATCATTAACTTACTACTAATACACCCATGATTAAGTAAGACCCCCCGCTCAGCATCTAGATCTCCTAAAAACGAGATATACTTATTAATGAAGATTACCTCACCCTCAACATCCCCACTAACTATAGGTCTAACCCTAACCTCATACCTAGATTTAAATTCTACACACATTACAACTCAAACCCTACATTAATTTTAAGTTGATCTTCTTAAGAAAGTACATACTCAATAAATCATCTCTAGGTAATACTAACGTAGGTATCCTACTAAGCCTACTAATATAACTAGATGCTTTAACTGAGTCAGTAACTACGTAATCAACCTTAACACTATCTAACCTAGATACGACTGCACAACCATTAACAACTACCTTAACATTATATTTTGATAACTTATCAACTAATTTAATGACTTCATCATTTAAGAAACCTTCATAAGTAGTTATCCATAACTCCCTACCTCTAACATCAATACTACTACCTCCTCCCTCAACAATACCTACAGCACGTCTTAGAAACCCTACTAACTCATTAAAACTTAGGTGAGGACAACCTACTAAGTAGAGTCCATTACCGTTAAGTACGTTTTCTTTAAATACCTTAACGTAAGACTTAATACTCTCACTACCTAAATCATATACTTCTTCAAACTCAACACCATCTATTAATTCCTTATAATCAGGTGTTACTCCCTGAATAATAGCTATAGGGGTATTTGATGTAGTTCCTAAAGCTGCTAGAAACTGTTTTAACTCGTAAGTACATCTAAACCTTAAGTTAGAGATGTAGGGGATCTTACTACCTGTTAACTCACCAATTACTAATCCTAAAAACCCTAAATTCACTCCATCTAATACCTTAACATTAAATAATACTTCAGGTCTTCTATTATCTCTTAAATGAACTCCAGACTTATAAGTCCTCCCAGTAATAGCTGCTAAGAGTGCTAACGGACCTCCCTCCTTATTACTTAAAGCACCTAACACACTATTCGCGTAGAGTACTGCATTACTTTCAGCCCACGCTAGATGTTCACCATATCTAGGAGGTCTGACGTTATACGGTACACATGTATAAAACTTAACTCCTAACTTATTTAACGCGTTAACTATCCTTAACTGCTTATTAATGACTTTATCATCGTGTTTACAGCCTAAGAAGTCTGATAAGACCATGTATGGGTTAGCTGATGTGAATACGTATGCAGTACCTCCAGCATTAACTATATCCTCAATGAATTCTAAACCAGCATCACCTATGTTTAAGTAGGAAATACCTGAGATATGAGCGTGTGAAACCTCAACTAGTTCTTGAGCTCCTAAAGCCTCACCAACCCTAACTATGACTTTTAGAGCTAATGCTCTCGCATAACCGTACTCCCCATTAAGCATCCCCTCCTCAAACTTAGTTAGATACATAGGTAATCACATCTAAGTCCTAACCTTCCTAAACAACTCTAACTTATTAAGAGGTACTGTAGCGTCAATCCCTAACTTATCTGTTATCCCATCAGCTGAACTAGGGTCTAAGGTAGAGCCCCGTACACCCCTAATTAAGATTAAATCCTCACCAGCTTGAAATCTAGTAGCTATAGCCCACTCAACATCTACTGGGTCGTCAGGATCTATATCCGGGTCTACAACTACTACATGTTTTAAGCTTGGATGTGCTGCAAAAGCTGCTAATATAGCGTTCTTAGAATCACCATCACTGTTCTTCTCAATAGATATTACTGCATGTAACCAACAACCACTTGCAGGTGTTAACCTAACCTTAATGACTTTAGGGACTACCCTCCTAACAGCATCCCATATAGATGCTTCTCTAGGGAAACCCATGAGTAACTTATGCTCCATACCACCAGGTAGGATAACATGGAATAACTGATCATCAAGACTTACGTTTAAGTATATAGACTCTACATGTATAGTTGGTTGCTGTCTCACCCTATCGTAAAGGTTTAAGAGGTCTAGGAACGGTCCTTCACTTACGTATTCATTAGTTATCCTACCCTCCATAACTAAAGCTGAATCACACGGGACTGGTAAGTCATGTTTAGGAGTTCTACAGAATCGAATACTACTACCTAATAACTCCTTAGTAAGTCCTAACTCGAATACACCGTATGGTGGTGAAGATGATGCTAAGAGCATTAGAGCAGGATGTACACCTACGACTATAGCTACTGGAGTATCCTTACCGGCCTTAGAATTAAGGCTTACAATCCTATATAGATGCCTCGGTACTATACGTATAGCTACTCTCTCCTTATCTATAAACATTAACCTATGTACAGATGCGTTAAACCCCTCAACATCAGGGGTTCTAGCTATAACTATAGATGAAGTAATGTACATACCCCCATCATTCACAAAGAACTTTATGAATGGGAGTTTATCTAAACCGTAGTCAACGTAGGTAAAGATATCATTAAACTCATCAACATAATTAACTTCAGGTTTACTACTTAAAGTATTTAATAACTTCGTATAAGCACTCTCATCACTTAACACACCTAAAGCTCTATATAGCTTACCTCTAGTATTAACTACATTACCAACACATAGTAAATCACTATTCTTAACCTTAAACACTACCGTAGTACCATCTACATCAGACTTCATCAACTCCTTCGTAGGTTCTAGATGAGGTTCTAATCTAGAGTTAATCCTAGTTAATAACCCATCATCCTTAAGTAGTTTAAGAAATGATGCTAGAGTATACATTTAACCACCCTACCAACCTCCTCATACTTCTCATTCAATCTCACCCTACCTATTATAAGTCCTAAGACCTCATCACCCCAAGGAGTTAAGATGTAAATACGTTTATTTAGATAATCAACACGTTCTACAACACCTACAGATACAGTCCTTAAGTTACGGTCTAACACACCTACTAACAACCCCTTCTCATCACCTTCATTAACTATATTCAGTTCTAAACCCCCACTACATACTACCTCCTCATTACTTAAACGTAAACCCTTCCTAAGAACTATGTTTACCGTATTAGTAAGTACTGACGCGTAAATCACGCCGTTACGTAAGTTATCCGGGATTTTAACATAATTACTTAACTCATCAATACTTAACTCCTTACCGGTAAGAACTAAAGAGTTAATAAGTACTAACTTATTAATATCTAACTCAACCCTCCTCACATTACTAAATAACTTTAGATATGAGTGATGTCTTAGGTAACGTCTATCCTCTCTACTCCTCTCTCTAACAAACCTCGGTTTAGGAATTAGTAAGACCTCAAACCCGTAACCCTTAAAAGAATTCCTAAAGTAGTTGAATAGCTCATCATCAAGTACTAATACATGTGTAGGTCTTAACATCCTAATCATTAACTGCTTAAGTTCTAACGCACTATAACTTGATACCCAACCATCAGTATTCACTATCAAGTCAACCCCAGGTCTACATACATCATTAATAACCTCCTGGAAGGCTGTGATAAACTGAGCTAGACAGTACTGAGGTGAGTTACACCCGACGAACTTCATCATCAACGGCTGTAACTCCCTCAACCATATAAACTTATCCTTAGGCTTAGCTACACCGATAGTACATGGGATAGCTATATCCTCCTGACCAATATCAGCATCCACTATACATACCTCACGACCCCTCTGAAGTAGTTGATTAGCTATGAATGCTGCTAATGATGTCTTACCAGCTTCTGGAGGCCCTATTATTATAACACGTAAATCAGTACGTAAGTTAACTAACTCCTCACATAGTCTAACCCATAAATCTATGACTTCCTCACCTTGTTGAGGTTCATCTAGAGAACCTCCATCACCTAAGATAACCTTCAACTCACTACGTTTTAACGCCTTAACACCATAACTCCTATACCTACTAATTACTAACTTACTACTAGATTGAAATACAGCACCAGCAACTAATACCTCACCACTTAACACCTCAATACTAGCAGGACCTGAAACTCTAACTACCTTACCTTCATCAACTGTTAAAGAGATGATCAACTTATCAACCATGATTAAAATGATTAGAGAGGAATTAAGTCTGAAGTGAACTTAGTATTAAGGAATTGATTTTATTAATGTTTATATAATTTAATTTTCAATATGTTACGGTACCCATATGTTCGGATGGAACGGTAAGTTATTGAGAGTAGACTTAAGCTCTGGTAAAGTAGGTGTTGAGAGAATTGATGAGAACATACTCTTGAAGTTCTTAGGCGGTAGAGGACTTGCAATATACATACTTTGGAGGGAGTTAGAACCTGGTGTAGACCCCCTCTCACCCCTAAATAAACTCATAATTAGTGCAGGACCTCTAACAGGATTACCAATACCTAGTTCTGGAAAATTAGTAGTAGCTTCTAAATCACCTCTAACGCATGGTTATGGTGACGGTAATATAGGTACTAAAGCAGCTGTAAACTTAAGGAGGTGTGGGTTTGATGCTTTAGTAGTTGAAGGGAGTGCTAAGAAACCTACTCTACTGTATGTAGAGGATGGTAAGGCAGAACTAGTTAGTGCTGATGAGTTATGGGGTCTTACAACATTAGAGACTGAGGTAAGACTACTTAAAACCTACGGTAGTGATGCTGCTGTACTCACTATAGGTCCTGCTGGTGAGAACTTAGTTAAGTTCTCAACAATTATATGTGAGTATGGTAGGTCTGGTGGTAGACCAGGTATTGGAGCTGTTATGGGTTCTAAGAAGTTAAAAGCTATAGTGATTAAAGGTACTCAAGACGTATTAATTCATGATAAGAATGAATTCTTAAGACTTAGTAATGAAGCTTACGATCGTATTAAGAAAGACCCTAACTATAGCTTCTGGTTAAGACAAGGTACTATGTCAACTATTGAATGGGCTAATACTAACAGTTGCTTACCAACACATAACTTTAGGGAGGGTGTTTTCGATAACGCTGGTATGATAGGTGGTAACTTTATGGAGACTATTAAAGTTAGACAGAAAGGATGTCCTTACTGTGAGATACCTTGTGGTAACATAGTTAGGTATGAGGTTGACGGAGTTGTAGATGAGGCTGAGCTTGATTATGAGAATGTAGCTATGTTAGGTTCTAATATAGGTTTAGGGGACCTACATAAGGTTTCAGATTTAAACCTTAAAGCAGATCTCTACGGACTTGATACTATAAGTTTAGGTAATGTCTTAGGACTTACTACAGAATTAAGTGAGAAGAAAATCATAAGCGATGCTATAGAGTGGGGAGATTATAAGAAGTTTAAGGAGTTAATAGAGGATATAACGTATAGGAGGGGGTTAGGCGATCTACTAGCGGAGGGGGTTAGGTATATAGCGTATAAACTTGGTGGTGATGTGTATAAGTACGCTATGCATGTGAAGGGTCTTGAGGTCTCAGCATATGATTGTCATGCAGCTCCAGGTATGGCGTTAGCTTATGGAACATCACCTATAGGTGCACATCATAAAGATGCTTGGTTCATAGCGACTGAGATAAAGATGGGGAGGAGCTTATACAGTAAGGAGAAGGTTGAACGTCTAGTATGGATGCAGAATATTAGGGGAGGTTTATTTGAGTCATTAACTACTTGTAGATTCCCATGGCTTGAGACCTCATTAGATCTAGAGTACTACCTTAAATTCCTATACTCAGCTACTGGGGTTAGGTTTAGTTGGGATGATATATACATAGTAGCTAATAGGATCTACACACTTATTAGGTCCTTCTGGGTGAGGGAGTATATAGCTGAAGGTAGGGGATGGAGTACGTTAATGGATACCCCACCTGCTAGATGGTTTGAAGAACCTCTAACTAAGGGTTCATTAGCGGGTAGTAAGTTAAGTATTGATGGGTATAAACAAATGCTTAATTGGTATTACGAGTTAAGAGGTTGGGATAGTAACGGAGTTCCTAAGAAGTCAACACTGCATAACCTAGGTATTAGTGAGGTCATACCAGTTCTTGAGAGGTTTATAAAGTTAAGTGAGTAGTTCCTTAAAACCGATACTTAAGACCTAATTTTATTTACTTAAACAAAACTCAGATCGGATACCTAAAGTGAGGTTTAGATGGCCTATTCAAGTTAGGTTGAGGTGGTGTCCTAACTGTAACGTACCTCTTATTCAGGATTACTGTAGTAGGTGTGGTTCTAGAGGTTTTGAGGTTAAGGTAAGTCCTCCAGGAGATGTAAGACCTGTATTTAGTGGTGATTTAGAGATTATTAAGGAATCTCTTGAGAATGAATTTAGAGATTATTCATTAATAAACCTACTAGGTATTGATAGAGGTTTAGTACTCGTTAATAAAGTCCCTCATTACGATGATATGAAGGAAGTCATAGTTGGTGGGGTAGTAGTTGGTAGGTACTTCTTCGATCCTTTGAAGCTTAGGTGGAGGTGGAGATTAAGTAAGTATAGTGCTGAAGTAGCTGTAGGTATAGGTTTAGTTAAGTCAGTAGTTGTTGATAGGATTAAACCTTTAGAGGTTGTTAGAGACTCTAACGATTTAGAAGATACTCAATACGTCATTGTTGATAGGGATGGTAATGTCTTAGGGATAGGTGTTGTACGTAGTGGTAAAGTACGTGTACAGACTATATTCAGTAAGAACATCAAAACTGAATTCATCAGTAAACCTAATTCACTACAGGACTTCATAAGATCTAATGACTTAATGTTAAGAATCCTGATCTCACGAGGTATTAAGCATGCATATGTTATGAACTCTAAAGTTAGGTTACCAGTCACTATATCCTATTCTGGAGGGAAGGATAGTTTAGTAGCTTTAGATTTAACGTTAAGAGCTGGGTTAGAGCCTAAGGTAGTCTTCAACGATACCGGCTTAGAACTACCTGAGACTTTAGATAATGTGGTTATGGTTTCTAACCACTACGGGCTTGAACTCCATGAAGCTAGACCGGATAAGACTTTCTGGGAGTATTTAGATACTTTCGGACCGCCTGCTAAGGACTTTAGATGGTGTTGTAAGTTAATTAAGTTAATACCATTAGCAAAACTATATAAGGGTGTGTTTCCTCAAGGTGCTCTCAACGTCATCGGTCAGAGAGGGTTTGAATCTATCGATAGAGCTCTTAGTGGTAGGGTTTGGAGGAATAGGTGGATATCACATATATTAAACATTACCTTAATTCAGGAATGGCCTCAAATAGCTGTATGGGCTTACATAATATCTAATAAGTTAAAGTATAACTCATTATATGAACGTGGATTTGATAGACTTGGATGTTACTTATGTCCAGCAGCTAATATCGCTGAGTACTACATGGTGAGGAAGAACTACCCATCTATATGGAGTTTATGGGAGGAACGATTAACTCGATGGGCAGAGAGGTTTAACCTCCCAGAGAGTTGGGTTAGGTATTCGTTATGGAGATGGCTTAATCCATTAGCAAGTGGTAGGAGGAGAGTTGAAGTTAGATGTTTAGGTAAGGAGTTTAGGGGTGATTGGGTCTTAGAATACGAACGTAGATTAGGCTTCTCAATATTAAGTAAGGAGTTAAAAGTAAATCACGTTAAACTAGTTTTCAGTATTGTTATACCTCATGATAGTTTAATTAATCAAGTAAGTCTTCTAGGAGAGTTATCAGTAGTTAAGGATGGGGATGTTCTAGAACTGCATTCCGATGATTACGTAATTAAATTATCACGTAATGTCCTTGAGGTCTCTACCAGGAATATATTGAAGACTAACGCGTTAGACTTAGTTAGTAGGGTGGTTAAAGTTATTACAAGATGGTTGAGATGTGTTGGGTGTGGAGCCTGTAGCTTATGGTGTCCTAATAAAGCTATAGGATTAGTTGATGATAAGCCATTAATAAATAATGATAAATGCTTAAAATGTGGGATATGTTTAGAGGTATGCCCAGTAAGTGAGGTATTAGTTAGTAAGGTCTTAATACCTATCATAACAGGGAGTTTAAGTCGTACTACAGAGGTTATAACATCAAGAAAGACTCCGAAAATCATAACGTTGAGTAGGTTATCTAGGTTAAACTTAAGAGACCGTAAAGACAGTATAACATATGATGTAGACCTATCCATCCCAGATAACTTCTTCAATTATTAAGTTAGTGAGTATCTATTATATGTTTACATTTATCAACAATTATTACTGAATCCCCGTAGAATTGCTTAAGGACGTCAAAGTTTAATATCTTTAGGGGGTCACCGAATGCGTGCTTACCGTAACCTAGAATAATGATGTTAGTAGTACCTTCTAGTAGTAGTGTTGGGTCATGCATAGACACTATAATTAACTTCTCCTTAGATAGTTTTAGTAGTACCTTAGCTATATGAGACTTACTAACTATATCGATATTTGAGAACGGTTCATCAAGTATTAGTATAGGACTCTTACTTAATAAAGCTCTAGCGATATTTACCTTCTGTCTATAACCTCCAGAGAGTTTACGAAGATCTACATTCCAAAACTTCTTATCTATACCTACTACGTCAAGAACTTCAATAACTTCATCATGAGATACTTTAATACCTCCTAGTTCTAAACCATAATTTAGGAATTCCCATACAGTTATAGGGTAATCATTCACCTGATTAGTTGTGAGCTGTGGTGTAAAGCTTATATACCTACCAGCTAATTTAGGATTTCCACTCACATCAATACCTTCAATGAGTACCTTACCCTCTAAAGGTTTTAACAACCCTGATAAAGTCCTCAATAAAGTTGTCTTACCAACACTATTAGGGCCTATCACTTGAACTAAGGCAGGTGAAGTTAACTCAAACTTTATACCCTTTATTAATGGTCTATCATACCCTATGCTTAAGTCCTTAGCTACTAACATCCTATATTACCTATGTGCACGTATAACTTTAAAACTTATAAAGTTTGTGCACGTGGGATATGAAAGGTGGTGACGATTCGTAAGTGGTTATTGATACTCTTGATGGTGACTATGATATTAACTACTAACTCATATGCTGAAGTAGATGGTGTTAAAGTAATCACTACCTTCCAATACTTAGCTGATGATGTAAAGAACTTATTATGTGAGGGGGATGAAGTTCATTCATTAGTCCCTCCAGGAGTTGACCCTCACGATTACATGCTAACACCTAAGGATGTTGAATTACTTAAACATGCTGACCTCATAATCTCAACAGCACATACCCATTTCGAGGCTAGGATTTCAGAGTTAGTTAGTGAAGGAGAGGTAAGAGCTAAACTTATAGAAATACCTAAAATACCGGGTATAAATCTACGTTACATAGCTAATACTAACATTATCAATTACCACGCTATCACTTACGACCTCAACAACTACTTAACATTTATGCATACGATCTCAGGAGAACTTACTATCTTAAGACCTGAGTGTAAGTCTATATACTTGGAGAAGTTGAAGAACATCAGTAATGATGTTGAGAAGTTAAAGAATATTACTACTCATATCAACTTAGTGGCTGTTGGTAGCACACCATTAATTCAATACGCTACTGAAGGCTTAGGTATTAAAGTAGTAAAGTATTTAGTAGTAGACCATGAAGTACCACCTACCCCTAATGATATTAGTCAGGTGGAGAAATTACTAAGTACTAAATCTGTAGATTTAGTTGTTATTACTGGTGAGGGGTCAGCTGCCGATGATGTCTTAAGAGATTTAGCACTTAAGTACTCAATCCCTGTACTTAATGTACCATCGCCTATATCACCTGGAGACACATTAACTAAGATTGAGGGCGTGATTATGCAGTTAAGCAACATTGCTAAGGGGAGTCACATGGTTGAAGATTATCATCAGTACATATCAATAATCTCTTTAATAGTAATGGTAATCATCTTAACAATTATTTTGAGAGGTATTTCACGTTGGAGATAAGTCAGCTACCTCTACAGGTAAGGTGGTTGATATTAATAACACTTATGTCATTAATATACGGTAACTTAAGTGCTTTAGTATCTGCTAAGAGACTTTACTTCTTAGCATCAGTAACACCTCACTCAGCACTATTAGCAGTAATATTAGCTGTTATTACTAGTAAGTCTTTAGGTTTACTCAACGACTACGTATGGGCTACAGTAATTGGTTGTAGCTTACTAATCATAGTAGGTTACTTAATCTATAGAGGGGTGAATGCCGATATAATAACATCTCTATATGTAGCATCTACAGCATCATTAAGTGTCTTACTAATGAATTACGTATTAACTAATTACAAACTCACCTACAGTCTATGGAGTATTATCTTAGGTGATCCCTTACTAACTACTTGGATGGATGTATTAGTTGTAGCTATAGTAGCTTTATTAACTGAGGTAATTACATTAACTACTATTAAGTACCACATATACTCAGGTGTAGATCTTGACTTCCTAAAACTTAGTAGGAGGTATGGATTAATCCACGAACTACTATTCTATATATTACTCGGTATCTCCTCAGTAGCATTAATTAAGGTTACCGGATTCATACTACAGCATGTCTTAATATTACTACCAGCTATAACTGCAGCAAGAGTAAGTAGTAGCAGTAGAGGTACCTACATATTAAGTATAGTTATAGGTACTGTAGCAGGTGTTTTAGGTTTAGTAATAGCTATACTAGCTAATGTATCACCCTCAGGTAGTATAGGGGCTGTACTCATAAGCATATACTTAACTACTCTACTTAAGGATAAAACCTCAAGAAAATAATAACCTGATAAAATTACTTAATGAAAACTACTCCTCTGAGAACTCTTCAGCCTCTCCTGACTTACTGATTAGATCAACAGCTAATAACTCAATCTCCTTCCTAACTTCCTCATTTATATACGGTGCTATGATGTAAACTTTATCATCTATTAGGTCGTCATCAACCCATCTATTCTCATAACTTACTACGTATACTGGTATCCTAGCACTAACCTCAGATACTGACTTCCTACTCAACCCATACTTTGATAGTAACCCGTATAACTCCTTACTTAATGGTAATTTGAGTATAACTTCATGTTCATGCTTCATAGCTATTAAGTCTGAAGTCTTCGGAGACCATTTAGGTAGTATCTCCATTAATACGTTCTTAACTACCTCCTCTAACTCCATATCTAAGATTTTAGAATCCGTGATCTTACCGTACTCAACACTTAATACTAAGACTTTACTACTCAAACCCCTCACCTAATGTAGAGGTATATTTTATGTTTTAAATAACCATCACTACATACTTCAACCTTAGTTGGTGTCCATCCAGGTATCTCAAATTCATGTGATACTACCCTAGTACCAGGTCTTAACTCCTTCTCAAGTTTAGGTTTTAACATACTATTAACACTAGTTAGTAGGAAAAGTGTTACTACAGTTGCTTCAGATACATCAACATCGAACATATCGTCATGGATTATAAAACCCTTATCACTTAATTTTAACTCCTCTATTTTCGTACGAGCTAACTTCACTAAATCATCTCTTATCTCAACACCTACAGCTTTCTTAACTTTAAACTTAGTTAATGCTAGTATAACTATCCTACCATCACCACAACCAAGATCGTATAGTACATCGTCTTGACCTACATTAGCTATCTGAAGCATTCTCTCAACAACTACCTCAGGTGTGGGTACGTAGGGTACTAAAACCCTCTTATACTGTGATGAACTCATGTCTTACCGCCAGTTAAACCCTTAATCTTAGACATTATCTCCTCATAACCTTTCTCAACGTCAGGTCTTAACTGAGCATCGAATGGTGCTTTAGATAGTAATAACACTATCCTACCATCATCTAACTCTGCAAGTAGTTGTGGGAGCCAAGCCATACCTAACTCATCAGTATCTCCATATTCAATCAAGAATACGTAATCTTCATACTTAACCTCCTTCTCAACACCTAACTCCTTAACAACTCTATCAGTTAATGTCGTAAAGTACTTATGGAGAGGGTGGTACTCAGCCGTAACTAATATTAACTTCTTAATATTACTCATACTCACACCAAGGTAAGTAATTTATGAAGAGTTTTAATACCTATTACAACACAATCAGCCAGCAATTAATACATCATTTAATCAGTTCCCGGATTCCTCCTCATTCAACATAATCATATGTAAAAACGTATAAATACTTATGATTCACCTAAAGTGTTTTAGTTCTTGAATTAATATTCATTAATGGTTTAAAGTATGCTGAGTAGGTTAAGGAAGGTCTTAACACCTATAGCTGAGAGGGTAGGTATTTTCTTAGGTAGTTTAGGTATTACCCCTAACATGCTTACGTTCCTTGCTGTTGTGTTAGCGTTAGCTACAGTACCATCAGGTGTTTTAGGTCTTTACTGGTTAATCCCTACATTAATAATTACTTCATCACTATTTGACTGGTTAGACGGTGCTGTAGCTAGAGCAACATCTAAAGTTAGTAAGTTAGGTGCTTTCTTAGACTCTGTATTTGATAGAGTTTCAGATACCTCATACCTTATATCATTTAACTACTTAGGTATTGACATACGGTTAGTACTGATTGCAATACCTACGTCACTACTGATTAGTTATATTAGATGTAGAGCTGAGTCCTTAGGTGTTAGTCTTGAAGGTATTGGTTTTTTAGAGAGGGGTGAGAGGGTAGTTATGATGATAGTTATATCAGTAATGACTTTAGTATTTAGTAAGGTAGTCGGTGACCTCCTACTCACTCTAATGGTAATACTTAATACGTTAACTATAATACAGAGATTAGCATATGTGATTAAGGTGTTGAGTAGTGGGTGAGTATGCTGCGTGGATATTCACTATAGGTAATGAGGTAGTTCATGGGAGAGTCATAAACACTAACTCAGCATTCTTAGGGAGGAAGTTAGTACTGCTAGGTTACGACGTCCTCGGTAATATATCGTTAATTGATGATGTAGACTTAATCTCTAAATTCTTGAAGTACGTACTACCTGATTCTAAAGTGATTATAACTACTGGTGGTTTAGGACCTACATACGATGATAGGACTTCAGAAGCTCTAGCTAATGCTTTAGGACTTCAATTAGAATTAAATAGTGAAGCTTTTGAGATGGTTAGGAGGAAGTATGAGTCCTTAGGCTTACCATTAACTAAGGAGAGGGTTAAGATGGCTATGCTACCTAAGGGTGCTAAACCAATACCTAATCCCGTAGGTACTGCACCAGGTATACATTTAGAAATTGATGGTAGGGTTATAATAGCATTACCTGGTGTTCCTAAGGAGATGGAGGTCATGTTTGAAGGATATGTAGAACCTCTACTTAAGTCTATAGGGCCTAAGATCTTCTTCGCAGAACGTGAGTTTGAGGTAAGGAACTTACCGGAATCATCAGCTGCTGAAGTAGTTAATAAGCTGCTTAGGAAGTACCCTAACGTCTACGTAAAAACTCAACCTAAGGGTACTGAACTAGGTAAGCCGGTATTAACAGTATATGTATGTGTTTCGAGTAGGTCTAAGGAGGAAGCTGAATTAATTATTGATAATCTAGTTAGGGATTTAAAGGAAGGATTTATAAGTAAGGGAGGTATTACCGGTTAGTAAGTCATTAAGTTTAAAACTTAAAACTTCTGTATATCTAATTAC
Organism: uncultured Desulfurococcaceae archaeon; assembly: GCA_964655125.1. Taxonomy (GTDB): domain Archaea; phylum Thermoproteota; class Thermoprotei_A; order Sulfolobales; family NBVN01; genus CAZZLT01. Next base: position 42,385 of record CAZZLT010000003.1, on the reverse strand, counting down.
ATTACTTTGAATAAGTGTTACTGAACTACGCAGTAGTAAGATTTATGAACTTTTACAATACGTATAGTAAGGGATTACACTGCCTAAAGTCCCTGTGAAATTAGTTTCATGGGAGGAAATTGTTGAGTGGTCTCGAGGACTTGCTAAGATTGTTAAGAACTCAGGGTTTAAACCTGATGTTATAGTAGCTATTGCTAGGGGTGGTTACGTACCTGCAAGACTTTTATGCGACTTCTTAGGTGTTGAGAACTTACTATCACTACAGAGTCAGCATTGGACTGAAGCAGCTAAAGTTGCTGAGAAAGCGTTAATTAAGTTTAAGTATGTTGTTGATTTAAGCGGTATGAAGGTGTTAATAGTTGATGATATAGTAGATACTGGTGAGTCTTTAATACTTGCTAGAGACTTCATTAAGAATGAATGGAGACCTGAAGAAGTTAGAATAGCTACTTTACAGTGGATCTCCCCAGTAGCTAAGTTAAAACCTGATTACTACTTAATAGAGGTTAAGGAATGGATATGGTTTCAATACCCATGGACTAGACTTGAGGATACTACACAGTTCATTAAGAGGATGTTATCTGAGGAAGGTGTTAATAAGAAGGAGTGGACTTTAGATGAAATCATAAGTAAGTTTAAGGAGTACTACGGTATTGATGTAGGTTTAGAGTATTTTAAGGATGCTTTAGAGATGTTACAATCTAATAACTTCTTAACATTTGTAGATGGTAAGTATATACTTAAGTCTTAATGGAATAACTACTTAAACTCTTAAGTTTTTCCTCAGCTATTAACTCAGCCTCCCTAATAATGTTCTTAGCATCATTAACAGCTACTACATTAACATCTGAATCTCTGAAACCACCTCTAACCTCATGTATTAGATCATTAACCTTATCATCAATATCCTCAACAATTATAGATATTTCAGGTATACTTTGTGCGTAATTCCTTAACTCCTTAACAACCTCCTTAATAGTTGTTAAGTCCTTAACCGTTAAGTTAATGATTGTTAAAGTCTCAACCCTAGTAATAAGTACTTCAAGAATTGCAGACATCTTAGCTAATGACCTAGCTAAATTAACTAAACTACTTATTTCCTTAAGTAACTTCTTACTATCACTACCCTCAATACCTAAGTAATCCACCCTACTCTTAATACCCTCAATCTTAGACTCAACCTTACTTAATAAATAATTTACCCTACCATGACATAGCTTAAGATAGTATAACAGTCTAACAAGGTCATACTTACTATCAGCTTTCCTCTTAAAAATCACTAACACCCTCATTAAAACTCATCAGATAATATTTAAGTACTTTACCGTCCATTAAACATATCACACTCTCACTAATACTCCTCTAAACTAGTAGGTTTAATTAACGACCTTCAAAAAATGATTAACCCACAAACACAGTGTTTAGAGAATTTAACCTGAGGAAAATTTATAAGTTGTTAGGAGTTAATAATTCTTAGAGTCTTAACCCGCCGTAGCTCAGCGGTAGAGCGCCCGGCTGTAGTGTGAGGGCGCAGCCACCGGGTGGTCGGGGGTTCGAATCCCCCCGGCGGGACCTAATCCTTTACTTAATATTTACGGTGATGTTCATAGACAACGATATACTTACTTCATATAAGGTTTTAAATACTGAGAAAACCTGTAGACGTATTGATGACTTAGATGTAGTTATTATAGGGTATACTTACAACCCATCACATGATTCGTATCTACTAGCTTCAAGATGTAGGTATTTAGGTAAAGTTGTAGATTTAGGTTGTGGTTCTGGTTACTTAACAGCTAAGTTAGTTAGTGTAGGGAATGAAGTTGTATCCATAGATTTAAGCCCTTATGCTGTATTAAGTACTAAGGAGACTTTAATTACTAATAACCTCTATAACGAGTTTGTCCATATAATTCAAGGAGATGGTTTGAAGGTTTTAAGGCCTAGTAAGAGTTTCAATGCAGTATTTGTAAATCCTCCATACCTACCAGTTAAGGAATTTAATGATTGGTTAGGGAGGGCGTGGTCTGGAGGTGATGAAGGTGTTGAAGTATTTCTAAACATGATCGAAGGTGTTGAGGGTATTTTAAAAGATGATGGTATGATCTACTTCATATCCTCAACACTATCTAATATTGAGAAAGTTGTAGAGTGTTTAAGGGGTAAGGGGTTTAGAGTTGATGTGATTGATGAGTTATGCTTCTTCATGGAGTGTATAAAGTTGTTGATCGCTATGAGAATTCTAAACATATCTAAGTAGTTAATGAGTTGTAGATCCTATAACGAGTTACTAGGAGTGTGTCATAACTGATGTTAGGTTTGAGTTAGTGTCGATGATGCTTAATATTATGATTTATTCCTTAGGAATTCTATTAACTTAATACGTGATTCCATATCTATCAGAAATTCTCTTAAGTCCTCTAACAACCTCCTAGCTACATCAACTTTATGCCTAATACCCGGTATTAACGCGTCAGGATAGTCTAGACCTCTAACACATTCATATATATCGTTAGCTATGTTGAAGTATACCCAAGCATCTGAGATATTATTTAACTTGATTAGATTTAGAATATATCTTTTAATCTCCCCAATTAAGTCTAGAATACCTTGTAGGTACGGTACGTAGTGGACTCCTACCTCCTCAGGGGGTTTAAGACATCTAAACTTAACTATACTTAAGAACTGTAGAGCTTCTACATACTCTGAAAGAGTTGTTAAGTAAAGGTTTGAGTACTTAAGTTCTGGGTGTTGATTAAGCTTACTATCTAGTTCATCTATCTTAAGTTTTAATCTACGTAGTAGTTCCTCAGCTTCATCTAGCTTACCAATATGTACGTATGTGATGACTAAGCTAGACTCACGTACTATATCCCTAGTAGTCTTAATAACTAACTCTCTAACCTCATCCTTAACCCTTAAGACTTCATCTATAGCTTTAACATACACTGATACACTACTCATTGGAAACTCCAAGGAGTGTTAGTGGAGTAACCTAATTATATGTTTTGATTATATACTACACTCTAAACATTTTCGACTTATGTGACCATCACCTACTCTAACATAATCATCTTCAGGTGTTAGTTTAGGATATGACTCATAAACTGTACAGTCAGGAATCCCAGCCTGAATAAATGCTTTATGTCTGTTTAAACAGCTCTCACACCTACCACAATGGTATGTACCACTTAAATAACAACTCCAAGTACTGTATATGAGTTTACCTAAGACTCCATAACCTCTCCTCAAATTCTCATACTTCTTCAAACCCTCACGACTCGGACTCCATATCTCAACCCTCCTACTACCCCTGAAGTGACATATCCTTAAGGCTGTCTGTAAAGCCTCAATACATTCTGGTGAGCAGTCAGGGTATTTAGGTTCCCCAGTATCTACTCTAGGTTCGACATCATCGTAATGAGCACCGTAGATCACATACTCAGCACCGACTGTATATGCGTATGCTGTAGCTATCGTAAGTAAGACTACATTCCTTACCGGTACTACTAACGTGGGTTCGTAGTCTAAGCTAATACCTACAGATTCATCAGTTAACTGAAGACCTCTCCATAAATCCCTCATGAATGATAAATCTATAACTTTGAATTCTAAGACCTTACCCCCGATACCTAATCTATTAATTTCATCAACTAAGTACTTAGTTATACTTACTTCTTTAACACCCTTCTGACCGTAGTTGAATGTGAGTACATGTGCGTCATACCCTTTAACTAACCATTGAGCTAGGTAGGAGATACTATCAACACCACCACTTACTACAGCTATAACTAATCCACTCATCACTACATACCTTAAGTATGTGAGTTAGTAAGTAGTTTACGTAAGTTTTCATTAATTGGTTTCTCAGCAATCCCTACCTCAGTAACTACAGCTGATACTAATTCTGGAGGTGTTATATCGAATGCTGGATTCATAACATCTACATTAGGTAACGTGATCAACACCTTACCTAACACATACCTTACCTCATTAGGATCTCTCTCCTCAATAACTACATTATCAACAACAGTCTTAACGTCTATAGTAGATGTAGGTGCTGCTACGTAGAAAGGTACTTTATGACGGTCAGCTACTATAGCTATTGTATACGTACCTATCTTATTAATTACATGACCTGAAATTAATACTCTATCAGCACCTACGATCACCTTATCTACTAAGCCTTTACTCATAACGTAACCAACCATGTTATCAGTAATTAACTTAACAGGTATCCCCTCCTTACTCAACTCCCAGACAGTTAGCCTAGCACCCTGAAGTATTGGTCGAGTTTCAGTAGCTATGACTTTAATCTTTTTACCTGAATACCACGCAGCTCTAATAATACTTAAAGCTGTACCGTATCCAGCAGTTGCTAAAGCACCAGCATTACAATGAGTTAATACGACGTCACCATCCTCAATTAGTTTAAGACCGTTAAGCCCTATCCTCCTATTAACTTCTAAATCTTCGTTATATATCCTAATAGCTTCATTAACTATAATCTCCTTAAGCTCTTCAACACTACCTAAGTAACTATCTACTAACTTCTTAATCCTATCTAAAGCCCAGAATAAGTTAACAGCTGTAGGTCTAGTCCTACTAAACCTACCTATAACCTTATATATGTAGGACTTAAACTCATCTAAGTTACTACCACTAAATTTACGTGTTGCTAAAGCTATACCGAATGCTGCAGCAACCCCTATAGCTGGAGCCCCTCTAATCTCCATCCTCTCAATAGCAACTGCGAGTCTCTCATAATCATCACTCTCAACGTAAACCTCCTCATGCGGGAGTAACATCGTGTTTAACCATCTAACCCTATCACCAAGCCATTCAATAGTCTTAACCTCCATAGTAATACCTAGTTATGAGGGTGGATACACAGTTATAAATTTAAAAATAACCTCAATTAGGTAACTTAGTGATGATCGTAATAACTGTTAAGGACGGTAAATTCGTGGTTAGTAGTGGGTTTAGTGAGGTTAAGGAGCTTAATATAGGTAGCTACGTTAAATCTTTAGGTAGTATAGTGTTAGATATCTCAGAAGTTGCCTACATAATCTATAAGGGTTTAGGTAAGCTAGTAGTTAATTCTGAAGAATTATCACTTGATGACCTCTTCACTAAATACTCTAAAAGTCCTAACGACTGGATTAAGTTTGTAGTCCTACACGACTTAAGAGAGAGGGGTAGGAGGGCTAGGGCTGGTTTTTCAGATAACTCATTAATTTACGAATATAACGGTAAGTACTTAGTCTACGTATGTGAGGAGAACTCACCAATAACACCTAACGACTTAGTTAACTGGCTCTCATCAGCTCTCTCAAAAGGTTATCAACCTTTAATAGCTGTTGTTGATGCTCACGGGGATGTCACCTACTATGAATTACTTAATGTAAGAGCTCATGAGTTGAAGGAGGTGATTGTTTGAAGAAGATTAAGGTAGAACCTGTTAGAGGTTTAAGAGATGTACTACCTCCTGAGTCAGAGGTCTTCAGAGTACTGATAAATAAGTTTGTAAGTGTTGTTAGGTCTTACGGATATCAAGAAGTTATACCACCAACTATAGAGTTATTTGAATTATTTGCTACTAAGTCAGGTCCTGAGATAAGTAAGTCTATGTATGTCTTTAAGGATAAGGCAGGTAGGGAGGTATGTTTAAGACCTGAATTAACAGCTAGTGTAGTTAGGATGTATATTAAATCCCTACTAGCTGAGGTGAAACCCATTAAGTTATTCTACATAGGTAATGCGTTTAGATATGAAGAACCTCAATTAGGTAGGTATAGGGAGTTCACTCAAGTAGGTGTTGAATTAATAGGCGATGATAGTATCTACTCAGATATAGAGTTATTCCTGATACTAAGAGACTACTATAGATCCTTAGGTTTAAAGGAATACTCAATTAAGATTAATGATGTAGGTATTTTAAGAGGGTTGTTTAACTTATGGGGTATTGATGAAGATACTCAAGACTTAATACTCCATTATATGGATAAGAGATTATTCGATAATGCAACTTCATTAATTCGTAGAAATACTAATGCTGATTTAGGACTATTTAACGAGTTAACTAATATTAAGACTGAAGAACCTGAGGAGTTAATTGTTAAGTCCTTCAGTATTAACCTACCTGAATGTATTAGTGAGAGGATTAGGAGGTTGTATGAGGTCACATCAACAATTAAGAAATTAGGTATTAGTAAGGTATTAATAGACTTAAGCTTTGCTAGGGGTTTAGCATACTATACAGGACTGATATTCGAGGTTACAGTACCGAACTTAAATATAAGTATCGGTGGTGGTGGTAGGTATGATAAGTTAGTTGAACTTTATGGAGGACCCCCAACACCTGCTACAGGATTTGCATTAGGTGTTGAGAGGACTTACCTAGCTCTGAAGAACTTAGGCCTTACTGAGAACTTATTAAATGATGTTAAGGTCATGATCATATCCTTAGTTAATGATTACGTATACGTGGATAAGGTTGCAAGTTCTTTAAGAAATCTCAACTACATCACTAACGTGAGATTCATCAGTAAGAGTAAGTTAGGAGATCTTTTAGGGGTAGCTAGTAAGAAGGGTTATAGATACGTCATCGTTATTGGTGAGAAGGAGGTTAATACCGGTAAGGTAAGTATTAAAGACTTACTAAATAAACGTCAAGAAGATGTTGAAGTAGACAACATAATTAAGTACTTCGGTGGTAGTTAATGAGCTTAGAGGAAGTTGTAGATGTTGAAGTAAGCCCTGATGTAAGTGTTAAAGAACTTATAGAGATTTACGGGAAGATCCACGGGTTTGTTGCAGGACACCTATACGAAGCTATTAAAATATTAGATGATATGCTTTACAATGCTGACTTAAGGTTCTTATCATTTACAGGTAATTTAATCTCTACAGGTTTGAGGGGTTTAATAGCTCAGTTAATCTCTGAGGAAGTATTTAATGTTGTGATAACTACATGCGGTACTGTAGACCACGATATAGCTAAGTCTTTAGGGGGTAGATACTTAAAAAGTTCATTTGATGTTGATGATAGTAAGTTGAGGGAGTTAGGCTACCATAGGATAGGAAATATAATTGTACATCAAGACCATTACGGTAGATTAATAGAGGAGTTTGTTAAGAGTTTAATAATTGATTTAGTGAGGATGAAGAATGTATGGGGTGTTAGAGAGTTACTTCATGAGGTAGGGTTAAGACTTAATGATAAGAGATCAATACTTCATAACGCTTCCAGACATAACATACCGATATATGTTCCAGGTATAGTTGACGGTGCTTTCGGAACAGCCCTCTTCATTCAATCACAATTCCATAACTTCAGATTAGATTTGTTTAAGGATATGAAGGAGTTATCAGATCTAATATTTAGTTCTAAGAAGTCAGGTGCTTTAGTAATTGGTGGTGGTATAAGTAAACATCATACATTATGGTGGAATCAATTTAAGGATGGGTTAGACTACGCAGTATATATAACTACTGCTAATGAGTGGGACGGGAGTTTAAGTGGTGCTAGGACTAAAGAAGCTATTAGTTGGGGTAAGATAAGTACCTCAGGTAAGCATATCGTAGTATATTCAGATGCTACAGTAGTCTTACCTATAATAGCTATCTACCTAATCTCTAGAAGGAAATTATAACTACTCTAAACAGATCTTACTAGTTTACCCGGTATAGACGACCTCTTAAATCATAGTATGTTGCGTTAGTTATAACTACATAAACACTACTACCTACTCTTAAGTCTTCATATATTACCACTGGTTTATAATTATATGTTCTACAGATTAAGGAATTACTTCTAAACCCTTTAGACACTATCAAGACCTTAGCTAAACCCCCCACATACTCCTTATTTATCTTCATACCTACCTCCTCAACAATCTTCGTTAGTTGAGATGATCTTAACTTCTTAACCCCCTCACTTACTTGAGGCATAGCTGAAGCTTCAGTCCTAGGCCTTAGAGTATACTGTGCTATATGTACTTTATCTGGTTGTACTTCATTAATTACCTTAACAGTATTTTCGAATTCTTCATCACCTTCACCTGGATGCCCAACTATTACATCTGTAGCTATTGATATCCCAGGTATCTTCCTCCTTAACTCCCTAACTATACTTATGAACGTATCTACAGAATACCTCCTATTCATTATCTTAAGTACCCTATCATCACCGCTTTGGAGAGGTATGTGGAGATACTTAAACACTTTAGGTTCTTTAAGAACTTCAATTACCTCATCAAGGATTGGTTCTAGAGTATCAGGGTTTGCCATACCTACCCTGATCATGTAGTTACCATCAACGTTATCTATAATCATTTTAAGGAGTTCTGGTAGGTTTACATTTCCTAGGTCTAAGCCGTAAGATGCTGTATCCTGAGCTGTTAACTCTACCTCTACAACACCCCTACCTACTACCTCCTTGACAACACCCACTATTAACTCCGGTTTATAACTTACTAACCTCCTACGTGCTAACTTAACTATACAGTATGAGCAATTACCTAAACAACCCTCAGCTATAGGTATTGAGGCTATGACTCCCTCAACACTACATGTTAGTCTTGAAGTATCTCTAACACCTAATATGAAGTTAACTATTGAGTTAGACTCTACAGCATCTACTATCTTAGTTATGTTTTGAGGTGATATCAACGATGCTGTAGGGACTACTTGCTTTAAAGTATATGGTTGTGTAGCAGCCATACATCCAGCAATTACTAACTTCTTATTCAGACGGCTTAGTTCCTTAAGTCTCTTTAAAACCTTCTCCTCACTATCCCTACGGACTGTACATGTATTAATCACCACTACATCAGCATCTGAAATTTCTCTAACGACTTCATGACCTCTACTAATCAGTAATGCCTTCATTAATGATGAATCAGCCTTATTTAACGCACACCCGTAGGTCTCCACATATACTTTCATCAATACCTGTTTTGCTACACTGTCTATGAATTTAAAAGTTTAACATTCGTAGTATCCTTAGGTGGGAGTATAGCTGATGTGTTAAGATATGAAGACCTACTTGATAGACTTTACAGTAGGTTACCTACTAAAGGACCTGCACAACCTATAGAACTACCGCAGCTAGATGTAGTTCATGTAGGACTACATACACATATCAAGAACTTTAAAGAGGTTTGTGATAGGATTAGGAGGGAGCCTAGGATAGTTATGAGGTATTTACTTAAGGAATTAGCTGCTAAGGGTTCCTTAGATGATTCAAATAACTTAACGATATTTAGTAGGATTTCATCACAAACACTTAACACGTTATTTAATAGGTTCTTAATGAGTTATGTTAGGTGTAGTACTTGCGGTTCCTTCGATACAGTACTTAAGAAGCAGGGTAAAGTCTGGATAATATCGTGTCTAGCATGTGGTGCTGAAACACCTGTAAAGCCTGTCTAGTGTTGAGGTATTATGTATATCTACATTAAAATCCATTACGAGGGAGGGGATCCTGTAGTACTTGCAGCATGTGATGAGGACTTAATAGGTAAGGTGATGAGGGAGGGGGATGTGATATTAGATGTAAGCGTTGATTTCTTTAAAGGGTTTAAAGCTCAAATAGATGAACTACCTCAGTACTTAGAGAATGTTATGTCAGCTATATTAATAGGTGAGAACGTAGTTAGTAAAGCTATAGAGAGTGGTTATATACATCCAGAGACTGTGTTAAGAGTTAATAATGTACCTTATGCACACTTTATTAAGATTTAGGGGGATTATTTGAGAAGGTTTTGTGTGAAATGTGGTGTTGAAGAACCTGAATTAATTATTGATAGGTTATGTGTGAGGTGTTTTATTGATGAGGGTAGAGCTGTAAAACCCCCTAATAGTGTTGAGGTAGTTATATGTCCTATCTGCGGTTCTGTTAAATACGGTAGTAAGTGGTTGGAATCTGTAGATCTTCACACCCTCATTAAAGACTTAATATTAAGGAATACTAAACTACATAGAGATTTTAAGTTAGTATCTTTAGATGTCAGTATAGTTGATAGTAAGGTAGTAGCTTGTTTTAGAGGGTCTGTGTTAGGTATTGACGTATCTAAAGACTACTCTATAGACTTAATAGTTAGTAAGGTTTTATGTCAGCAGTGTTCTAGAATTAAGAGTGGTTATTATGAAGCCTTAATTCAGGTACGGACACTAATTAATCCATTAAGAGATCATTTAAGGGATAGAATTGATGATATGTTGAGATCCACACCTATCTCTAGATATATTTCAGAGATAGAACATGTTAAGGAAGGTGTTAATGTTAAAGTAGTAGGTCAGGGTATAGCTAGGAAGTTAGCTAATGACTTAGTCAGTATGTATGGAGGGACTATTTTAGAGTCGTGGAAGGGTACTACAACATCTAGTAGTGGTAGGAAGACTTCAAAACTCACAATCTCTGTTAAGTTAGTAGGTTTACTACCAGGTGATTTCATAGTCTTTAAGGATAGAGTTGCTGTTGTAGATAGTGTGTCTAAGGACTTAATTAAGGTTTTAATGTTAGATTCTGGTGAGTTAGTAAAGTTAAGAGTTCAGGACTTAGTTGTTAAGGACTTAAAGTTATTAAGAGATGATGAGTATGAGTTAGTAGATGTTTATGTCGATGATGTAGTTGGTGGTAGGGTATTAGTTAAGGAGTTAGTTAGTGGTAAGACCTACGAGTTACCTACGGTAAGTGATGTTAAGGTTGGTTCTAAGGTTAAGTTATTAATTTATAGGGATAGAATTTACTTAGTTAGTATTAGGAAGTGATTATAGATGAGTAAGAAGGATAAGGTTAACGAAACTAAAGAGTTGTTAACCCCAGCTGAAGGTGAGGTTATATGTGTTGTTACTGATATTATAGGGGCTAACTACGTAAAAGCTACCTGTATGGATGGAGTTACTAGGATCTGTAGGATCCCTGGTAAGTTGAGGAAGAAGGTATGGATAAATGTTAAGGATGTTGTATTAGTAGCTGTTTGGGAGTTTCAAAAAGATAGAGGTGATATAGTTCATCGTTATGAGAGGTCTGAACGTAAGAAGTTGATAGAGTTAGGATTACTTAGTAAGGAGTTGTTAGAGGGTGGTTCTGAATAGGTAGTAAGGATATTGATAAGTACTTAGATATCTACTATAGAGTTACTGGTAAGGAGAGGAGGGAAGTTGATAAAGACTTATTTGAAACTGTTGAAGAAGTTTTTGATTCAGCTACGGTATTAGCTGTTATTGAGTTAAGTAGGAGGAAAGTTATTTATGAGCTTAAGGGTGTTGTAAGTGCTGGTAAGGAATCGAGAGTTTATTGGGGTAAGTCTTTTAAGGGTGATGATTTAGCTGTTAAGATATACCTAACATCATCTACTGAGTTTAGGAAGGGGATGATTAAGTACTTAGTAGGAGATCCTAGATTTAAGACTATACCTAGATCTACTAGGAAGTTAGTGATTACATGGGCACGTAAGGAGTTTAAGAACTTAAGACTTATGTATGATGTAGGTGCTAGAGTTCCTAAACCTATAACTCAGTACGAGAATGTATTAGTTATGGAGTTCTTAGGTGAGGATGGTGTTAGAGCACCACTACTTAAGGAGGTTACATTAGAACCTAATGAGTATGAGGATATATTCTACGAGTTAATTGAGGATGTAAGGAAGATCTATAGATATGCTGATTTAGTACATGGAGACTTAAGTGAGTATAACGTAATGATCTATCGTGGGAAACCATACATAATAGATGTTAGTCAAGCAGTGAAGACATCACATCCAAATTCCTACAACTTACTAATACGTGATATAGGGAACTTAGTTAGGTTCTTCAGAAGTGTTGGTGTTAACACTCCTGAAGTTAATGAATTATTCGAGTATGTTGTTGGTGAGAAGTTAGGGGAGTTAAGTGAGGATTAGTTCAAAGTAGATTAATAAACTTAAATTAATTATCAAGAGATCTTAATTATGGTGTAGTAAGTGAGCTCTAAGGATATGAAACCTCAAGTACTACCTGGAGTTCTAAAGCTGTATGTTAGAATACCTCCGGAGAGGGTTAAAGTCTTAGTAGGTAGTAGGAATGAAGTTATTAAGGAGTTAGAAGCTAGAACTCAAACTAAGATATATCTAGATGAGGTAAACTGTTATGCTACTATAGAACCAACATCACCTAACACACCAGTTATTAACGTTATGAAAGCTAGAGAATTCATAAATGCTATAGCTGTAGGTTTCACACCTGAGAAGGCTTGGAGGTTATTAGATGAGGACCAGATACTTATAGTTATAGATTTAAAGAAGGTTATTGGAGATTCTCAAAACCACTTAACAAGAGTGAAGGGTAGAGTTATTGGTGAGGATGGTAGGGTTAAGAAGAATATTGAGGAGATAACAGGTACGTACATATCGATTTATGAGGACTTCATAGCTATTATAGGTGATTATGAGAGTGCTGACGTAGCTAGAAATGCTATAGAGATGTTAATTCAAGGTAGACAACACTCAACAGTATATAAATACCTGGATAAGGCAGTCCACGAACTTAAAAGTAAACGTACTTCAAGTTTATGGTATAGTGATCATAGGTAAGTATCTACCCTATAACGTGATGAGGTGAAGTAACTGATTAATGATGTAGGGCCAAAGCTCTGAACCCTACATTAGAAATAATAAATATTAAACGATATGGTGGGCCCGGGGGGATTTGAACCCCCGACCTACGGGTCTCTCCTCTCCAGTCCTATATCATCCCAAATCGGTCTTTAGACCCGTAGTTGATGAACTGGAGCCTCGGCTAATAATCCGCCGCTCTACCTGGCTGAGCTACGGGCCCACCACAGCTCATCAAATTAGTTATACAGTGTAGAGTTTATATATATTTAATCTAACTAGTTATGGTTGAATCCGTGAGTAAGTACTTACTGAGATGTAGGGAATGTGGGACTGTATGGGAGTTAAGGGTTAGTTACAGTCTTAGGGATTTCCAACAACTATATCATTACTGTAATGTATGTGGTAAAAACACATTCCACGATATAATTAGGAGTGAGTCAGCGGAGGTACATGACATCATAGACAACAGTTGATAGAATTTCATCATCTACTTAACATATGATAATGTGGCTTATTAATTTATCTTAACTATGTTGGTAACTCCTTTAAGTAACTTAATGTAGGTCTTAAGGATAGGTAAGGAGGTAGTGTAGAGTCTACTCTGGGGAACCCCTCTAACTCCTTATTAATTATGTTAATAAGTTCGTTAACATCCATAACCTTCTGTATTCCTGTAGATCTTATCCTAACATTAACGTTTCTAGTCTTAAACTCCCTCTCACCTATAACTACTACGTAAGGTATCCACTCAACACCTGCATCTCTAATCTTCTTAGCTAGTGTTAAGTCTCTATCGTCTAAGTCAGCCCTGATATTATTAGCTAATAACTTCCTTAACACCTCATCAGCAAACTCCATATAGTCCTTAGATAGAGGTATTATCCTCACCTGAATAGGTGCTAACCAGGTAGGTATATTTGGGGTCTTACCATGTTCTTCATCTTGAACAGCTTTATCTAATATAGCGTAGATATACCTCTCAATAGATCCGATAATTGCTGTATGTATTATTACTGGGTATCTCTCAACACCATTCTCATCAACATATCGAATGTTAAACCTTGCTGCATTACCTATATCTATCTGGAATGTAGCTATCTCCCTAGGTCTCTTAAGACTATCTATGATAATATACTCAACATTAATTACCCAGTAGTAAATCCCTGAAGGATATACTACTATTAGACCTGGCCTACCTACACCTCTAATTAACTCTACTATGTAATCCCTATGTAACTCGAAGAAGTCTTCAGTAACATTATATATAGCTACGTAACTCCTACCTAACCTCCCTATCTCCTCTAAGATCTTGTTCTGAACTTTAAATGAGAACTTCTTAGCTTCGTCTAAATCCTTAAGCAGTATGTGTAGGTCAGGCATGTAGAACTTCCTCAATCTAAAACAAAGTACTAACTCTCCCTTCTGTTCAAACCTATAACTATCAGCAACTTCGAAAACACCTAACGGTAACTCCTTATAACTTATGATCCAGTCTTTAATCATAGCGAATTGTTGATGACATGCTGCATACCTCATAACTAGTTTACCGCCTTCAGACTCAACCTCGTAGAGCCTATCACCGAATAATTCAGCATGTTCTCTAATTGGTTTGTATTTAAGGTTGAACATGTTAGTACCCATAACCCTAATCACTGGAATTCCTAACGACTTAGCAACTACCCATGAGTACTCCTTAACAGCTTCAACCATAGCTGTTGCATGTGGTTCGTACCTCATATGACCGCTATCAGACATTGACTCCCACTCAAACCCGAACTTCCTACAAACATCGAATAATCTTGACTTACCCCCAGGTAACTCCTTCTTGAAGACCTCCTTCTCTACTAAGATCTTAAGATCCTCCTCATCAGGTTTAAACACGTAGTCTTCAGGTTTAAATACCTGACCCTCAGTTGTTAGTATGTAATACTTCCTCTCAATACTAACTCTCCTAGACACTTCCTCAGGTCTATACTCCCTAGATAGTTCTGAGAGTGGGTGTCCATAACACTTCATACTAAATGCTTTATACCATCCAAACGGTGCTTTATATACGTTAACACCACTCCCCCTAAACAACTCCTCTAAACGATTTAACACTTGAATAGCTTCTTCAGGACTTGCTAACTTCGATGAGAGATGTGCGTATGGGTATATTAACAGTATCGACGCTTTAACCTTATTAAAGATGTCGAGGACGTCATCAATAACCTTAGGTATTAATAACTCAAGAGACTTATAATCACCTTCCTCAACAGTAGTAAACATCACTAAAACATTTCTAAAATCCCCACTAGTACTTAATAAAGGTTCAGCACTTGCCACAGCTTTCTCACGTGCTTCATACTTAAATTCCTCTGCATGAATTAAGAGTATTCGCAATTTACCACTCCTATTTGAATTTATAAGAGGATTTAAAAACTGAGTTTTCAACATGTTAATACGTTAATAACTAATTCTTAAAATATCGTAGAGGTTAGAGTATTATTGGTTGATTTGGTGATTTAAGTGACTAATGTGTTAGTTAATGAGCGAGGTGCTGTATTAATTAATAAGTTATTAAGTATTGATGGACATGAAAACAGTATTTCAAGAGTTGTAACGCATGCTCATTCAGATCATATTAGAGATTTAGATAAGAGTTTAACTACTTGTAAGAACTTAGTAGGTACTCCGTTAACTCTTGATTGGTTGGTTGAGTTAGGGTATAAGATACCTAGGGACTACAGTATTAGATTAGATTACGGGTCTAGGATAAGTATTGGTGAGTTAAAGTTAGAGTTAGTAAAGACTCTACACATACCTGGTTCTTCACAGGTAGTAGTAACTGATGAGGATGGGTTGAAGATAGTGTATACAAGTGATTTTAAGAAGCCTGGAGTACATACCCCAATACTAGAAGCTGATATATTAGTGTTAGATGCTGTTTACGGTAATCCAAACTACGTTAGAGAATTTGATGAGTATATAGAGGATATACTTACTGATTTAGTTAATCAACTACTTAGTAAGGGTCCGGTAATCATATACGGGTACCACGGTAAACTTCAAGAGGTTATGAAGATATTTAGGGATCGAGGGGTTATAGCACCCTACGTACTACCACCTAAAGTATACGGTATGACTAAGATAGCTGAGAAATATGATTTAAGAATTAGAGATTATGTTTTATTAGGGAGTAGTGAGGGGGCTGAAGTTGTTAAGAGTGGTTGGTTCTTACTATTCACACACGTAAGTAGTAGTAACTATATAAGGGGGCCGAGAGCTTCAGAAGTTTTATTAAGTGGTTGGGAGTTTAAAAAACCCTATAGATACTTAGGCAGTAATAGATGGCTAGTTGCCTTCAGCGACCACGCAGATTTTAAAGGATTAATACATTACATAATTAACTCTAATCCTAAGACAGTCATAGTAAACTCTGTTAGGAGTTCTTACTCAGAGATATTCGCTAACGAGGTTAGGAGGATAACTAAGAAGGAATGTATAGTTATGCCGTGATGATTTACTTAACTCCGTAAATTGATGTCTAGTAAGACACTCTTAAATCAGAAAACCGTATCCTCCTACCATAACTGTTTGAGAGAATCCTAGATAGACATCTACTACTTTAAGATCATTTAAGATTGAGTAAACTTTATAAGGCATTATACCACAGTAACGTAATCTACTATCACTTTTAAGGTTATGAGGAGAGTAAGTTTAATAGATTCATTTTAAAAAGTTTATAATGGTTAGGAAGTGAGATGTTGAGTGAGGGGAAGATAAAGAGACTTGAAGATTTAGGTATTAGTTCAACTATTATTAGTAAGTTAAGAGATGCTGGTTATAAGACGTTAGAGGCTTTAGCTGCTGCTAATGTTAATGAGTTAGCTACTGTTGTAGGTATACCTTTACCTACAGCTCAGAGGATAGTTAATCAAGCTCGTGAAGCTTTAGGTCTTAAGTTTAAGACAGCTTTAGAACTTAAGAAGGAGAGGTTAGGGGTTAAGAAGATAGCTACTGGTTCTAGGAATTTAGATAATTTATTAGGAGGTGGTGTAGAGGTTAAAACTATAACTGAATTCTTCGGTGAGTACGGTACTGGTAAGTGTTTCTCTAAGGATACTAAGGTATTATATATTGATGGTGATGTTATTGAGGAACCTATAGAGTATATGTATGAGAGGTATAGGAGGTTATCTAATGAGGAGGTTTACGATCATGGGTATTTAGTGAGGTTAGAAGGTGTTTACGTATTTACGATCATTAATAATGAGTTAAGTGTTGTTAGAGCTAGCGGTATATATAAGGAGAGGGTAGAGAGTATATATGAGGTTAGGTTAGATAACGGTTTAGAACTATTAGTTACACCTAACCACCCTGTACTTACTTCCAGGAGAGGTGGTTTAATGTGGTGTATGACGAGGGGGTTAGATAGAGGTGATGTTGTCGTTGGTGTTGAAGGTATTAAAGACCTCATTAAATATGTAGGGATGGGTGATCATCAAGGAGGTTTTAGTAAGTTGAGTTTATCTTATCATTTAGTACAGAGTGTGAAGCAGGTAAGATATGATGATTATGTTTATGATTTAGTAGTACCTAGTACTCATTACTTTATATCTCCTGAAGGCTTAATACTACATAATACTCAGCTTTGTCATCAACTTTCAGTGAATGTTCAATTACCGCCTGAGAAGGGGGGGTTGAGTGGGAGGGCTTTATACGTAGATAGTGAAGGTACTTTCAGGTGGGAACGTATAGAGGCTATGGCTAGGGGTGTAGGGATAGATCCTGATAAGGCTATGGAGAACATAATATATATTAGAGCTATTAATAGTGACCATCAGATAGCTATTATTGATGAGATTATGGAGTTAATACCTAAGGAGAATATAAGGTTAATAGTTGTTGACTCAGTAACAGGTCATTTCAGAGCTGAGTATCCGGGTCGTGAGAACTTAGCTATTAGACAACAGAAACTTAATAGACACCTCCATCAACTTAATAGGATAGCTGATATGTATGACGTAGCTGTCGTAGTTACTAATCAAGTCATGGCTAGACCAGACGTATTTTACGGAGACCCTACACAAGCTGTAGGTGGTCATGTATTAGCACATGCACCAGGTGTTAGAGTTCAGCTGAGGAGGAGTAGGGGTAATAGGAGGATTGCTAGGATAGTTGACGCACCACACCTTCCGGAAGGAGAGGCAGTATTCGCAATTACTGAAGTAGGTATTAGAGATGTTGAGGAATGAACTTAAGTACGGGGATACCTACAGCATTAATACCTATCTCAGTCACTTTATCTACATTAATAATTGCAACATATTATGATTTAAAGTCTAGAGAGGTTAGTGAGTATATATGGTTACCGGCACTGATATTTTCATCAATATTTACCTTCTTAGTAGTAAGACCTAACATACTAGTACTCATATTTTCATTGATACCAGCAGTCATACTCTTACTATTAATGCTTATAGGTATGATAGGAGGTGCTGACTTCCTAGCAATACTACTGATATCTATCTCAACACCGTATTTAAACATAATACCTATATCGATGCTCACGTTATTACTTTCAGCATTAATACCTTCCCTACTAATACTGTATAACTTAATCATTAATCTAACATTAAATAGAGGGTTAATTAAGAGTCTTGAATGTAGTAGTACTCATAAACTATCTCTAATATTTTTAAGTAGGCCTATGAAGGTAAGTAAGTTCTTAAAGAGTAAGTTTATGTATCCATTAACTGTATTTAAATGTTCATCTAATGACTACGTAGTTAAGTGTAGAACTAGCTTTAATATTGAGGAGGATTTTAAGGATCATATGAGAGATGTTATGAAGTGTTTAGAACTCGGATATGTAAGAAATGATGATTATATATGGGTAACTCCTGCATTACCT
Organism: uncultured Desulfurococcaceae archaeon; assembly: GCA_964655125.1. GTDB lineage: Archaea > Thermoproteota > Thermoprotei_A > Sulfolobales > NBVN01 > CAZZLT01. The sequence goes on along the minus strand of CAZZLT010000003.1, from coordinate 23,887 downwards.
CATATACTCTTCATAACTATTGGTTATATAATTGCGTTAGTAATACCTGAGGAAGTTATTTATAAGGTATTTAATCTGTTATTGATGCATTTTAGGTGAAGTATATGAAGGTGTTATGGGCTCCTTGGCGTATGAAGTATATCAGTAAGCCTCAGAGTGGAGTATGTATATTTTGTGAAGCTAGGTATAAACCTGATGACGAATGTTATGTAATTTTTAGAGGTAGTAAGTCTTTTATAATGTTGAATCTATACCCGTATAATACAGCTCATGTAATGGTAGCACCTTACAGACATGTTAGTTCCCTAGAATTACTTGATGATGATGAGTTACTTGATTTGATGAAGATGGTTAAACTATCTATTAAAGCTATAAATATAGAGTATAAACCTCAAGGGTTTAACATCGGTGTTAATCTAGGCCATATAGCTGGAGCAGGTATTGAAGGTCATCTACATATTCACGTAGTACCTAGATGGTTAGGTGATACGAACTTCATGCCTATAATATCTTCAACTAAGGTAATTCCTGAAGATATTAATGAGACTTACTCTAGATTAAGGAAAGTTATTACAAAAATAGTTAGTGAATCTTAAAATTAAATTACTTCTTTAATATACCTGCATATCTAGCCCAGTAGTAGAGTGCTCCTAAAGCTTTTACAGCTCTCTCAGGCTGTACGAAGAATGTCGGTACATTAGCATGTTCTTCAATATACTCTACAGCTTGTAAAGTCTCAGGTATATCACCACTCATAGAGACAACTATAGGTTTTTCAATACCTTTAGCTCTAGCCTCATTAACTGCATCAACTACAGCTTTAGCGAACTGCATAGGTGTTGTTATTATAGTATGCCAGTGACCTATTATTACAGCATCAACTTTAGGATGCATTATAGCTAACCTAACAGCTCTCTCAACCATATCTGGAGTGCAAGACCCTGTTATATCCATAGGATTACCGAAAGCTCCGAATGGAGGTACAAACTTCTTAAACTCATCAACTAGGTCTTGAGGTGCTTCCATCAAGTATAAGTTGTTATCAGCTGCTGCATCACTTAATAAGACTCCTAACCCACCAGCCATAGTCACTATCAATACGTTCTCACCCTTAGGTGGTGGTAACATTGCTAGAGACCTACCTATATCGAATAACTCATCTAATGCATATACCCTGATAACACCTGCTTTCTTAAATGCAGCGTTAATTACTGCATCAGATGCTGTAAGTGCTGCTGTATGTGACTTAGCTGCTTTCTCACCGTAGTGTGTCCTACCAGCTTTTAAGACTACTATTGGTTTCTTCTTACTAACGAACTTAGCAGTCTCTATAAACTTCTTACCATCTTTTATAGATTCCATATGAAATGCTATTGCCTTAGTATTCTCGTCAGCGTAGAAGTACCAGAGTAGGTCTGAATGATCTATATCAGCCATATTACCTAAACCAACATTTATTGATATACCGACTTTCTTCCACCTAGCATAACCGAATGCTGCCATACCAACACCACCGCTCTGACATACTATTGCTAAACCTCCTTTGTAGGTGTAGGGTATTGTAAATGATAGACTTAAGTTATACCATGGACTATAGATACCGTATGTGTTAGGACCTATAATCCTAACCCCATACTTCCTAGCAGTCTCAATTAATTTCTGCTGGAGTTCTGGGTTACCAGCTTCAGCAAATCCTGAAGAGACAACTACTGCTACCGGTACGTTCTTCTCACCTAATGATGGGATGACGTCAGGTACCATAGCTGCTGGTATAGATATTAACGCTGCATCAACTTCAGGGTCAGGTACCTGCCTAATATCTGGGTAACACTTGAGACCTAAGATCTCAGTAGCTCTAGGATTTATCGGGTATATCTTACCTGTATACCCACCATCAATTAAATTCTTAACAACTGCATAACCTACTCTCCCAGGTTCTCTAGAAGCCCCTACAACTGCTACATTCCTAGGTCTGAAGAACCTCATAAACCTATTTATCAGATCCTTCCCATACTCTGGAACTCCCTCACTTATGTACGAACTCAATAGTAACACCAAAACATTATTTAGAGGGGTTAATTTAAATATTAATATTATTGAAGTTCTTTAAAGATTTTAAATTTCTATATTTACTTACGTATCGGTGTCAGTTATTGATTTGGCGAGTTTAAAGATTAAGGATGTTGAGTTTGAGGTTAGGAAGTTTTGGGAGGAACGTAAGATACCGATGTTATGGAGGGAGTGGAGGGAGTCAGCACCGTTATTTACGTTTCTTGAGGGTCCACCAACAACTAATGGGTACCCACATGTAGGTCATATAAGAGGGAGGACTTATAAAGACTTTGTATTAAGGTACTATAGACTTAAAGGGTATAATGTATGGGCTCAAGCAGGTTGGGATGAACAGGGATTACCTGTTGAGGTTGAAGTTGAGAAGAAGCTCGGCTTAAAGAATAAGAAAGATGTTGAGAGGTTAGGGTTTGAGAGATTTGTTGATGAATGTAATAGACTTGTAGATCATTACTTAAAGGTATGGTCAGATATAGGTACTAGTAGGTTAGCATTATGGTTAGATCTGGAGAGAGCTTATGAAACACGAAGAGCTTACTATATAGAACATGTTTGGTACTTCATAAAGAAGATGTTTGAAAAGGGTATGTTGTTTGAGGGGTTTAGAGTACTTCCTTACTGTCCTAGATGTGAGACAGCGTTAAGTGATGCTGAGGTTGATCAAGGTTATGAGGAGAAGGTATCACCCTCAATATATGTTAAGTTTAAAGTAGTTGGTTATGAGGATACATACTTACTCATATGGACTACAACACCTTGGACATTAGTAGATAATGAGGCCGTAGCTGTTAGAGGTGATGGTGATTACTGTAAAGTATTAGTAGATAATGAGTACTTAATAATAGCTAAAGACCTAGTCCCTGAAGTATCTAAACTCTTAGGTAGGGATTTAAAATGTGTTGAGGTATTTAAGGGTGAGTCCTTAAGAGGGTTAAGATATGAACACCCACTATTAGATGAAGCACCAATACATAAAGAACATAAAGACTCACACTTAGTACTTACTACAGACTTCGTATCACTGACTGAGGGTACCGGGCTAGTCCATATAGCCCCTGCACACGGTCCAGAAGACTTTGAGTTAGGAGTTAAGTATAACCTCCCAATAACTAATAGTGTTAATGCTAACGGTATATTCAATGAATTAGGTGGTGTATTCAGTAACTTAAGTATTGAGGAAACCTCTCGTAAAGTTATTGATGTGCTTAAGACTAAGAAACTCCTAATTTATGAAGGAACTATAACTCATATGTACCCACATTGCTGGAGGTGTGGGACACCTCTAATATATAGAACTGATAGACAGTGGTTCTTAAGGGTAAGTTCTATTAGGGATGAATTAATTAAGAGTTTAGATACTGTTAGGATATACCCTGAGAAACTTAAGGATAGATTCTATAATTGGTTAGCTAACGTTAAGGACTGGACTATATCTAGGTCACGTATATGGGGTACACCACTACCTATATGGAGGTGTAGGGATGACCCTAACAAGTTATTAGTTATAGGTAGTTTAGATGAGTTGAGGAAGTACGCATCATCAATACCTAACGTAGATGAGGAGAGGTTAGTTCATAGACCGTGGGTAGATGAAGTATGTATTAAAACTGATGACTGTAGTGAGTGGGTTCGTGAACCATACGTAATAGATGTATGGATAGATAGTGGTATAGCATGGATTGCTGGTGTTGATGGTTTAAGGGATAAGGAATTATTCAGTAAGTTATACCCTTACGACTTCGTAACTGAAGGTATAGACCAGACAAGAGGTTGGTTCTACTCATTACTAGCTACGTCAGTCTTAATGATGGGTAGAGCCCCCTATAAAACCATCTTAATACAAGGTCATGTAGTTGATAAGTTTGGTCAGAAGATGAGTAAATCTAAAGGTAATGTTATATGGGCTTACGACATGTTTGAGAAGTATGGTGTAGACCCTGTAAGGACTTACATACTAACTAAGTTTGCACCAGGGGATGTATTTTCCTTCGACCCTGACGAGATTAAAGACGTAATCAATAAGTTAAACATCGTATGGAATGTGTATAGATTTGCACATATGTATATGTCCTTAGATAAGTTCGACCCGAGGAAGTATGACTTAAGAACAGTATTAGATAATGCGAGACCTGAAGACTTATGGATACTCTCTAAATTCTACACTACCTTAAGAGCTTATGATAACTTCATGGAGAAATACGAACTCCACCTAGCGAGTAGGGCTATATTCGAGTATTTGATTGAGTATGTAAGTCATAGGTACATAAGGCTTGTTAGACCTAGGGTTTGGAGAGAGGAAGGTGATGATAAGTTCATCGCATATACAGTACTTTACCATATCCTGAAGGAATCTATAAAGTTGTTGGCCCCTATAATACCTCATATAAGTGAGTACTTATGGCAACGTTTCGTTAAGTTCTACGAACCTAATGAGTGTGTAAGTGTACATGTGAGTGTACTACCTCAAGTAGTTAATGAGTACATACGTGAGGATTTAGAGAAGATGTTTGACTTAATCTTCGAGATATACGCATCAGTAAGTTCTATGAGGAATTCATTAGGTATTAAGTTGAGGTGGCCTGTTAAGGAAGTAGTTATAAAGTTAAGAGATGATAAGGTTGTTAATGAGTTAATCAATTACTTAGATATCATAAAGTTCTTAGTTAATAGTAAGGAGGTTAAAATAGTTACTGAGTTACCTGCTACGTACTTAAGTGATGATTACCTAGTAAAGGATTTCAACATATTCAAGATATGTCTGAGTAAAGCTATTGATAAGGAATTATACTATGAAGGTATTGCTAGAGAGATCGTTAGGAGAGTTCAAGTAATGAGGAATAAAGCTAACTTACTAGTTGATGATTTCATAGACTTAAACATCACAACAGACGATCCTGAAATCGTAGAAGCTGTAAGGGTATTTAATAAGTTCATATTAAGTGAGACTAGAGCTAAGTCATTAGTAAGTGATGTTGAGGGTATGTACGTAGTTGAGTGGGATTTAGAGGGTAGGAAGGTCGTTATAGGTATTAGGAAGTCTAAGACTTAAACTTCCTAACCCTTCTTTACTGGATGTATATAATCTTTAGGTGCTCTACTAAACATCTCTAAATACTTCCTAAGGGTTTTAGGTACTTCAACAACACCATCAGGTGTTTGATAATTCTCAAGTACTGCAGTTATAGTTCTAGTACTAGCTATTGCTGTAGAGTTTAGAGTATGTAGGTAGTCTCTAACATTCCCTCTACGTCTTAAGTACCTAATCCGTAACCTATATGATTGCCAGTCAGTACAATTACTACAACTAACAAGTTCTCTAAACCTACCCTGAGCCGGATACCAAACTTCTAAATCATACTTCTTAGCTGCAGGAGAACCTAACTCAGCTGAAGCTACGTTAACAACCCTGTAAGGTAGGCCTAAACCCTTAAACAAATCCTCAGCATTACTAATCAACATCTCAAACACATCCCAACTCTGCTCAGGTAAGGTATATGCGAACTGCTCAACTTTATGGAATTGATGAACTCTAAAAACACCTTTAATATCCCTACTACCAGCACCAGCCTCCTTCCTAAAACACGGGCTAACACCTACGTAGAGTAGTGGTAAGTCCTCCTCAGGTATATCCTCCCCAGCATGAAGTGCTGCTAGAGAGTGTTCAGCAGTAGCTATTAAGTATAAGTCCTCACCCTCAATCTTATATATAGCATCCTTAAATGTGTTTAAGTCTATAACACCAGCCATAAACTGATGTCTAAGCATGTATGGGGGGAGTACTAACCTAAACCCCTTACTAGTTAAGTAGTCGATAGCGTATAGTAGTAGGGCTATATCAAGCCATACCATATCATCGAATAAGTAGTAAAATCTTGAAGAAGTTACCTCAGCAGCCTTTAAAGTATTACCGAGTTTAAGTACGTTCTCCAACATATCTGCATGACCTATAGGTCTCCAGTTAATGACCTCATAATCCATCCTAACACCCTGACCTTCAGTATACCTTAGGAAGTCGTCTAAGAACTCATGATATACCTTAGCCTTACCCCAAACCCTAACCGGTACGTTATAGCTTTCGTCAGGACCTACAGGTACTGACGGATGTACTAAGTTAGGTAGTGATAAGAGTATCTCATCCCTAGTCTTCTCAACCTCATCTAAACGTTTCTCAAGAATTTCTATAGTTTTAAGGAGTTCCTTAGCCTCCTCAATCCTAACCCTACGTTCCTCATCACTTAACTTAGGTATTTGCTGACTAATTAAGTTATGCTTATGTCTTAAGTTATTAACCTCGGTTAAGAGCCTCCTCCACTCAACATCTAAACTCATAGCTTTATCAACTAATGATAAATCCATAAACCTCTTCTTAAGAGACTCTCTAAGTACTTCAGGGTTCTTCCTTAAACACTCTAATATACTCCACGGCACTAACTAACCACCTACATGTCAGGCATATACTAAGTATTAAATTTATTACTTATTTATTTATTTTAATCATACTTACTTAATGTTAATCCCAAAAACGTCTAGTTGTGATGTACTTCCTCTCAAACTCGTATATAGCGTTATAGAAATCCTCATCAGACTTCATAGATAGTACCTTCTTAGCTGTTTCAGTACCTACCCCATACGCTGCTAAAGCTATGACAGCCCTCTTACCGTAATTTAGTACTAAGTAGGCAGATTCCTTCAACCTAGTAATTATTTCCTTCTCCTCATCACTTAATGAGAACTTATAATTACTACCTAACTTTATACCCTTAAGAACTATTTTAGGGATATCATCACTTAAGTCCTTACTAACACCGACATACCTAACACCACATTTAGGACATGTTATAATATCTGGTAATTCCCTCACCACTACTACATAACTATACCCACACATCATACATACTAACCTAACCTGCTTACTCATTAACCTCCTCCTCACAATCTCTGCTACTACGTTCTTAGGTATGTATTTAGGGATAACCCTACCACTAAAACCAGGTTTTCTAAGTCCTTCAACAGCTATAGGTGATAATTCATTAACTTCTAAAACCTTAATACATACCTTACCCTTCCTAACCTTCTCAACGAATTCCTTAACAACTTTAACATCTATATACCTACACATGATCTCGTTGATTACCTCATTAGATACTAACTCATTATCCCAAAACTTCTTAGCTAATGTATTGATTATGTTTAGAGGTGCTTCCTCAGGTATAACCCCTAACCTCTTAAGCACGTTAACTAAGACGAACTTATATAGTTGGGAACTCCTCATAGCATCCTTAAACACCCTATCTATATCCTCATCAATTAATACTGACTTAACTACAGAATTGACCTTATCTGTACTTACAGGTATTGGTAACTGTATAATTACTCTATAAGGGTCTGACTTAATTAACGGGTTAACACCTAATACCCTGCTAAATAAATAACCTAGTAAGTAGCCTAACCCCCTATTACCCCTACTACCTAAACACACATGAAGTACTATTAGTGGGTGATTAGACCTCCCAACCTCTACAACTACTAAGTCTTCTGTAGGTAGTGGATAACCACTCCTCACATGTTGTGATATTACCTCCTTAACATATTCTAAAGCATCCTCAGATACTATACCCTTATAATGATTAGGTACATAGTTAAGAGCTAATAACTTTCTAAAAGCACAAACTTCTCGAGCTACCCTATAATCTACTGGGATTGTCTCACCACTCCATGAAGGAATTAAACCCTCACCACCCCCTATCTCCTCAACGAAGACCTTCCTCTCATCCTCATCAACACTAACTACCCTCCATAATCTACCTCCAAGTACTAACGTAGAACCCTCACTAACTTCTAATGCTACGAACTCCTCATCTAAATGCCCTATAGCATTCCTACTGACTAAGTCAATGACTAGGTACTGTGGTGAGTTAACAATCATAGTAGTAGTTAAGTAGTAAATCCTACCTTTACCAGTAGTTCTGAACTTACTACCATCGAACTTCACTAACTGTAGGTCTGATAGGAATTTAAGGACGTTAATAAACTCATCAAAAGTTAAGTTTCTAAATACATATGATTTCCTGAATAACTCGTAAGCTTTATAAACATCAACATCACCTTCCTGTAATGCTAGACCTACTAACTGATGTGCTAGTACATCAAGAGAATTCTCATGAACTGTAAACCCTTCTAACTCATTACTTAACGTCCTCCGTATAATCACTAGAGACTCCAGTATATCGTCTAAGGATAAATCAGTAACTACATATCCTCTAGCTCTAAGATCCACTCTATGCATACTCCTCCCAACCCTCTGAACAAGTTTAACTGCTTGTCTAGGTGATGATGACTGTATAACAGCATCTACACTACCTACATCAATACCTAACTCAAGACTTGAAGTTGAGACTACACCAGCTACCTCACCCTTCTTCAACAACTCCTCAACACCTTCCCTCTCATCCCTAGATAAACTACCGTGATGGACGAGAACATTAACACCTAACTCCTTCAACTTAACACCTAAGAACTCAGCTTCATCACGAGTATTCGTGAATAGTATAACTTCATTATGTCTACTTATTAAATCCCTCATTACTGAAATCCTATCTAGTGGTGAGTTATCCCTAAACGGAACTACTAAGTCTACGATCATATCCCTACCACTCTGTATTACAACCTCACTTACTAACCTACCATTAGAGAGGAACTTCTTAGCAGTACTGATATCACCTATACTAGCTGATAAAGCTATCCTCTGAGGCCTACCAGCTATTAACTCAAGCCTATATAATGATGTTATTAGTTCAGACCCTCTCTTACTACTTATTAACTCATGAAGTTCATCAATAACTACATACTTAACGTTAGTTAAGTAATTCCTTAAAGGAGTACTTACTAGTAAGTACTGGAATGTTTCAGGGGTAGTTATGAGTATATGTGGTGGTTTCCTCTCTATAGACTTCCTCAAACTTTGAGGTGTATCACCGTGACGTACCTGAATATAAATCCCTAAATCACTACATATGATTGATAACCTCCTCATCAAGTCTCTATTCAACGCTCTTAGAGGTGTTATGTAGATGAGACTTATTGGTTTATGTTTTCCAAAATCATATAAGATCTTAGATATTATTGGGAAGATAGCTGCTTCAGTCTTACCACTACCTGTAGGAGCTATTATTAAGACATCATAACCTTTAAGGATCTCAGGTATTGCCTTCTTCTGAATATCGGTTAATTCCTTATACCCGTACTTAGACATAACATTAACTAAGCTAGGATGTAACATACGTTTAATATCTTCACTACCCACCCTAACCACATCTTAGATTCACTATACCACTACTAATGATATAAGGTATAGAGCAAAAAACTTATACGTTTAATAAAACTAGTCGTTTCATGATGAATGGAGAGATGTTAAAGAAGTTAATAATGTCGGTAATCCTAACCCTACTGAACTTAATAATCATTAAAGTCCTTGAAACACAGTCGTCAGTTATGTTCTCTATATTATTAACGTTAAATACATCATTCCTTATAGTAATTCTTACAGGTATGTTATCAGGTTTTATAGGGGATATAATTACATGTGTTGTAGAGTTCCTCTCCTTAACTATGATATACTTTATAAGAGTTGGGATTAACTTAAATACGATCACGTACATAATGATCTACTACTTAATCGGTGTAGCAATAACTTCATCACTATTTAGAAAAATCCGTTTAAACATACCTAAGGTAGGTATAGATTTCAGAGTATTAAGTGATTTACTCCTCATCACAGGTTCCTCCCTAATACTCCTACATATCCTATGGTTCACACCTATAGTTAACTACTTACAACTCCCTCAATTACTTAGGAACAACTTAAGTATCACTATATTCATACTCGGTGTTAGTATTAACTCCTTACTGATAACGTCAACTAATGAAGTTAGATTTAGTACATTTACATCCATAATTCAATACATCATATTCTCACTAACTACTATGTTTTCATGGGCTTCAACACCTATTGCTTTAGCTATGAGTTACGGGGTTATAACGTATTACGAAGATTACGTAGTCTTGGGGAGGGTTATTAAGAAGATCAGTAGTAGGGGGTTCCCTATTAAGACTTTTAACAAGTATATTAAGATACCTATTAAGCATTCTGAGAATAGACACGTAGTTATACTGGGTATGAGTGGTAGTGGTAAGTCCTACCTAGCTAAGAAGATGAGTAAGCAGTTAGTTAGGAGGTCTGCAGTAGTTATTATCGATCCTCACGGAGAGTACGTAGATTTAGTGAAGGAACTTAATGGCAAGGTACTAACACCTATAGAAAACCCTATAAACCCCTTAGATACTTTAGGTAAGCCTAAGAACGTTAGAGCTGAGGAAGTTAGTGATATGTTGAGGAGGGTGTTTAAGTTAGGTAATATCCAGAAATACGTACTGTATAACCTAATACTAAGTACTTACGAACGTTTAGGTGATCTAACACCTACATTTAATGATGTTTTCATAACCTTAACTACTATGATTGAGTCATCAAGTTCTAAGGATGGATTCCTAAGTAGAGATGTTCTAAACTCGTTAATACCTTACCTAGACTTACTTAGGAGTCAGTACTTAACAACTACATCAATAATACCTGAGGAGTTATTCTCAGGTTTAACAGTAGTAGATTTGAGTACTGTAGATAGTGACTTCTTAAGAGGTATATACGTTGAGAGTTTACTATACGTAGTTAACACATATATGAAGACAGCTAATAAACCCTTATTCCTAATTGTTGATGAAGCTCATAGGTTTATGGGTGGTAAGGTAGCACCACTACTAAGTAAGTTAGTTATGGAGGGTAGGAAGTTCGGAGTAACTTTAGTAGTAATAACACAACACCCACTAGACCTAGACCCCAATATAATAGGTAACTCAGCATATATAGTCACATTCGCAATCCAGGAAGTAAATAATTTAAACTACATATCGAGGGTCTTAAGTAGTGGTTATATAAGATATGAAGTTATTAGAAACATAATTACTAACCTTAAGAGTTATGAAGCTTTAGTTAAGGTAAGAGACGATAAGTACTTATACGTCATTAAAGCTTAAAATAATATACGAAAGTTAGGAGTGTGAGGGTCTTATCCAGTGAGTACGGAGGAGGAAGAAGTTATTGAGGAGGTAAGGGAGGAGGAAGTAGAAGAGGAAGAAGAGGAAGTCTTAAGAGGTTTTTCAATAGATGCTTTAGAACTTATGCTGAGTAGGGTTGAGGAGTTAGAGAGATACCTCAGAAGTCCTCCACCAACAACTACTACATATGTTGAGGAGGTAAAGAAGGAACCTGAGAAAGAAGAAAAACAACCTCCAAAACGTTCTAGGAGGAAGAAGAAGTCTAAGTAAAATTAGGGAATTACCTAGTTTAACTGAATTACATATCATAAATTTTTAAACAACTACTTAAGAGATCCCTAATTATTTGAAGACTTAAACAGTAGTAAACGAAATTAATGATTAGTAAGTATTATGTATTTACTCAGTAGATACTTCAAACTCTATACCTAAATCACTTAACACCTTAGATATAAAGTTTAGTTCTACTTTCTTATCAAGGACTAAAACTACGTAATTCATACCGTCCTTCTTAAACAGTTTTAACTTATCTATCGTTACAACACCCTTAATTAAGTCTCCTTCATCCTTCTTAGGTGATATAAAATCTTTAAACTTCCTCCTCATGATCTCGTAGAAAGCATCAAAGTTATTTAAGATCCTTAAAGTGTCGTTGATATCAGCTGTGTTTCGTCTATACTCATCTCTTAAGTATGTAAGTAATTTAATGAGTGTATCACAACTACCTTCAACATAGATATACCCTGTAAAACTCCTTACTAACCTTACCTTAGACTTCATCCCCAACCCTCACAGTAATTAATGTGTTACGTCATTTAAAGTTCTAACATGGAAGTAGGATTTGTAAGTAAAAATAAATATTAGGAGACTTACCTACTATATGGGAATTTAATGTTTAGGGTTAAGTATCCTGTAGGTGCTAGAATTAAGAGTATCCTTCAAGGAGCTTTAAAAGTTATTGATGAAGTACCTATGAGTGTTACATCTGAGAGCCTCCTTATACGTGCTTTAAGTCCTGATAAGAACTTATTAGTTGAGATTAGAATACCTCAAACAGCTTTCGAGTTATTTGAAGTTAGTGGTGATAATTTAATCACGTTAGAGAAGGTATCTTTTATGAGGGCTTTTAAGAGAGCTACTAAGAGGGATAGCGTCTTAATGGAATTTGATGAGGCTTCTAAAGCTCTTAAAGTAACGTTAATTAATATTAAGACTGGTGTTGAGAGGAGTTATCAGGTTGAGGTTCGAGGAGTTGGTAATGAGTTAGTAGGTTCTATAGATGTTGAATTACCAGTTAGTTTTCAAATACCTTCTAAAGACTTCATAAAGATTATACGTGATGCTAAGTTAATTGATGAGGACTTAGAATTAGTATGTGTTAAGGACTATATAGAGGTTATGAGTAGAACTGAGAATAAGATGTTTAAGCAGGTATTAGGATTAGATAAACCCCTCTACTCCCTAAACATTAAGGAAGAACGTATTAGTAGTAAGTATGATTTAGACCTACTTAAAGCCCTAACACGTTCGTTAAGTGTAGCTGATATAGTAACTGTAGAGTTAGGGTCAGCACTACCTCTTAAGATATTCTTTGATGTAGGTGACGGATCTACAGTAACGTATTGGGTTGCACCTAAGGTCTAACCTTAATTACAAACTTCTTTAAATTCTCATCAACCTCCTTAACAAGTAAGCCATCCCTAATCATAGTAGAGATTAAAGTCCTTAGTTCTAGGGAGCTGTTTCAGTTTTCATAATCACTAATTTCATTTGGTTGTTAGTGTTTTTAAGTTGTTGGGGGAAGAGTATTGTGTGAGGATGAACTCTGTGAGCTAGGTGAGGGGGACTTTCGTGAAGCTGTCTTCGGTGAAGGGAGTACGATGAAGCCCTAGGTAACTAGGGTGAATGCACTCCCGAAGCTGGGGACAGTGGATATAAGAGTCGTTGAGAGGTAGATGGTGAGGAGTCGTGAACCAATGCGTATGGACGGCTATGAACCACCATCTACCGAGAAACGGTCTATATAGATTCCAACTACTTCTAACTTCTTCATAAGCTCATTAAGTGATGTTATATGATTATCTTTTAAAACCTTAAGTATTAACTCCTTAATACTTGAACTTCCTGAATTCATTATTAACTACCTTAATAGATTCTTCCAGTATATCAAGACCTTTATGAGCTAATTCCTCAGTAATTATTATTGGAGGTGCTATTCTTATGGTTGAGAACCCAGCACCTATAACTGCTAAACCCCTCCTGAAGGCCTCCATCAACACCTGACTTAACTCCTTAGTAGCGTATTCCTTACTCTCCTTATCCTTAACTAACTCTATACCTATCATTAACCCCTTACCACGTACATGTCCTACTAACTCGTACTCATCAACCCATTCAGAAACCCTCTTGATGATGGACTCACCAACTCTTAAAGCATTATTAAGTAGGTCCTCACTCTTGATGACCTCAATTACTGCCTTACTAGCTGCTAACGCTACTGGATTCCCACCAAATGTTGATGCGTGAGTACCTTTAGGTAATGACATAACCTCAGCCTTACCAGCTACCGCCCCTAGAGGTAGTCCTGAAGCTAGTGCTTTAGAACTAACTAGTAAATCAGGTTTCACACCCCAGTGTTCAGCAGCAAACCACTTACCAGTTCTCCCAATACCTGTCTGAACTTCATCGAAGACTAATAATATGTTATACCTATCACATAACTTACGTAGGTTAGGTAGGAAATCATCTGGAGGTACTATATACCCACCCTCACCTTGGATAGGTTCTACAAATATACCTGCAACATCATCACCACTTACTAACCTCCTGAATATGTAGTCCTCTATGTATGAGATAACAGCATCCCCACACTCATCACCTTCAACACCTAGAGGACATCTGTAAGGGTCTGGGAAAGGTATGTGGATAACTCCAGGTAGTAACGGTTGGAAGTATTTCTTATGAATTGTTTTACTCCCAGATATTGAGAGACTACCTAAAGTCCTACCGTGGAAAGCCCCTATAAAGGATAGAATACACTGTCTACTACCTCTGAAATACCCTTTAACTATCTTTAAAGCACCTTCAATACCTTCAGTACCGCTATTACAGTAGAATACCTTCTTCTTACCCTCAATAGGTACTATACTAAGGAATTCTTTAGCATGTAGTACAGCTTCCTCATATAGGAAGTCTGTTAAGGAGTAATGAAGTAGTTTATCTGCTTGTTTCTTAATAACCTCTACAACCTTAGGATGATTATGACCTAAGTTCATCACACCTATACCTGAGTTAAAATCAATGTATAGGTTACCGTCTAAGTCCTCAATAATAGGTCCACAACCACTCTTAACTACTAACGGATACCACCTACTAAATGACTGCATTATAAACTCATCATCTAATTCTATAACTTCTCTAGACTTAGGTCCAGGGGGTGTTACTACAATTCTCGGTACATCATCATAACATCTACTATACCATACCATTTAATACACCTTAAAAAATCTTCAATGCTTAAATAAAAATCTTTATATTTGATTAACCCCGTAATCATTATTTACAGATTTTAGAAGCTATACTTAATAACTTAACATCCTCCCCAACATTACATATTAACTGAACACCTACTGGTAATCCCTTAACTACTAATGAGGGTATAGATATTGCTGGAGCACCTATATATGAAGCATACACAGTCTCATAAGTAAGTAAACTCCTTATAGGTCCGTCCTCCCTCCCAAGAACATCCTCTATCTTAGGTGCTGGTATAGGTGTTGTTGGGGTGATTAACACATCAACTCTCTTTAAAACCCTACCTAACTCCTCCCTAACCCTCCCCCTAAAATTCAGTGCTTCTAAGTATTCTACAGCTCTATACTCTAACCCCTTCTCAAGTAATCTCCTAACATCAGGACTATACATATACCACTTATCTCTATTAACTATATGTGTTGCAGTTGCTTCACTATACCTAATTACTGGGAAGTACCTCCACACATACTTCACAGCATCAGGCATCTCAACCTCTAGGTAATCATACCCAAGACCTGAGACATAATTAAGGAACTTATCCTCAACCTCATCTACTATATCAGGCATTAAAGACCTTAAATCGTTAGGAACTCTAAACCAGTTAGGAATACCTAACTTTAAATCCTTAATACTTAACTCCTCAAACTTAATGAACACTTCAGCAGCTCTTAAAATCCAGTTTAAATCCTTAGCTAAGAACCCAATAGTATCTAATGATGGTGCTAGTGGGTAGACTCCATAGTTATTAATTAAACCGTAAGTAGGTTTATACCCGTAAACACCGCATAACGATGCTGGTACCCTTACAGAACCAGCTGTATCAGTACCTAAAGCTAATGGTACTAAATCAGCTGCTACAGCTGCTGCAGAACCACCACTACTACCACCAGCAATTCTAGAAATATCTAAAGGATTTCTAGTAGGTCCGAAAACACTTGATGTTGTTGTAACACCTGAAGCAAATTCATGAGTATTAGTCTTACCTACAACAACCCAACCAACATCTCTTAACTTCTTAACTACGTAAGCATCGTAATCAGGTATGAAGTCAATATATAGTTTAGAACCCATAGTAGTTCTTAACCCCTTAGTATATATTATGTCTTTAACACCTAACGGTAACGGTTCTAAACCTAACTTACGTACGTTATTAACTTCATCTATGAAGTTCTCATTAAACGTTACGAAAGCGTTAATAACCTTATTAACCTCTAAGAACTCCTTACTTAATATATACTCGATTTTAGGGTAATCCACTGATCACATCCGTACTATACTTAAGCACGAAGTATTAAATATATGAAGTCGTAGTTCCTTAATACTTCTTAGCTAATCTAATGAATGTATTTGCTTTAGACCCACATACAACACAGTTATACCCACTAACAACTTCATTTAATGGTGTTCCTAAGGCATCACCATCTACTAACTCAGTTAATTTCAAACCACATTCTTGACTACCACACCAAGGCATCTCTACAATACCTTTAACAGTATTTAAGTATTCCTTAGCCTTACTAATATCTACTAACCTAATAATCCTTGATTTAAATGCTTGCCAAGCCCTCCTACTTAAATTCTCATTATACTCACGACTAATCCTCTCTACATAACTTACTAAATCGTTAAGACCTACTTTAGACCTCTCTAGAGTATCCCTCCTAAACACTGTTACGTAACCTCCCTCAACCTCCCTAACACCTACTTCAACTCTTAACGGTACCCCCTTAAATTCCCAGTAATAGAACTTCTCCCCAGGTCTTAACTCATCACGTAAGTCTTCATAAACTCTATAACCACTACTTGATAGTAACTCAAACACTTTCCTAGAGTACTTCAGTACTGTATCACGTGTTTCAGCAGTTATTAAAGGTATTATAACTATCTGAGTAGGTGCTATATGGAATGGTAGTACTAAACCCCTACGATCGCCGTGTACAGCTATTACTGAAGCTATAATACGTTCTGAAATACCGTAACTTGTTTGCCACCCGTAATCTATAGAACCATCACTTTTCTGAATCCTTACTTCAAAAACTTTAGTGAAGTTCTGGCCTAAGTTATGTACAGTACCTATCTGTAGTACCCTACCGTCAGGTAGTAACGTATCGAATGCTATAGTGTATATAGCACCTGCAAACTTATCCCACTCAGGTCTCTTAGATATTACGTATGGAATACCTAATGAGTCGAAGATCTTACTGTAGATGTCTACTGCTTCAAGAACTTGCCTCTCACAATCGTTGAAATCCTCATGTAGTGTATGTGCTTCTTTAAATGTAGATACCTCCCTAACTCTAATCATAGCTCTCGTAGCTCTAGTCTCATAACGAAACACACTAACTATTTGGTAGAACTTCTTAGGTAGTTGTCTATAACTCTTAATCCAGAAACTCTCTAAGTATGTTAACGCTGTCTCACTAGTAGGTCTTAAAGCTAGTTTAATATCTAGAGGTTCTAAACCTCCGTGAGTTACCCAAAACACCTGATCTTCAAAACCTCTAATATGTTCAGACTCCTTACTAAGTATGTTCTCAGGTATTAGTAGTGGGAGTAGTATCTCCTCATGACCTGTACTATCTAAGAACTTCTTAATTATGTTGATAACGTACTCTCTAATCTTAAACCCGTAAGGTAGCCAGACCCCCATACCCTTAGCAGGATATCTACCGTAGTCGTAAACCTCAGCAACTTCTAATACGTAATCAAACCACTCGGAAAAACCCCTCCCTAAATCCCTATACACTTGAACCTCACTCAATCACTAACACCAACATCTACTTAAACTAATGTTTTTAAGGTTAATACAGACATCACAGGCTACGATACGCTAGTCTTAAGTTAAGGTGTTTAAAACTTAATGAAGTATCTTTTTAAATCTCTAATAGGTATTATGATTAAGATTAAAATATGTAAGTATGTGATTGTATGTAGAGGTGTGGGTATGCCTAAGAAGAGGGAGAGTAGGGGGAGACGTAAGGGTAGTAAGGGGTCTGTAGAGTTAATACATTGTGATCAGTGTGGTAGGTTAATACCTGAGGATAAGGCTGTATGTGTTACTAAGATGTACTCACCAGTAGATCCTCAACTAGCTAATGAGTTAGAGAAGAAGGGTGCTATAATTGCTAAGTACCCAATAACTAAGTGTTACTGTGTGAGTTGTGCGATATTCTTAGGTATAATTAAGGTTAGAGCTGAGGATGAACGGAAAGTAGCTACTAAGTCGTGAGAGTATGCGTGTACCTAAGAAGATTAAGACTTACTGTCCTAGATGTAATACACATACTGAACATACTGTTACTATATATAAACACGGTAAGCGTAGGGCTTTAGCTGAGGGTGAGAGAAGGTATAGACGTAAGCAGAAAGGTTACGGTAGTAAGAGGAAGCCTGAGCAGAAGAGGTTTGCGAAGACTACTAAGAAGGTCGTACTTAAGCTTAAGTGTTCTAAATGTGGTTATATCTCTCATAGGAGGGGTATTAGACTTAAGAAGGTTGAGTTAGTTGAGGTGGTTAAGTAGTTGAGGAAGAGGAAAGTACTTATACCTATGCCTAGGTCTAGATTCATTAAGGTTAGATGTCCTTCATGTGGTAATGAGCAGGTAGTCTTCGACCACGCTACATTCCCCTCAAGATGTTTAGTATGTGGTACAGTACTTGTAGTACCTTCAGGTGGTAAGGCTAAGATCTTAGGTGAGATAGTAAGGATTTTGGGATGAGTTAATGGTTAGAAAACGTAGTGAGTTACCAGATGTTGGGGAGTTAGTCATAGGTACTGTAATTAAGACCTTCGAGTACGGTGCGTACGTCCGTTTAGAAGAGTATAGAGGTCTTGAGGCATACCTACCGTGGAGTGAAGTAAGTAGTAAGTGGGTTAGAGATGTTAAGGAGTTTGTTAAGGAGGGTCAGAGGATAGTTGCTAAGGTTATAAGAGTTGATAAGAGGAAGAAACATGTTGATATATCACTTAAGAGGGTTAGTGATAGTGAACAGAGGAGGAAGTTACTTGAGTGGAAGAGAGCTCAGAAAGCTGAGAAACTCTTAGAGATTATTGCTTCTAAATTAGGTAAGACTTTAGATGATGCTTATAGAGAAGTTGGTTGGAAGTTAGAGGATACCTACGGTGAAATCTATGTAGGTTTAGAACTCGCAGCATATAGGGGTGAGGAAGTTCTTAGGAAGGCTAATATCCCTGAGGAATGGGTAGAACCTATAATTAATGAGGTTAAGAAGCATATAGAGGTTAAGAAGGTGAAGATTCAAGGAACATTAATACTAACTACTTTAGATTCTGAAGGTATTAGAAAGATTAAGGACGTACTACTAAAACCACTTGATGCTGTTGGTAAGGGATTAGATAAGAACACTTTCGTTAGAGTATATACTGTAGGAGCACCTAGGTATAGAGTTGAGGTAGTATCTACTGATTATAAACTAGCTGAGAAGGTCTTAAGTAATTACATATCATTAGCACTTAATACAGCTAAAGAACTCGGTGTTACATGTAGTGTTGAGCGTGAGAAGTAATGCGTTGGTTACTACGTAAATGCCCTCAATGTAGTTCATACACATTAAGGGATATATGCCCGTACTGTGGTGTGAAGACTGTAACACCACACCCCCCTAGATTCTCACCTAAGGATAAGTACGTGAGAGAGAGGTTTTTAATTAGGTTAGAAGATCAGGTTAAGTAGTTACCAAGGTACGTCCTTAACCTTAATCATATATGCTATAAAGTTAGTTAGTGGGTGAAGTATTAAGGATATCATCGTACCTATGAGTAAGTTCTTCAACTCTAATGAAGTACTTAATAGTAAGTCAATATTTAACACCTTAACTAAGCAGTAAGACCCTAATAGATAGTCTACCTGGTCGAAGGGTGGGAATGGTGCCCCCGTACGTATACCTAACCTACGTTTAACGAATGCGTTAAGTAAATCACCTAATAAAGCACCTAAACCAGCAGTTAATGAGTATATAACCCATGTATAACTACCTAAGATGTAGGTATAGCTAATACCTACGGATAGACTTGAGAGTATACCGAGTAGGAACCCTTCCCAAGTCTTACCATCACCGAATACCCTACCCCCATCAATAAAGTATTTATTGAAGTCTATAGGGTGTTTCTCCTTAAACAACACACGTGTAAGGACTGGGAATGCGTTAGCTACCATAGATGGGAAGAAGAATATTAATGTGTTGACTACGTCATCTAATGTTATACTGTCAATCATTACCTACCCACTCAATACCTCTATCACTAATAACATAACTCATACTTAAGACTAAGTCCTTAGGATACTCTATAGATAACCTCCTAACACCACTACCTAACTTCTCAAGTCTGATAAGGATATCATACCAGTACTTAAGTATTTGAAAACCACTAACTCTGACATCCTCCTCAGACTGACTGACTTGAGCTGTTAATACACACGTGGTACTACGGTTGATAACCATATCAGCTAGTAATGCTAAGATAGTATTAAGTATCTTATTAATACTTTCAATCTGAAGTACCTCAACCCTATAGAAGTTGTTTATAGAGTCTATAGCTACTGCTTTAAACCCTCTCTTAAAACTGTAGATCTTGAAGACTACTTGAAGTAGGTTGTTAATATCGTATACTTCAGTGAATAAAGCGTTTTCAGGGAATTCATACCTACTTAAGAGGGAGGTGTATAGAGGGCCTTCAGTACTTATGTAAACTACATCCAATCCTGAAGTCCTCGATAAATTACTTAATAACCATAATACTAAGTTAGTCTTACCGACACCAGCCTCACCATACACTAGTACAACCCTCCCATCAACTAACCTCAGTAAATCCTTAACCCTAATACTACCACCTAACCATCACTATTAACTAACCTCGAAAAACTTATTACTTAATCAATAATAAATTATATGCGGTGGTTACATAACTAAGTATGGGGGTATGAAGACCTCAGTAGCTATATTCGTCTACAACCCAAGACTACTTAAAACTCTGCTAGATATAGCTAAGGATTACGGTATAGAGTTTTACGTTCCTGAAGACTTAACAAGTATTAAGGGTGAGTTACTAGTAGATCGTGAAGGTCTGGATATCTTAAGGAGTTTAGTAGATGGTAAGGACTTTAAATACTATTTAGTAAGTGATAGACAATCTATTTATAAGTTCATACTTAAGACTTTCGGTGTTAATGATGTTAAAGTTCTTCAAGTAGGTGTTGATTTAGGGAGTAAGTTAGCTTATGTGATAGTATGTGATAATATCTTACTTAAAGCTGGTTATGTAGATAGTTTAGATGATTTAATACTTATTATTGAGGATTTTAGAAATCACTTAACACCTGATAAAGTAGTTGTGAAGTTAGGTAACACTCCATACAGTAGTGATTGGGGTTTAGATAAGGTCTTAAGTAGGTTAGTAAGTCTAGGTTTTGAAGTTATGATCGCTGATGAGAGTAGGTCTTCACATAAGACTCAGGTAAGGGTATATGGGTTTAAGACTAGATTTACACCTGATATATACGCAGCTTTAAACCTAGTTTTTAGGGATGGTGTTAAAGTCTCTACAGCATAACCTTCATAATCTCCTACCGTAGATTAACGAGTATATGTTGAGTAGTGTATCTATAGGTAATTCATAAACTCTCCTACCCCTAACTAAATCATTAAGTATTGACTCATCACAAACCCCTACACACCTCCTTAATACCTTCATAGCTAACTTCCTCTTCTGATTAAATAAACACCTGATTAAGTCTTCAAATACTACCCACTCATCACTCCACTCTCTAACCCTCCTTAAAACAACAACTCTAGAACTAACCTTAGGTTTCGGGTAGAATGACTTCGGACTATATAAACCACCTAATTCTACATTCATGAATGTGTTAACCATAACTGTTAACCTACTATACCCTCTACTACCGGGAGTTACTACTAAACGGTCAGCAACCTCCTTCTGAAGTGTTAGTACTGCAGCTCTACAGTTAGATTTAATTATAGAGTTTATTAGAGGTCCTGTTATACTGTATGGGACGTTAGAAACAACTAGTTCTACATCTCTAAAACCTCCTCTTAATAACTTAACCCCATCACCTACTACTACATCAACTTTAGAACCTACACCAGCTTCGTAAACGTATTTAGTAGCTACTTCAGCTAGAGAACTATCCAACTCAATACTAACTACATACTTAGAGATACCTGCTAAGTAAGTTGTTAACATTCCTAAACCAGTACCTACCTCAACTACGAACTTAGGCTTAAACCTTAGGATATTACCTAGTAGTTCAGAGATTAACCTACTATCAACTACGAAGTGCTGACTTAACTTCTTCTTAATCTTAACCCTATAATTACGTATTAACTTAATAGTAGTACTTGTTAAGTCATGAAGTTCAAACATAATGATTAACCGGTTAATGCCTACTTACTTGGGAGGAATAATCTTATGAAGGGTTTAAGTATCTTAGGTATCCCTCTCCTCCTAGGTAGGTCACCGTAGATAGCCCTAAGTAGCATACTCTCAATAAATGTTGATTGATTAGATGATAGGGTATTGTTAGACCTTAAGTAGAGTTCTTCTAACTCATCATCGGTTAAGTATGTTATAGGCTCACCCCTACAACCAGACTTAACCCACCTATCATAAACTCTATCTAATATCTTAGTAACTACATCATCAGAATAAAAACTAACTTTAACCCAAGGGTCTGAACTCTCATCCACCCTACTAATTAAGTTAATTAGTTTAGCCCTCCTATCCTCGTTAATTACCTTATCACCAGATTTATTAATTCTTTAAGTACTTATATCTTGATGATATGAGTGTAGAGGAGAGAGTGTTAAGTTATTTAAGAGTTAATCCAGGGGCTACACCGAGGGAAGTAGCTGATGCCTTAGGTATTAGCTTAGTAAGTGTTCGGATAGCTATTAATAGGCTTAGGGAGTTAGGCTACGTCATCAGGAGTTCTAAGGGTGGGTACGTCGTTAGAGTTTCTCAAGAATTACCAACACCTACAGATATTATCAGTAATACACAAAGTACAGTACAGGATAAACAACAAAGTACAGAGAATGTGGTTTTCGACTCAATTATTAAGTTAGTTAATGAGTTAAGTAGTAAGATTAGTGAGTTGGAGGGTAGGGTTGGGAGGTTAGAGAAGGAGGTTAACTATATTAAGAAGTCATTACCTAAAATACCTTCAAAACATGTAGAGGGTGAAGGTAGTGATAAGTTAATATCTACGCTTAAGTTAAGGAGTATCTTAAGTGTTAATGAGGTTAGAGAGATTATTAGTAAACCGTTAGAGGAGTATGTGAGGGAGGGTAAGGTAGTAGTAGTTAATGATTTAGTAGTAAGTAGTGAATTCCTAAAGAATTTTAAGTCTAAATTCCCTATAAAGGTCTCAGAAATTAATAAGTTAAGTCCTGAGGAGTTGAAGTTATTAGAAGCTTTAGTTAAGTCTAATCAAGCATACCTGTACTCAGGTGTTGAGTATAGATTACTTGATTAAACCCTACCACTGATTAAGTCCTTAATCAACATTAACAACCTATCAATTACTGTATTAACTACCTTTAAACCCTTCTCATAACTAGCTTTCTCAGGCATCCCGAAACTCCCAGGATCCCTCCTAACACCTTCAAACCTATACACATAGATCTTAGGCCTCTTACTTAAGTCTAGACTATGCCAGAAATCATCATACCTCCTAAATATTTCAGAACCCTTAACACCTACATCAACAACTCTAATACCTAATGCTAAAGCAACACTAGTCTCAACCTCATCAGCATGGAAGAACTTACTCTCAAACACCTCATTAATAACATCACCAACTAATTCCCACCATGAAGTAACTACAACTACGTAATCACTACCTAAATCCTTAACTAAATCACTAGCAACCACTCTTAAAGCATCTGAATTACCTGCATGTCCGTTAAGAACTACTAACTTAGTGATACCCCACCTCATCACAGACCTTAAAACATCATATACGTAGTTAATGAATGAGTTACTACTAATAACTATAGTCCCAGGATTACCTAACCACATACTACTTAACCCGTAAGGTATTGGAGGTAATTTAACTACCTTAAGACCTACCCCCTCAGCCCTAACAACTAACCTCCTACATAACTCATCAACTATTAAGTAATCAAGACCTAA
>CAZZLT010000002.1:0-7826 GCA_964655125.1 uncultured Desulfurococcaceae archaeon | reverse complement strand
CACCTAGGTTAGTATACTTAAGTATTAAAGCACGAGGTATTTGAGGAGCCCAATTACCTCTATAATCACCCTTATGAGTACCCCAAGAACCCCTCACAGGGAAACTCCAAACAGTTGTTGAGATATCAGTTAACTCATCAGGTAGAGGCTCCAACCTCCTAACCTCAATAGGTTCGAGGGAAATACTCTGATCTTCAATAACAATACTTCTATTCCTTGAGATGAAATCCAGATACTCATCTACAGAAACCTCCCTCATAACATCAAACCCCGATATCCCAACTCTATAAATTGTAAACTAACTTTAAGAGTAGTATTAACGTCAATCATACCATAGTACCTAAACTCTTACTAAATACTACAGAAAACTATAAACATACCCACCCATACATACAATACTTAAGCATCTAAACTAATATTAATTCATACTTATAAGAATTTCCTCAACTTCTCAATAAACTTCTTCACATCCCCTACAGCTAATCTAACTTCTTTTGAAGGCATCCAACCCTCATAAAAGTTCTGATGGAGGTTATTCGCTCTACCCCATAAATACCTAAGTTCATAATCTTGAAGTTTATCAGCTAAATCACTTACATACTCCCATAAATCATGATGACTCCTAAGCTCCCTACCTTCCTTAATAGCTAAAGCCTTAACTATCTGAGCTGCAGCACCCCAACCCTTCTCAGAAGCTTGAACATAATCGCCTCTAGCTAAGAATTCCTCAGCCTCACGTAAGAACTTCTCAGAAAGCTTTAAATGAAACTCAACCTTATCGTTAAGATCTAAAGATATGTTAAGAGCTTTTAAGAGTATATCAACTACTAACTCCTCCATAGAAATATTAAGTTTCTCAGCTTCTCTCCTCAACCTCTCCTCAAGCCCCCTACTAAGCACAACCATATAAACCCCTCAAACATCTAATTACTTCATAGTTAAAATCACTTTATTTACTATTAATGACTAAAGTAAGCTTAAAAGATTTTCAAAGTCATCTAGAGTAAGTTTAGAGGGTATGAAACACCTAAAATACTTAAACAATCTAAGAGTTATTCCTAATAATTTATGGTTTCAAATACGTCTAATACCTTAGAGTTATTTCATGTAGTTATGTATGGGTAGTACTTAATGTCCTTCCTTATTACTCTATCCTTTGTTGCTGATAGATATTCCTATGAACTCTACCCAGAGTTCTTCATATTCTCCGATATACAGCATTTAACATTTTCATAATAAGGTAGTTTATTCATAGTGTTTACTACTATGATTGATTTATTATAATTAAATGTTCTACTTTATATCTTGAAATGGTCTACGTATCTTTTAATTCTTTAAAGCTTAATAAATATGTAAGTCCTATAGTTAAGGTCAAGACGGTTTACATTACAATAAATAAAATTATGATGATCTCGATGATTAACTTTAAGGTTAGTAATTTTCATTAATGCTTATATTTGATCATCTACTAAAACAGTAGGGTGTATTTCATGGTTTCACAAAGTGTTTTAACTGCTATATTAGTTGTTTTGATTGTTGTTGCTGGTGTTGTTGGTTACTTCGCAGGTACTACAGCAGTACCACCACCTAAGACTGTAACTATAACTACTACTGTAGGTACTCCAACAACAATAACAACTACAGTAACTACTAAAGTAACTGAGAGGGTAACAGTTATAGTAACACCTACACCGACACCAACACCTACATTCCCACTACCTCACTGGCCTAAGAGTTTAGTCTTCCGTGGTGGTGCTGTAGGTAGTGCATGGCTTGTACTAGCTTCAGTTATAGCTAGTGTTATTGAGAAGGAGTTAGGGATTACAGTACGTGTAGAACCTGGTGGTAGTTTAGCTAATACTATGGCTATAGCTAAAGGTGATATTGAGTTAGGATTATCTCAAACTGTGTGGATGCCTATCTTCACAGACCCTGAGAAGATTAAGAGTCTTGTTGGTGAGGTTGTAAACGCTTCCAGGATTAAGATCTTAGCAAACGCTATACTTCCATTCTACTTTGAGATGATTTATACTAGGCCTGACTCACCTATAAACAGTATTGAGGATGTAGCTAAGGCTGTTAAGGAGGGTAAGACTTTAAGGATTGGTGTTGGTGGGGTTGCAGGCTCTTTAGACGATATCATTGCTAGAATGGTCCTTAGAGCTTATGGTCTTAACCTGGAGGAGTTAATTGCTAAGGGTATGTTGACATTATCATCAGAATCAGATGTTGTTAGTAAGATTGTTGAGGGTAAGTTAGATGTAGTCTTCGAAACAACTATGCCTGGTGCTTCAGCATATAGGGAGTTAGAGGTTAGGATGCCTAACGTTAAGTTACTACCGTTAGTCGGTAAAGAACGTGATTACCTGTTAAACTTCTTCACAGGTGGTGGACTCTACACATGCTCACTACCTATAGGGTTATTCAAATTCATAACTACTGAGTACCCGACAGTATGTACAGCAACTATAATAATAGTTAGTGCAGACCTACCTGAAGACCTAGTATACTACATGGTGAAGGCTATAGATAAGAATAAAGACTATATTAAGGGTAGTATTGCAGCATTTGAATTCAATCCTAATGAGGTTTGGAAGACTTTAGGTGGTGTAGAACTTCACTCAGGTGCTGCTAAGTACTATAAGGAAATGGGTTATATGAAGTAAGTCTGTAGTTAAGGAAAGTGATATATAGATGGCTAAGAGAGAGTTAGGAAGTAGGGTATCAGCTGTAGTTAAAATAATTCTCTTTTTAGCAGCTATATACAACATCTACATCCTTGCATTCGCAGTCTACGATGTTTACCAACATATGATGATCAACCTACTCTACGCATTACCTCTAACATACATAATGTACTCAGGTAGTAAAAGATCTGTTAGTAAGATTCCTTGGTATGACTACGTACTAGCTATAACGTCATTAGTAGTTGTGACAGTATTACTAATGAATTTTAGGTCTTGGTTTTGGGGGAGGTTATGGTTAGTTACTCCAGTAACTACAGAGCAGTTCATAGTTGGTATGTTCCTCATAGTGTTGTTGTTAGAGGCTGTTAGGAGGGTTGGAGGTATATTCATAACTGCTGTAGCTTCAGTATTCCTAGTATTCCTACTACTAGCTCCCTACATACCAGTCGTAGGTTTTAGAACAACTCCGCAGAGGGTTGTTGAGTTCTTATGTTTAACACCTTGGGGTATATTCTCAACACCTTTAGAAGTCATATCAACTTACGTTATAGCCTTCACACTCTTAGGGGCTGTATTCTCGTTAAGTGGTGTTAGTGATTTCTTCATAAACATAGCTAAGGCTTTAGTCGGTAGGAGTGTTGGAGGTCCTGCTAAAGTCTCAGTAATAGCTTCATCATTCTTCGGTACTGTAAGTGGTAGTGCTGTAGCTAACGTCTACGCTACAGGTGTCTTTACAATACCTTCTATGAAGGGTGTAGGGTTTAATCCAGCAGTAGCAGGTGCTGTTGAGGCTGTAGCATCTACTGGAGGTCAGATAATGCCTCCTATAATGGGTGCTGGAGCTTTCATAATGGCTGAACTCTTAGGTGTCCCCTACGTTAAGGTCATGATCACAGCAATAACTCCAGCACTTATCTACTACTTAGGAGTTTATGTCCAAGTACATTACTACGCTGTGAAATCGGGTTTAAGGGGTTTACCAAGTACTGAAACACCTAAGGTTAAAGACGTATTGATGAGGAGGGGTTACTACATAATCCCGTTAGCAGCTCTGATCTACATGATCGCTGTGTTGATGTGGTCTCCAGTAACATCAGCACTCATCACCTTATTCATAGCCTTAGTTATAAGTTACTTTAGGAGGAGTACTTGGATGACTCCTAAGAAGATATTTAAGGCATTAGTTAACGGTATTGATGAGGTTGTATCAATTATAGTTATAGCTGCAGTTGCCGGTATGATTGCAGGTTCTGTAACCTATAGTGGTTTAACACTTAAGTTCTCATACTTAGTTAATGTAGCTTCTATGGGTATTACAGCTCTAGCACTACTATACACAGCATTACTAACTATACTGTTAGGTATGGGTATGCCGACAACAGCTGCATACGTATTAGCAGCTTCAGTATCTGTACCGGCTGTGATATCTATGGGTGTAGACGCATTAGCTGCACATATGTTTACTTTCTGGTATGCAGTACTATCAGCTATAACACCACCAGTAGCTCTAGCTGCTTATGCAGCAGCAACACTAGCTAAGGACCACCCAGTTAAAGTAGCTATTTGGGCATGTAGGTTAGGTTTCTCAGCATTTATAGTTCCATTCCTCATAATCTACAGATCATCAATACTTTTAGGACATGGTAGTTCATCATTAACTACAGTCGTATATGATGTGGTAATAGCCTTCTTAGCTACCTACGTTATCGCAATAGCGTTTTCAGGGTATTTACGGAGGGGGTTAAAGCTGTTTGAACGTATATTACTTATAGTTGGTGGTATCATACTCTACGTACCTGGTACTCTCTACGATTTAATTGGGTTGTTAATAGTTAGCTTAACAGTACTAACCCACATACTCACTACATCTCGTTTTAGAAGGTATAATCTCCAACTACAACTACGTTAAATCACCACAAGTACAGAAGATTTCATGTACAGCCTTATACAGATCCTCAATACCGTAACCATTAAGTGCTGATACAGCTAATAACTTCTCAGGTCTTAAGTACTTCTTAACCACGTTCAACACCTCTACCAACATATCAGTGAGTACCCCCTCCTCAACTCCTAACTCATTAAGTATTCGTTCTACCTCAACGTGGTAACTTGGTGAGTAAATAACACTCTTAACGTTTATTAAATCAGCCTTACTCACTACTGGTAATGTAGGTATACCTAAACCTAACCTAATCACTACAGTCATTAACGTAGCTATAGCAGCACTATTACCCCTAAGTCTTAATGTAGGGTCTAGAAGGAACACACCAACAGGTTTTGAAATCCCCTTAATAACATCCACTAACTTCAGGCCTGAGTTCCTAAACATCAAAACTTCTAACTGACCTGGAGTATCAACTAACATTAAGTCATAGCTGAGACTTCCTAAACCCTTACTTAAGTATTCGTAGTTTTCAGCAAGTATATCTATAGACCTTACAATAGCACCGTTAGGGCCTAAACCCTCCTTAAACATTACATCAGAAGCCTTAACAATATCCCTAACATCAAATGTAGGTGTGTACGGTAGTACCTCAACAGCAGGGTCTAAATTAACATAAGCAACATCATAGCCTAAACTCTCTAACCAACTACCTAACGCTTTAGTTAGTGATGTCTTACCAGAACCTGCAGGGCCTAACATAACTATAGATAATTTCTTAAGCTCACCTAACCTCAATATCATCTTCTAACCCCTTCCTAATGAAATTAATTAATGTAACGTTTAAAGCTGTCAAACGTTGTTTACTTCAAAACACTTCCTCAGACCCTATAAACACCTTAACCGTAGATACCTTCCTCAACTCCTTAGGATCTGAGGCTTTGAAGGGGTCTCTATCCACTACAACTATATCTGCTAACATCCCAACCTCTAAAGAACCTACCTCATAATCTCTTAAGAGTCTTGCAGACCCAGTAGTGTATAGATGTAATGCTTCAGTTAAAGTTAACTTCTCATCCTCAGAATACCTACATAATTCTATAGAGTCTAAACAACCTCTCGTTACAGCAGCGTATATAGTCTCCCAAGGATCTACAGGTTCTACAGGTGCGTCAGTTGATAAACCAATCACTAAGTTAAGATTTAATAACGTCTTAAACCTATATAAGAACCTTACCCTCTCTAAACCAACTCTCTTAACAACCCACCAATCAGTTAATATGAAATGTGGTTGTATAGCTATACCAGGTCTTAACTTAGTAATAAGTTCTAATTGATCATCTCTGATAACTGATGCGTGTTCTACCCTAAAACTATTAGGGCCTACTAACCCTACAGTATTAGCAGCTTCTAACACGTTATCTAACGCCTTATCACCTATTGCATGAACTGCTGGTTGGAAACCTAAACCAACAACATCTCTTAATGCTTGAGTTAACTCATCCCTACTCATAACCTCAACACCACTAGTTAACGGGTCATCACTATACGGTTTAGATAGTAATGCAGTTCTAGCACCTAAAGAACCATCTGCAAAGAACTTCACACCAACTACTCTTAACCACTCATTACCTAAACTACTTAACACCTTAGTTAATAATCCAAGAGATTTAAAAGTCTTATAACTCATGTACATCCTAACCCTAATCTTTAAAGCCTTCTTCCTCTGAAGACTTAAGAGAGCTAGTAATAACTTATCACTAACTGTAGTAGATATCAACCCTACTGAAGTAACACCAAACCTCATTAAGTGGTTTTGAGCATCAACTAATAACTTCTCAAACTCATCTAAAGACATCTCATACCTAACTCTCTCAAGAACTCTATCTAAGACATCCTCAACAACTACACCACTACTTAAATCTACTTTACCCTCATTTAACAATCTTAAGACTTCTAACGCCTTACTATTCAGAACACCTAAATGACCACAAACCCTTATAGCTACTACCGGTTTATCAGGGACTACCTCATCTAAATCATACCTACTTAACATCCTACCACTACTAAGTAATTCATGATCAAACCCCCTAACAATAACCCAACCACCTAACGATTTAGAAAACTCCTTCAGCAAACTCTTAAACTCTTCAATACTTTTAACACCTCTTAAATCTAATGAATTAAGAACCTCACCAACATCAAGTAAGTGTATGTGGGAGTCTATAAAACCAGGTAATGCAGTATATGATCCAAGATCTACTAATTCACAACCCAGTACATTACATAAGCTCTCAACGTCTCTAGAACTACCTACGAATACTACCCTACCACCATATGTTAAAACACCATCAACAACTCTTACAGGGTTGAATGAAGTGTATATCCTACCTACAAACCCTCTACAAACACCCTCCAAATCCAACCCCAATATATAGCTATTACGTCTTTATAATAAGTTGAAATTATTGTAGTAGATCGGTAGGGATTCAAACTAATCTACTCATTATAAGTAGATTTATATTTAAAGACTTATCTACTGAATTGGTGGTTATATGAGGAAGTTCTTAATACTGTTCTTAATTATAGTTTCATTCTTCGTTGTTGTCTACATTGTAGAGATCCCCTACCTAGAGAGTGTGAGGGCTGTGATTAATGACGTTATTGACTCTATAACTAATCGTAGGAAGGTCTTAGAGCTACAGAGTGAGGTTGAGAGACTTAAGTCTGAGAATGAGATTCTTAGGAAGTCCTACGAATCCCAGATAAACCAACTTAGGATAGGATATGAAGCTCAAATTAATCAACTACGGAATGAAGTTGATAGACTGAATACTCTAAACGATATACTTAGGAAGAACTTAACATACTATATAGATGCTTTATCTAAGTTAAGTTCAGAGTACTCTGCAACACAGTATGAACTCGTAAACCTACAGAACAAGCTTAAGAGTGCTGTATTCCCAGTAGAGCTACTCACTATGTCTCAATATGAAGTTAATAACTTCCTCATTAAGTCACTCACCTCAGTAATCAACATATCTAAGGAGTTACCTAAACCCTCAGTTGAGGAATTCCTCATGAAAGTATTTGAGTATATCATGAATAATACGTACTATCAATATGATTCTATAGCTATTAGGTCTGAGAATGTTGTTGGAGGTAATTATTGGAAGTTAGCTAATGAGACGTTGATTGATTTAGGTGGTGATTGTGAGGATTTAGCTGTTTTAACATACTCACTAATTAAACCATAC
>CAZZLT010000001.1:0-15335 GCA_964655125.1 uncultured Desulfurococcaceae archaeon | reverse complement strand
AGAAGGCTGAGTTCGTAGATCCTAGGACTGGTGCTGTCGTGGTACCTAGAGTTGGTTCTATGGTCGGTATCTCCGTTGAGTTAAGTAATGTAGGTATTGCTGATCAGGTATTCACAGCTATACTAGTCATTACAGATCCTGAAGGTGTTGTCGTTAAGGTCGACTCTATAAGCATACCTTTAGCTGCTGGTAAGTCAGGTACTGTTACGTTCTCATACATACCTAAGTTAGCTGGTGACTACACTGTTGAGGTATACGTAGTTAAGTCATTAGCTGATTGGACACCACTCGGTGATATGCTAACGAAGGTAATGTCTGTAGTTAGTTGAGGTGTGTTGAGATGAGGTCACTACCTATAATTGCTGTGTTGCTGACGGTGTTGCTAGTAGTTACTGGTGCTGTATTTGCTCAAGCACTTACTGTTAAGACTGATAAGGATGTGTACATGCCTGGTGAGGTCGTAGTAGTTTCAGGTACTGCAGTACCTGGAGCTACTGTAGGTATTGCTGCTTACAACCCTGCAGGTACTACTGTGTTCTTTAAGATGGTTACTGCAGGTGCTGACGGTAGCTTCACAACAACTATTAAGATACCTAAGACAATACCTTACGAGGACTGGGTATACGGGACATATACTGTTGAGGCTAAAGTAGGTACTACAACAGCAACAACATCTTTCACACTAGCTGCTGCAGCTTTAGTAGTAGGTACAGTAGTTGATGAGGAGGGTGTTCCAGTAGCTAATGCTGAGGTAATGGTTAAGGAGACTGGAGTATCAGTACTTACTGGTAAGGACGGTAAGTTTGAAATATCTACAGATGTAGGTACTTGGACTTTAGTAGTATCTAAGGCAGGATACATAAGTACTGAGGAGGTAGTTACAGTATCTGTAGGTACTAACGACGTAGGTGTGATAACCATAACATCACTTGAGGGTGTAGTAGTTAAGTTAAGTGCTGAGGTTGAGGCTTTAAGTAAGTCAGTTAGTGAGTTAAGTGCTAGGATTGAAGCTTTAGAAGCTCAAGTACCTGCATTAGCTGAGATCTCAGATAAGTTAGATGCTTTAGAGGAGTCTTTAGGAGCTTTAAGTAATGCAGTAGCTGAATTAAGCAGTAAGGTAGATACTGTTAGTAATGCAGTAGCTGATGTAAGTACTAAAGTAAGTGGTGTAGATGCTAAGGTCTCAGACTTAAGTAAGGCTGTTAACGACTTAAGTAAGACTGTATCAGCTCTAGATGCTAGTGTTAAGGATGCTTTAGGTAAGGTAACAGCCACCTTAGATGCTTTAAGAGTTGATATTACTGGATTAAGAAGTGATTTGAAGACAGTAAGTGATAAGTTAGGTACTCTAGCAACTAAGTCTGATGTTGATGCTGTTAGTAAGGCAGTAGCTGATGTAGATGCTAAGGTAGGTGGTGTTAGTGGTGCTGTAGGTGGTTTAAGCGGTGCTGTATACGCTGCAGTAGTACTTGCGTTACTAGCATTCATAATGTCATTACTAGTATACATGACTGTTAGGAAAGCAATAGCTAAGTAAGGTTAAACCAAATACTTTTTAAACCAAAACTCTTTTTCACTTCAAAACATGAATTCTCCTAGGTGTTAAATCAGACTTAATATCAAGTACCCAAATACCCCTCTCCTCAGCTAACTTAAGAGCTTGAGGTAAAGCTACATCACAGTAAATAACCTTAATCAACTTAGGTCTAATTAAGTCAGACCTCCTACTAATAACTAAATCAACCTTCCTCTCAAACTCATCAATTAATGAAGTACCTAACCTAACAGTAGCTTCACCAATAACTAGTAAGTCCTTACTAACACCGAAGATATTAACCTCAACATCATTAATAAAGAACCTACTTAAACTAATTGAAACACCTAACTCCTTCTCCAACCTCCACTCAATAACATACCTACCCTCATCCTCAACACTAAGAGTTAACCTCTCAACAAGAACCTTCAAACCCCTAACATCAGCATATAACTTATTAAAATCTCCTCTTAAAGCCCTCACTTCCTCCCAAAGCCTATTCTGATTCTCCCATAGTTTCCTAGTTTCTTCCCTTAATGCTCTTACCTCTTCCCAAAGCTTGTTTTGATTTTCTCTTAAGCTCCTAACCTCCTCCCAGAGCTTATTCTGTCCCTCTCTTAACGCCTTAACCTCCTCCCATAATCTATTCTGACCTTCTCTAAGACTTCTAACTTCCTCCCATAACTTACTCTGTCCCTCTCTTAAACTCTTAACTTCTTCCCATAGCTTATTAACACTCTCCCATAACTTATTCTGGCCTTCTCTTAATGCTTTAATTTCTTCCCATAGTTTATTTTGGTTTTCCCATAGTTTCCTAATCTCTTCTCTTAACCCTTTAACCTCTTCCCATAACTTCTCAATACTTCTTAAAACCTCTGAAATACCTAAATAACCAGCAACAGCATATCTAAACTCAACATCCTTCTCAAGTAACTCTATAAATGTCTTCTTAACAGCTTCAGACATTTCATTAACCTCTAAATAGTACTTAATACTTAAATATTTAACTACTAATTAAATTAGTTATTAGGTGGTTGTTTGAAGGCTGCTATACTTGCTGGTGGTTTTGGTAAGAGGTTAAGACCTCTAACTAGTGATAGGCCTAAACCATTAGTTGAGGTCTGCGGTAGGTCTATTATTGAGTGGCAGATTAGTTGGTTGAGGAAGTATAGTGTTAATGTGTTAGTAGTTCTTGCTGGTTACTTAAGAGAGAAGTTAATAGATTATTTAGGTTCAGGTAATAAGTACGGTATTAAGATAACTTACGTAGTTGAGGATGAACCACTAGGTACTGGAGGTGCTTTAAAGAATGCTGAGTATGTACTGAATGACTCAGTATTCATAGTATTAAATGGTGATGTAATTACTAACTTAGACTTAAGTAGGTTAGTTAATGAGTTATTAAATTCTAAAGCATTAATAGCTATAGCGTTAACACCACTAAAATCACCGTACGGTATAGTCAGGTTGGGTAGGGAGTCATATGTAGAGTCATTCATTGAGAAACCGTTAATTAAGGAATACTTAATAAATGCTGGTGTATATGCTATGAAACCTGAAGTATTTAAATACATACCTGAGAAGGGGGACTTAGAAAGAACTACATTCCCTAAACTAGCATCTGAAGGATTAATCAAGGGTGTAGTATTTGAGGACTGCTACTGGAGGTCTATAGATACACTTAAAGATATTGAAGAAACTAGTAAGGAGTTAGAGAGTATTAAGTTCTGAACATGAAGATCAAGATATTATGTAGTGATAAGTACTGGTGTTACACACTAAGTAGTTGGGTTTATGAGGTTAAGGACTTAATAGAGAGTGAGTTTAGTGATGATGTTGAAGTTTTTGAGGAAACATGTAGTGATTGTGAAGATACTCAACTATACATTAATGGGGAGTTAGTACTGATTGGAATACCTAGTGAGGAAGGATACCTACTAGAAATTATTAGGAAGTACTTAAGAAGTAGAGGAACTACTTAATCATATGTACCACTATATTAGCTATTAAAGTAGCTATTACAGTACCTGTTAACACCCATGAAATCCTAGCTATATAATCAATTCTCTTATCGAGAGACTCAATCCTCTTATCAAGTGAATCTATCCTCCTATCAAGTCCGTCAATCCTTCTATCTAAAGCATCTATCCTCTTATCAAGTGCATCTACTCTCTTATCTAACCCATCTATCCTCTTATCCAAATCATTAATCCTCTCAACTAACTGTATAGTAATACCTTCTAACCTAGAAATCCTCTCCCTCAAATTACTTACTTGAGAATACATCTCATTCCTAAGGACTTCAAAATCCCTCCTCAACCCATCAATAACTTCCTTACTCACTCCTTAACCTCTCTAAATAATCTTTAGTTGCTACATCCCTTAAAACAGCATTAATTATAGCTAACTTAATATCAGGTTCTGACATTAGTAACTCAGCTAACCTCTTCCTAGACCTAACATCCTCCTCAAAAAGCTTAGCTATATACTCAGCAGTTAATGAGATCTTAAACACCTAAGTAACTACCACATCTAAATTTTTAAGTATATCTAGTAGGGATTAACTGGTAGTGTTAAATGACTTTCCTACCGAGTAAGTTCTTCGTAGTTGCTCATAGGGGTGCGAGTGCTTACGAACCTGAGAATACTTTAAGAGCTATAGCTAAAGCTATAGACTTAGGAGCACCTGTAGTTGAGGTTGATGTTAGGAGGTGTAGGAGTGGTGAGTTAGTTATATTCCATGATGAAGACTTAAGTAGGTTATTCGGTATCAACACTAAACTCTCAGACCTAACACTGAAGGAGTTAAAGAACTATAAAGTTGGAGGTATTGCTGAAATACCGACACTTAATGATGTTTTAGAATTTGTTAGGGGTAGGGTTAAGTTATTTATTGAGGTTAAGGAGAGAGGTATTGAAGGTGAGGTAGTTAGTAGGGTTAGGGATTTAGGATTACTAGATGATGTAGCTATAATATCATTCTACCAGGAAGTACTAATCAATGTTAAGAACTTAGAACCTAAAACACATGTAGGTCTAATAATATCACATCCATACCCTAACATACATAACTTAATTAAGTACGGTGTCGAGATACTACTACCTAGACATAACTTAGTTACTGGTAGGTTAGTTAAGGAGGTTAGGAGTAGGGGTATTAAGTTAGTATCTTGGGTAGTTAATGACGTAGCACTAGCTATTAAGTTAAGGAATTTAGGTGTTGACGGTATAGCTAGTGATAAACCAGATATAATTAATGAAATTAATAAAATTCTTTAACTACATAGTAAATTAATTATTAGTTGATGAGAGTCATGCCCCCTGATTAATGATGACCTTTAGGGTATCTGAACACTTAAAAAACCTAACTAACTAAGTAATTAGGTGATTAGGTGTTAGATGAGAATCAATTACTTATAGACGGTGTTTTAAGTGTTGCTAAGTTAATGACTATAGCTGCTAAGACAGCACCTAAAGCTAGAGGTATAGATAACATAGTTGTTAAGGTTTTAGATAGGAGGGAGGAGTTAGAGTTAATTGCTAAGAAGATGGAGGAGTTAGCTGATGATTATGGTGATTTCTTTAGGAGGGATGCTCAGAACGTTAGGAGTAGCTCTACAGTAGTGTTAATAGGTTGTAAGAAGGTGTCTTTAGGACTTAAAACACCGAGGAGGTGGTTATTAGATGCTGATACAGTATGTAACTTAGTTAACTTAGGTATTGCTTTAGGATCTGCTGTTAAGGTAGCGTCTAACATGAATGTAGATAATAGGATTATGTTCTCAGTAGGTGTTGCAGCTCAAGAACTAGGGTTAATGGATTGTGACTACGTATTAGGTATACCCCTAAGTACTACAGCTAAGAACCCATACTTCGATAGGGTATGGCCTCCTAAGAAGTAATACCTAGTAACTCAGGTATTAGAGGTGTTATGAATACCTCAACAAATGATGCAATACCTAACATTAAGATAGCTATGATTAAATACTTAAGATTTTTAATGAATAACTCCTTAATACTGATATTACCTCTGAATAAGTACTTATGTATTATAGCTAGACCTACTGAAGTACCTGAAGTAGCTGATAGTATAATAGCTGGTAACTCTATAACTCCGTGAGGTATCATCAACAGTAAGTTCTCTATCAGAGGTCTTGACGAGTATATTAGGAAACTACCTATGAGGAATCCATTAACGTATAGTACAGTTATAGGTACTAATAATGTAGGTCCTAAGAAGAAAGATATTAACGCAACCCTCAAATTATTCAAGAATATAAGTAATGTAGTTATTATCGGGTTAATACTTAAAGTCTCTATAATAGGTCTTAACTCTCTAGAAACCTCCCTAATAAAACCCTCAGTAACTCCAGGTTCAATAACATAACAACTAATTAAACCTAATATGAATGAAGCTACGATCAACACCGTAGATATTAGTAGGTAGTTCACATGAGGTTAATGTATTAGTAGTTTAAATACCTTAACACTTAAATAAAGTCTAAACTAGTTAGTTTTTAATAAGTCTAAGTATTAGTTAAGTTATGTAGTATGGTTGAGGTAGTTACTGAAGTACCTGAGGAGGTTGAGGTAGTTAAGCTGTTAAGACCTTATACATACTCATGGTTCTATAAGAAGTACAGTAACTTCACACCAGCTCAGTTAATGGCTATACCCTACATTAAATCAGGTAGGAATGTACTGATTTCAAGTCCTACAGGTAGTGGTAAGACTCTAGCAGCATTCCTAGCAATACTAGACGATATGTTCAGGTTAGGTGAGTCTAACGGGTTAGAAGACTCTATATACGTGATATACGTATCACCTCTTAGAGCTTTAAATAATGATATGAGGAGGAATTTAAGTGAACCTATAGAGGGTATATTAACTGAGGCTAGGTCATTAGGTATTGAATTACCTGATATTAGATTAGCTGTTAGGAC
Source organism: uncultured Desulfurococcaceae archaeon (assembly GCA_964655125.1). Taxonomy (GTDB): domain Archaea; phylum Thermoproteota; class Thermoprotei_A; order Sulfolobales; family NBVN01; genus CAZZLT01. Next base: position 8,858 of record CAZZLT010000001.1, on the reverse strand, counting down.
TAGTGATACATTACCTTACGAGAAGCAGAAGATGCTTAAGAAACCACCACATATACTGATAACTACACCTGAGTCCCTAGCAATAGCTTTATCAGCACCTAGATTCAGAGCTTTAATGAGTAGTGTTAAGTGGGTAGTTATTGATGAAGTACATGAACTAGCTAGTAGTAAGAGGGGTGCACACCTAAGCTTAAGTCTTGAAAGACTTGAAGAACTTATCAGTAGGTCTTTCCAGAGGATTGGATTAAGTGCAACTATATCACCACTAGATGAAGTAGCTAAGTTCTTAGTAGGTTATGATAGTGACGGTAATTTAAGGGATTGTGTAGTTATTGATGCTAGATTTGTAAAGCCTATGGAGGTTAAAGTCGTATGCCCTAAAGTAGATATAGTTAGAGCTAGTGCTGAGGAGTTGAATAACGCAATATATGATGTGTTAACAGATGTTGTTAGGAGTCATAGAACTACGTTAGTATTCACAAACACTAGAAGTGCTACTGAGAGGGTAGTATTCAAGCTTAAGAAGATTTTCGAGAAGGACGGTGTAGTAGATGCTGATGAGATTGAAGCACATCACAGCTCATTAAGTAGGGATGTTAGGTTAGAAGTTGAGGAGAAGTTGAAGAAGGGTGGTTTAAGATGTGTTGTGAGTTCTACATCTCTAGAGTTAGGTATTGATATAGGTTATATAGATGCTGTAGTACTACTAAGCTCACCTAAGAGTGTTACTAGGTTGATTCAGAGGGTTGGTAGGTCAGGACATAACGTTAGAGATGTTAGTAAGGGTTATTTAATAGCTGTTGATAGGGATGACTTAGTAGAAGTTACAGTACTCGGTAAACTAGCTATTGAGAGGAGGTTAGATAATGTTAAGATACCTAAGAAACCCTTAGACATACTTGCACAACACCTAGTAGGTATGTCCTTAGAGAGGAGGTGGAGGGTTGATGAAGCTTATAAAGTTATTAGGAGGTCCTACAACTACTCAGAATTAACTATTGATGAGTTAGTTAAGGTCCTCAGATACTTAGCAGGTAGGTTTGAGGAGGAGTTAGAAGGTCTTAACATATACGCTAAGATATGGTTTGATGAGTTTGAAGGTGTTTTCGGTAGGAAGAGAGGTTCTAGAATGATATACTACTTAAACGTAGGTGCAATACCTGATGAAGCTAAGGTCAGGGTATTCCTAGATACTGGTAAATACGTAGGTGATTTAGAGGAAGGTTTTGTAGAGTATTTAGAACCTGGTGATATCTTCGTATTAGGTGGTAGGACTTACGAATTCTTAAGGAGTGAGGGTATGAGGGTTATTGTTAGGAGGGTTGAGGGTGTAAGACCTACAGTACCTAGTTGGTTCTCAGAAATGCTACCACTATCTTTCGACTCAGCACTTAAGGTAGCTGAGTTTAGAGGTTATGTTAGAGACTTAATAATTAGGTATGGAGTTGATGGAGCTATCAATAAGTTAGTTAGTGTGTATGGGGTGGATTACGACGTAGGTAAGTATATAGTTGATTACGTTTATGAGGAGTTTAAGTATTTAGGTTTAATACCTGATAATAAGTTATACGTTATTGAGGTTTGGGAAGACTTAGATAGTAGGTCTATAAACATCATATTCCACTACCTACTAGGTAGGAGAGTTAATGATGCTTTATCTAGAGCTTATGCTTCAGTAATTAGTGACTTACTAGATGTTAACGTTAGAGTTACAGTAACTGATAATGGGTTCATGCTGACAATACCTAAGAACCCTGAATTCAATACCTCAGTAGTTAAGGAGTTAGTAAGTTCTGTAAGGTCTGATAATATAGTCAGTATTCTTAAGAAGTCTTTAAGGAATAGTGAGTTACTTAAGAGGAGGTTTAGACATTGTGCTGAGAGGGCTTTAGCACTACTTAGGAGGTATAAGGGGGTTGATACTAGTATTAGTAGGAGGCAGGTAAGTTCTGAAACACTACTTAAGGTCGCTAGTAGATTAGATGGTTACCCAATACTTGATGAGGCTTATAGGGAAGTTCTAGAGGATTATATGGATGTTGAGAATGCTAAGAAGGTCTTAAAGTTTATTGAGGATGGTTTAGTAAGTGTAGAAGTTGTTAAGGTTTTAATACCGTCACCATTCGCACATAATATAGTAGCTCATGGTTATAGTGATGTAGTGTTGATGGAGGATAGGAGGAAACTACTTATAAGACTTTACGAAGCAGTTATGAGTAGGTTAAGACATTAAACTACTCACTCACTACTACTCTTGGTTAGTGTTTTGATAAGTATAGTAGTACCTACATATAATGAGAGGGATAATATAGTAGAACTCATACGTAGGATTGATAAGGCTTTAGTAGGTGTTGATTATGAGGTTGTAGTAGTTGATGATAACTCACCTGACGGTACTGCAGATGTTGCTGAGGGTTTATCTAAGGACTACCCAGTTAGAGTTATTAGGAGGCCTAGTAAGTTAGGTTTAGCAACTGCTGTATTAGATGGTGTTAAGAATTCTAGGGGTGACTACGTAGTAGTTATGGATGCAGACCTACAACACCCACCTGAGGTAATACCTAGGATGTATGAGGAGTTGGTTAAGGGTTATGATATAGTCATAGCGTCTAGGTACGTAGTTGGTGGTAGTGTACGTGGTTGGGGCTTTATTAGGAGGTTAATCTCTAGGACGGCAATATTAATTGCTAAGTTATTAATACCTAAGGTAAGAGGTATTGAAGACCCTATCTCAGGTTTCTTCATGTTTAGGAGGGAGGTCTTAGAAGATATTAGTTTAAGTCCTAAAGGTTTTAAAATACTTCTTGAGGTACTCGTTAAGGGTAGGTACTCTAGAGTTTCTGAAGTACCCTACACATTCGGTGTTAGGGTTAGAGGTACTTCTAAATTAAGTAGTAAGGAGTTAATCAACTATATAACACACCTACTTACTCTAACACCTTATAAGACATTACTTAAGTTCTTAGTAGTAGGTTCCCTAGGAACTCTAGTTAACTTAGGTGTTCTCTACATACTTAGGTACTCCTTAGGTATACAGCATTTAATAGCTAGTGCGTTATCTATTGAGGCATCAGTAATTAATAACTACGTACTTCATGAGTTATGGACTTTTAAGGATAGGAGGTTAGGTAGTTGGTTAGTTAGACTAATTAAGTTTCACGGGAGTACAGCATTAGCAGTAACTATACAGTACATAACATCTCAAATACTTTACTACGTATTAAGTGTTGAGTCAATAACATCTCAATTCGTAGGGATATTACTTGGCTTCATAACTAACTACACGTTAAGTACTAGATTCATATGGAGGAAGTCTAAATCTTAATAACCCCTAACTGATTAGCTCTAATACCTAAGGACCTACCTAACTCTATAAGCTTAGGTATATCACCATCCTTAACACCCCCTAAAATACTTACCCTACCCTCAATAACTGCTTTAACATCTTCTAAAGCCTTAGTAATTCTAGACTCTGCTGTAGGTGCCCAAAGACCACTACTTAAGATACCTACATACCTACCCTCAAATCTCTTAATCCTCATTAACTCAATAATTAAGCTTATGTATGGGAACGCGTTAGCATCGTATGTAGGGACTCCGAATATTATTGATGGAGCATCCATTAACTCCCTAACTACGTACGTAATAGCTGTTTCAGGAACCTTCATCAATACAGCTTTAACACCTACCTCCTCAACACCTTTAACTACATACTTAACAGCATCCTCTAAATTCCCATACATACTTGAGTACACGATAACTACCTTAGACTCAAACTCAGGTTTAGACCACCTTAAATACAGGTTAACTACCTTCCCAATATCACTAATTAGAGGTCCGTGAGCAGGTGCTACTACATCAAATTCATACTTAGATAACTTCTCAATAGCTTTAACTACTTGAGACCTATAAGCAGATACTATATTAGCGAAGTACCTCTTACTTAAACTTACGTGTAAGTCCCCGTAATCCCTATCCCAATAACTAGTTGTTAATACTCCGTAAGAACCGAATATATCGCATGAGAATAATATCTTATCATTAGGTATGTAAGTTACGAATGTATCAGGCCAATGTAACCACGGTACCTTAATAAACACTAACTTACGTTTACCAATAGGTAACTCATCATAATCACTTACTACTAGGTAGTTGAAGTTGATGTTATATAAGTTCTTAAGTATTTTAAGACCTACATCAGTAGTTACTACCTTAACGTTAGGGAACTCCTTAATAATATCTGGGAAACTTCCTGAGTGGTCTGGCTCACCGTGATGTACTACGTAGTAATCTAAATCCCTACCCTTCAGTAGGTTCCTTAACTCATCTATTAACGCTTTAGAATATACATTCTTAACACCATCGAATAATACTGTCTTATCATCAATTACTAAATAAGTATTATATGTTATACCTTCAGGTATATCCCATAAGGATTCAAATAACCTAGTACGTATGTCATTTACTACTACCATATAGGTATTACTTCTGAACTCGTAAGTATGTACAGGCATAGTATACCCTTACTCTAATTAGGTTAAGACTTAAAAACTCATACTACCTCTAACACAGGTTCATACTTACTGAGAGCTTTAGATAATTGATTCAGTACTTTAAGGATATCGACATTCCTAATAGGTATTGCTATAGATGATAACCTAATATCTACTACTAAGAACTTACTGTTTAACGACTTAATAACTACGTAATTATCATTAAATCTGAAAGGCCCTAAATCAACTTCTTTTAAAACTCTCTTAACTTCGTTGAAGACCTCATTAACATCCTCATTCCTACTTATGGATAGTACTAACCTAATACTGATACTCGGGTTAAGCTCCTTAATTACTGACTCCACTAACACTGTATTAGGTATGTATATCTTATTACCGAAGAAGTCCTCAATAACTGAAGTCAGTGGTGAGATCTCAACTATCCTACCCTTAATAGGTTCTGAAACAGTATGTACGTAAATCTCAGCATTCCTACCCTTAACATGTCTAAACATCTGAAGTGTTATGTATGCAGCGAATTGCTTAACATCGTAGAAGAAGAATGTAAGTACTGTAAGTCCTAGTACTACAACTACTGCGTATGGTGTTAAGGAAGCAGTTACTATGTTAACAGATATTATCAGGAATGTTGAGAGTAATGTTAAGTCTATTAACCTAGTTAGTAATGCCTTAGTACTTAATGAGATACTACCACGTTGAGCTAACGTATTTAGAAACCTACTTAAGATATACCTAATAACTACTACTGTAGCAGCTAGTAATGTTATTACTTCTAACTGATTCAGTAATGGAGTATCTACTTCTAAATTAATCACCCCTTCAAATAACTACTTAATTCATCCTCACTAACCTTACTAAGTATTATTAGTTGGTAACCGCTAGCTAGTACATCCTCACCTCCAGGTGGGTAGAGTTTCGAACCATCAAATAGTAATAATATCTTAGTATCTGGAGGTAGTTCAACATCCTTAATAGCTTTATTAACAACTTTATCAGTCTCTGAAATACTTACTAAGTATAGTTTGAAGTCGTCGAATTCTACCAGGAGTTTAGGCCTCCTAACAGAGTCTATATAGTTTTTAATCATATTAGCAGTTATTGATGGTGATATTATAGGGACTCCTAAACCTAACTTAAGAACTAACTCAGCAACTCTAGGGTCGTTAACTCTAGTAATCCTTATAGGTACGTTATAAACCTTAGCTATTGATAGGACGAAGAGGTTGATCTCATCCCTATCCGTTAACGATATCACTGAATCTATATCATTCATAGAGACTTCAGAAGTATATAGTGAGACGTCTGTAGCGTTCTTATTAATTACGTTAATATCGTACTTACTGGATAACTCCCTACACCTACTACTCTCTGAATCAACTATAGTAACTTCATTTTTCCTAAGGTCTATACTCTTAATGAGTTCTTCAGCTACATCACCACCGCCAACTATTAATATCCTCATACCTCTAAATCACTCCATACTAATAATTAATGTTGAGTCACTTAAATATCGTTAATATTAACCTTAAGTTAGTCACTGTCTTTAACACGTTTTAAACCTGAAGCTATTAAGAATGTAATTAGTTTGGTTATGTTCATAGAGCCTTCATATCTAGAAACTTCATCACCACCTACTAAAACTATAGTTGTAGGTACTGCAACTACGTTATACTTCTTACTAATACTCCTTAAATTCTTAGTCTGTATTTTAACGAAGACTGCATTACCTTTAAACTCCTTAGATACCTCCTCAAAGACTGGTATGTAGGACTTACATGCAGGGCAGTCAGGCTTATAGAAACATACTACGACATTCCTCCTACTACTAACTAACTTATTGAATTCATCCTCACTACTAACTTCTAAGACATTACCTCCCTCACTACTCTTAACTACTACATCCTTAGTAATTGACTCGAAGACCTTACTCAATATACTCTCTAACTCACTCATACATTAAATCTATAACTACTATTAAGATATAAGTATTTCATTTAGTGGTTAATAGGTAGGTAAGTACTAGTTAGTTGTAGGGCGGTTGAACTGAGGTTTAGAGCGTATAGGTTAGTGATTACAGGTATCGTACAGGGGGTTGGTTTCAGACCTCTAGTATTTAGATTAGCTAGTAGGTTAGGACTTAAAGGTTATGTTAGGAATGTAGGTGGTTCTGAAGTTGAAGTACATGTAGAAGGTTATGAGGGATCATTAGATGAGTTTGTTAGGATGCTTAAGGAGTCCTTACCACCTATAGCACGTATTGAGGAGTTAAGTATTTATGAGGTAGGTGTTGTAGGGTTTAAAGACTTTAGAATACTACAGTCAAGTCCTGAAGCTATTAAGTACTCTATGATACCACCTGATATAGGGATATGTGATGACTGTCTTAAAGAGGTTTTAGACTGTAGGGATAGGAGGTATAGATACCCATTCAACTCCTGTGTTTGGTGTGGTCCTAGATTCTCCATGATGTATAGAGCACCCTACGATAGAGTTAATACCTCAATGAATGACTTCCCATTATGTAGTGATTGCTTGAGTGAGTATGAAGACTCTAACAATATTAGGAGGTTCCACGCTCAAGGGATTAGTTGTCCAAGATGTGGTCCTAAGGTAAGCCTACATACTAATACTGGTGAGTTAGTAGGGTGTGAAGACCCTATAGTAGAGGCTGGGAAGTTAATTAATGAGGGTTACGTAGTAGGGGTTAAGGGTTTAGGAGGTTATCATATTGCAGCTCTAGCTACAGATGACGACATAGTAATTAAGCTTAGGTTGAGGAAGAAGAGACCTCAAAAACCATTCGCTATCATGGCTTTAAATGAATTCATAGTTAGTAAGTTATGTTACTTAAGTGATGAAGCTGTAAAAATACTTAAATCACCTGAGAGACCGATAGTACTACTACCTAAGAAGGAGGGTAGTCCAGTATCTAAGTACGTATCTCCAGGATTAGATGTTGAAGGTGTTTTCCTACCATACACAGCACTACACTACCTCCTATTAGATTCTACTAGAGATAAGTTCTCTATAATGACTAGTGGAAATCCTGGAGGTAAGCCTATGTGTATTGATGAGGAATGTGCTTTTAAACTACTTAAGGATTACGTTGATTACTTCCTAATACATAATAGAGTTATAGTTAATAGAGTTGACGATAGTGTTGTTAGGTTTACTAACGGTAGGTTAGTCATGCTTAGGAGGGGTAGGGGTTACACACCCCAATGGATTAAGACTAAGTTTAAGTTTAAGAGGCCTGTAATCGCGTTCGGTGCTGAGTTACAGTCAGCTGGTGCTATAGCATTCGATGATAAGATAGTATTAACTCAGTACATAGGTGATGTAGATGATTACGACGTACTTAACGACTTAGATAAGTACTTAAGTTGGTTTATAAGGACTTACAATATAGATGTAGGTAATACCTACATAGTAGTTGATAAACACCCTAACTACGTATCTAGGGTATTAGCTGAGGATTACTTAAGGAGGTATGGTGGTGATTTAATAGAGGTTCAACACCACTACGCACACGCATTAACTACTGCTACAGACTTAGGTTTAGACCCTAATGAGGAGTTCATAGCTGTAGTACTTGATGGTGTAGGTTACGGTGATGACGGTAATATATGGGGTGGTGAGGTCATTAGAGGTGATTACTTAGGTTATATGAGGGTTGGACATCTAGAGAATATAACATTACCAGATACTGACTACTCAACAATATTCCCTGTAAGAGTCTTAACATCATTCCTATATAGAATCTTAAGAGATGATGATGAGGTTATCAAGTTAATCAGTAAGTTAGGTTTAGTTGAAGCTTTTAGGTACGGTATTGATGAAGCGTATATAGTGCTTAAGAGGATTAGAGAGTCTAGGATCTCTACATCAAGTACTGGTAGGTTCTTAGATTCAGTATCAGTACTACTTAAGGTATGTTTTGAGAGGACTTATGAGGGTGAACCAGCTATAAAGCTAGAAGCTGCCGGCAGTAGAGGTAAGTTATTAGATGGGTTTGAAGGGTTTGTAGGTGTTGGTGATGAGGGGTATACAGTACTGACTACTAAGATTATTGAGAAGGTTTTAGAGAGTTTAGATAGAAGTGTTAGTGATTTAGCATTCAGTACTCAATACTCTTTAGGTATGTCTTTAGGTGAGGTAGTACGTAGGTTAGTCTACGGTACTAGAGTAAATCATGTAGTACTTGGTGGTGGGGCTGTAGTTAACTCAATAATTGTTAAAGGTTTAGAAGACATCCTCAATAACTACGACGTTAAGGTATACCTACCTAGGAGGATACCACCTAATGATGGTGGTATAGCTATTGGTCAGGTAGTGAGTACTTAC